>JAGCVH010000037.1 GCA_017962495.1 Bacteroidaceae bacterium
CTTGCGACCACTTCTTCGAGGCAAAGAGTCAGGCAACTGCAGGTCAGCGCGAGGAAGAGAAAGAGAACCTGACCAAGAAGAAGGACATCATCGAACGTCTGCGTGCTTTAACGGAAGAAGGCGCAGAGGCAACGGCACAGAAGGTTCACGAATTGCAAGCCGAATGGGCTAACGTTGGTTTCGTTCCCATTCGCGATAAGGATAAGGTATACAAGCAGTATCGCGAGGTAGTAGACACGCTGTACAAGAAACTTAACCTCAGTCAGGCAGAACGCCGACTGAGCAGTTTCAGAACCACCTTGAAGGTGAGTGCAGAGGCAGGTGCCAATACTTTGGCACGCGAACGCGACCGCTTGGCTCGCGCCTATGAAATCATGAAGGGCGAGTTGCAGACCTACGAGAACAACATCGGATTCCTTTCGGCAAGCAGCAAGAAGGGTAGTACTCTCGTGCAGGAGATAGAGAAGAAGGTGGAGAAGCTGAAGGACGAGCTCAACCTCTTGAAGGAGAAAATCAAAGCCGTTGAGGCAGAGATGAGAAATCAGGATAAGAAAGAAGAGTAATAAACAAGGGAAAAGCCTCGCAAAAATCTGCGAGGCTTTACTTTTACTTGTTTAACCGAAGTCGAATACGACTACTATCACTTCTTTGTTGGGCTACCCGGACTCGAACCAGGAAAGGCAGGACCAGAATCTGCAGTGTTACCATTACACCATAGCCCAATCAACGGGATGCTATCCTCCGATAGCGAGTGCAAAGGTAAGTACTTTTTACGAATCAACAAAACTTTTTAACTCATTTTTTAATTTTATTTATCGTAATTCGTAATTCGTAATTCGTAATTTATACCTATCTTTGTGCTCAAATCATATTAATAATAAATAATGAGTAGTACAGACTTACTGGTAGAGAAAATAGTTAAAGGAATGCAGGAAAAGAAGGCTCACGACATCACCATCGTGGACCTTAGTCCTATTGAAGATACCATTTGCAGGGCATTTGTCATATGCACGGGCAACTCCCCCAGCCATTTGCAGGCGTTGGTCGATAGCGTGGAAGAGGTGGCTCGCAAGGAAGCGCAGAGCAAGCCAACGGCAGTTGACGGGTTGCGCCAATCGTTGTGGGTGGCTATGGATTATGGCGATGTCATTGTCCACATGTTCTTGCCCGAGACGCGTCAGTTCTACGACCTTGAACACTTGTGGGCAGATGCTATGATTACCGAAATCGAAGACTTGGATTAAGCATGGAAAAGAAGAATATAAACACAAACAATAACGGCAAGAACAACAAGCAGAAGCGACCTCGTTTCAATTTGACTTGGTTCTACGTCATCATTGCTGTGGCACTCGGTTGGCTGTTGTTCAACAGCGAGGGTTCGGGTGCTGGAGGCGGCATGTCGAAGCAAGGAACCTACAGCGAGTTTCGTCAGTATGTGCAGAAGGGTTATGCCTCTCGCGTAGAGGTCAATACCAGTCGCAATCAGCTGAATATGTATGTCAAGCCCGAGCATATTCGCGATGTCTTTCGTACTTCCGAATCCGATAAATCGGGCAAGGAGCCCTATGTCGTTGTGAAATATGGTTCCATCGAGAAGGTGGAGGAATTCCTCGATCAACAGCAAGTCGACGGACATTTCAAAGGTCAGCTTACCTACCATGAGGAAGATGGTATGTTCTATCACATCCTCATCAATTTTGGTCCTTTCCTATTGCTTATCTTCTTCTGGTTCTTTATTATGAACCGCATGGGAGGCGGAGGTTCTGGCGGAGGCATGAATATCTTCAACGTTGGGCGCAGTCGCGCTCAGCGAGTAGAGGTTGACGAAAAGTCGAAAGTAACCTTTGCCGACGTGGCAGGCCAAGCTGGTGCCAAGCAGGAAGTTAAGGAGATTGTGGAATTCCTTAAGAACCCCAAGAAGTTTACCGACTTGGGAGGAAAGATACCTAAGGGTGCCTTGCTTGTTGGACCTCCGGGAACGGGTAAGACCCTCCTTGCCAAAGCGGTGGCAGGCGAAGCTGCAGTACCCTTCTTTACGATGTCCGGAAGCGACTTTGTGGAGATGTTCGTCGGGGTGGGCGCAAGTCGTGTACGCGACCTATTCCGTCAGGCAAAGGAGAACAGCCCTTGTATTATTTTTATCGATGAAATCGACGCTGTTGGCCGAGCCCGCGGTCGAAATGCCATGATGGGAGGTAACGATGAGCGCGAGAGCACGCTCAACCAACTCCTGACGGAAATGGATGGTTTCGGAACCAATAGTGGCGTCATCATTTTAGCTGCAACCAACCGAGCTGATATCCTTGACAAAGCCCTGTTGCGTGCAGGACGATTCGACCGCCAGATACATGTCGACCTGCCCGATGTCAATGAACGAAAGGCCATCTTCAAAGTGCATCTGCGTCCGTTGAAAACCGAGAAGGACCTCGACATCGATTTCCTTGCCCGTCAAACACCGGGGTTCTCTGGAGCTGACATTGCCAATGTCTGCAACGAAGCCGCCCTCATCGCCGCCCGCCATAATAAGAAGTCGGTGACGAAGGACGATTTCCTTTCGGCAGTCGACCGCATTATCGGTGGTCTTGAGAAGAAGACCAAAGTGCTGACGGTTGAGGAGAAGCGCACCATAGCCCTTCACGAGGCAGGACACGCTACTATATCCTGGCACTTGCAGTATGCCAATCCGCTTGTCAAGGTTACCATTGTTCCTCGCGGAAGAGCCTTGGGTGCAGCGTGGTATTTGCCCGAAGAACGGCAGATCACCACTCGCGAACAGATGCTCGACGAGATGTGTTCACTCCTTGGAGGCCGTGCTGCAGAGGAACTCTTCACGGGTCACATTTCGAGTGGAGCCATGAACGACCTGGAACGAGTAACCAAGCAAGCCTACGGGATGATAGCCTACATGGGCATGAGCGACCGCTTGCCCAACCTTTGCTATTACAACAACGAGGAATACCAGTTCCAGCGTCCTTACTCTGAAGAAACGGCTCAACTCATCGACGAGGAGGTGCAGAAGATGATAAGCGAGCAATACGAACGTGCCAAGACCTTGTTGCGCGAGAAAGCAGCAGGACACGCCGAACTTGCCCAGTTGCTCGTCGACCGCGAAGTCATCTTTGCCGAAGACGTAGAGCGAATCTTTGGTCCCCGTCCTTGGACGAGTAGAGCGGAAGAGATAATAGAAGAAGCTGAGGAAGCCGAAGAAAACAAACCTGAAGAAAACCATGAGCCCGAAACAAAGTAACCTTATTGTCCGCACGCTGACGGGCATCATCTTTCTGTTGGTCATGATAGGGGGCATCACCTATAGCCCGCTCTCTATGGCTTGCTTGTTTACCGTCATTACGGCACTCGCAGTTCACGAGTTCTGTGAAATTGTGTCCGAGCGCGATGATGTGGAGATTAATCCCATGATATGCTCCGTTTCGGGTGCCTATCTGTTTCTTGCCTTCTTTGGCTATTGCAGTGGTTTGACCCCCACGCCTGCCGTGTTCATTCCCTATCTGATAAGCGTCATCTACCTACTCATTAGCGAGCTTTATCTGCAACGGGAAAGTCCCATCAACAACTGGGCATATACGATGATGAGTCAGATGTATGTGGCTCTGCCTTTCTCGATGATGCCTGTGCTTGGTTTCATGAACGACCCTGCCCATCCGCAAACCATTCATTACCGTTGGATATTCCCTCTTGCGGTTTTCATCTTCCTATGGACCAGCGACACGGGAGCTTATTGCTTCGGCAGTCTTTTCGGAAAGCACAGACTCTTCGAACGCATCTCTCCGAAGAAATCGTGGGAGGGAAGCATCGGAGGAGCCTTTGTCTCCTTGCTTGCAGCCGTAGTTGTGTGGTATTTCGATAAGAGTCTCACCCTTCCCCAGTGGCTTGGCTTCGCCCTTGTAGTCGTAATCTTCGGCACATGGGGCGACCTTGTCGAGAGCCTTCTGAAACGACAGCTCGGCATTAAGGACAGTGGCAATATCCTACCGGGTCACGGAGGTCTGCTCGATCGCTTCGATTCGTCACTCCTCGCCCTTCCTGCCGTTGTGATTTATCTCTATACATTAATGATATTGTAATCTCTCTCGTTATTGGAGAAGCCTCAGGTGGCAAGTCGCGAAAAAGACATATACAAGGTAACGCTCGTGGGCAGTGCTGGTAATGTGGCATTGCTCACGTTCAAATTCATAGCTGGCATCTTGGGTCACAGCTCGGCCATGATAGCCGATGCCGTGCATTCGCTTTCCGACTTCCTTACCGATTTGGTGGTTCTCGTCTTTGTTTACATCAGTGCGAAACCGCAAGACGAGTCGCACGACTATGGGCATGGGAAGTTTGAGACCATTGCCTCCTTCCTTATCGGCTTGGCTCTGATGGGTGCGGCCACAGGCATTATCGTTGCAGGAGGAATCAAGCTGTCGGATTGGTTTGCAGGCGAGCAGTTGGCAGCACCCGGCCGTTTGGCTTTGTGGGCGGCTTTGCTATCGATTTTGGTTAAGGAATTGCTCTATCAGTATACCGTTCGCCGAGGCAAGGCTCTCGATTCGCAAGTGGTTGTCGCCAATGCCTGGCACCATCGAAGCGATGCCCTCTCGTCGATAGGTGCAGCCATAGGTATCGGAGGCGCAATTCTGCTGGGTGACAGGTGGACGGTTCTCGACCCTCTGGCTTCCATCCTCGTGGGTTTGCTCCTTATCAAAGTTGCAGCAGACCTGCTGAGGACCAGCGTGGGCGACCTCACGGAGTGTTCCCTGCCTGCGGAGACTGAGGCCGAAATCCTGCAACTCATCAAGCTGTTCCCCGATGTTCAGCAACCTCACAACCTTCGCACGCGTCGCATTGGCGATCGCATCGCCATTGAAGCCCACGTCCGGATGGATGGGAACTTGCCTCTGAGTCAGGTCCACGACCGCGCTTCTGCCATCGAGCATAAGCTTAAGGAACGGTTTGGTCCCAAGACTCACGTCTCTCTCCACATGGAACCGAGCAAAGAGCAAGGGGACGTTTGATTTATCCCTTAGGCCTTCCGTCGAAAACCCTTAAGCCTTCCGTCATAATCCCTAAGGCCTTCGTTTCATCGAACATAGGCACGAGTCGCATCGAACATAGGCTCGAGGCACATCGAACATAGGCGTGATGAATCGCATGTCTAAATTCGGGAGTGCTTTTTCCTTGTTTCATAAAAAAGATGTATCTTTGTCGCAGAGAAACATCCAACGCCATGAAAAGAATTTGTCTCTTTCTGCTTTTCCTCTACGCAATTGCCTTGCAAGCCGTTGACTATCAGCCGGTTGTTTATCCTCAGCAACAAACGCAGGTAGGCATTGCGCAAGCCAGTGTCAGGGATTCCGTCTTCACGTTGAGCAACAATCTGCTTTCGGCTTCGTTCGTTTGTAAAAACGGCGTCGTGAAATTTGGCGGATGCGAAGCGCTTGGGCTCATGGAGGGCAGCGAACTCTTCTACATCGTCCTGGGCAAGGACGCACAAATGACCAAGCAGTGTAGCGACATGCGGCTCGACAGCATCAGCATCGAAGACCTCGAAGGCAATCCGTCGGCCATACGAGGGTCTGAGCATTTTGCAGGTAAGTCCATCGTGGCAAACTTTACGTATGGCACTGAGGCACTGAAGGTTACATGGAGGGCAATCCTGCGCGATGGTAGTCATTACCTGCGTACGACACTGACTTTTCAAGCGATCAAGAACATCCGAATGCACCACATGGTGCCGCTTCTCTATCGCGTGGACACTTCCAAGTTTCCTCTTCCCGAGGTTTCTGGCAATACGCGAGGGTCGTTGCTCGCAAGCGCACGCCTCTTTGCCGGATTGGAAACGCCCATGGGCATTAATGCTGTTGACAAGCAAGGAAACATTACAGGCACTTGGAGCCGAGACGTGACGCTGGAGGCTGGCAAGGAGTGGGAGGTTGGCGCTGTGGTCGGCATGATGGGAGAGGGACAACAACGCCGTTCGTTCCTGGCTTACAGCGAACGCGAGCGAGCCGTCCCTTGGCGTCCAATGCCCGTCTACATCAGTTGGTACGAATTGAATATCGACCGCAACAACGACCCCGACTACACCACAAATATGACGATTTCGCAATGCGCGAATGTCATCAAGCAGTGGAAACAAAGGTTCTTCGACAAGTATCAAGTGGGTGTGAAGGCTTTTGTCTGGGACGATGGATGGGACAAGTATGGCACGTGGACGTTTAACAAGAATTTCCCCAATGGTTTCTCCGAAGCCGACGAACTTGCACGCCAGATGGGAAGTGGCATTGGTGCCTGGCTTGGTCCTGTGGGAGGTTACGGACAAAGTGGAAACTACAGGCGTAAGTATTGGACAGATCAAGGGCAATCGATGCAACTGTCTAATCCTCAGTACTATCAAGTCTTTTGGGATGCTTGCAAGTATATGATTGACAACTACGACTTCCGCTTTTTCAAGTTCGACGGAATCAGCGCTCAGTTCTCATCGGTCGGGCCAGATAGCGGAACCACAGGCGAGGAAAATGCCGAAGCCATTATCGAACTCGAACGCCAGATAAGGAAACAATTGTGTCCGGACATATTCTTCAACACCACCGTAGGCACGTGGGCAAGCCCCTTCTGGTTCCATTTCACCGATGCCGTGTGGAGGCAAGAACAGGATTACGGAACGATTGGAAACAATAGCATCGACCGCGAAAACTGGATAACCTACCGCGATAGGCTGGTGTACAAGAACTTCGTGCAGAACGCACCTTTGTGCCCCATCAATACACTGATGACTCACGGATTCATCCTCTCCGCTCATGGCGATGTGAGCAAGACCATGAGCTATCAAGCCGTCTTGCGCGAACTCCGTTGTGCCTTTGCTTGTGGCAGTGGAATGGTGGAGTTGTACAACGATTATTCCCTTATGAATAGCATCAATAGCGGGAAGCTGTGGCAGGATTTGGCCGAGTGCATACAATGGCAACAAGACCAAGCCGATGTCTTGCCCGATATTCATTGGGTGGGAGGCAATCCTTGGGACGGACAGAAAGCTAATGTCTATGGCTGGGCGGCTTGGAACGGACAGAAGTCAGTGCTGACTCTCCGCAATGGATCTGAGAGTCGACAGACCTTCAAAACCACATTGCGCGAGGCTCTCGATATTCCTGCCTCTGTCACGGGAAGCATCATTTTTACCAAAGCCTTCAGTGTTCAATACCCCTTGAGTGGACTTCCTGAAGGCGAACCTATTGATATCGACCAGGAACTCTCCCTTTCCCTGCTCGCCAGCTCTGTCTATGTCTTCAACGGCATTGACAGCAACTACGATGGCATAGAGTCGGTTTACGATTCATCGCACAACCCTAAGGGACACCTCCAAAGCGAGGCAGGGGAGGGATGGACAAATGACGATGAAACGGCGAATGGTGGTTCGCCAAACGGTAAATATGTTTTCGACCTGAGTGGAAGGAGTATTCCCCAATCTTCCTTCCTAAAAACTTCAAACATGAAAAGCATATTTATTCGGAATAACACGAAATTTCTGAAGTAAAGTTATAAGGCAATAAGCGCAAATATTTAATTTTTCGTTCAACCTTTGACGCTCCTTCGGAGGGTCGAAAGTGCAAAAAGATATATGCAAGCATATTTTTTCGCGCTATAGCAATAATTTTTCACTTTTCATTTTTCACTTTTCATTTTTCTTTGTACCTTTGCACCCGCAAAGCCCAGATGGCGGAATCGGTAGACGCGCTGGTCTCAAACACCAGTGGGGCAACCCGTGCCGGTTCGACCCCGGCTCTGGGTACAGAAGCGGAGGAATTGAGATTTTCCTCCGCTTTTTCATTTTCATCGCCTCGTAACTTATTGGTTTCGTGATATATTAAATCGAGCACTTTGTTAAACTCATTGGTTCGATAATTTTTTCCGTCAAATTCGATTTTCTGAGGAAACATCGAACCAAGTACCCTAATTTTGACATCCATAGGAGCAAAGCGAACTATATCTTCTATCTTGTCTATCAGCGAAATAGAATAGTTTAGTTTTGGTTCGATATTACCACGGTTCTCTGTTTCCAATAAAGTAATGCGAGTTTCAGCCTCCTCAATGCGCTTAATGAGTCGTTGGGTAATACGTGTGTGGTCAGATTGAGCGAGTTTGCCATCCATTAACATATCATCGGCTTCTTCTACTTTGGCAGTAAGGTGTTCTTTTTCCTCTCGTAGTTTCCTTACCTCTTTCATACGCTCTTGCTTGCTTTCTCCACACACATCTTTGAGCACTTCATTGTAGAGTGCTAATACTTCTTTTTTCGGCGTGAGGCACGATACATAACGTGCAAAGCCTTCATTTACATCTTCGGCGCGTAAGCGAACGTGCTTTTGTGTATCGGAACAAAAATAGTAAGTGTATCTGCCACCATTGCCTCGGCTTGTGGCTCCAGTTATTGCGTGTCCACAAATGGGACACACGAGGAACTTACGCAAGAAAAGGTCTGGCTTGTCCGTTTGGCTTCGTTTAGGCGACTTCCTGCGCCGTCCATCGATAATGTCTTGCACCTTCTGAAAGGTAACCTCATCCACAATAGCCTCGTGTTCGCCTTCTACTATCTGCTCTGGCTCGTCATTATAGGCTGGAACTCTTATCTTACCGATATAGAAGACATTTCTCAACATATCAAAGAAGGTCGATTCGGACAAGTGAGAAAACATTCTCCTTCGTATGATATAGGGACTTTCTATCCCTTTGGCAACCTCTGAAAACATTCTTGATACTTCCTTAGCCTTAGCCACATCTATCTCGATGTGAGTTTCCCCAGAATTTTTGCCTGTACGGACATTCTTATAACCCCTAGGAGCCTTATTCGTCCAATGCCCTCTCAACAAGTTTGCTCGTATTCCATCCCGAGTACGCTTACTAATTTTCGTATCTTCGGCTTGTGCGTTTCCACAATATACCCCTATGAGTGTTGACCAATCGGGACTCTTAAAGTCAATAGAAGTCTCTACGGAGTTAATTGTAACACCTAGTTCTTTGAATTTACGGATATAGGTAAAGGCAAACTCTGTATTGCGTGAAAATCTGTCCCAGCGCAAGAAGAGTAGCATATTTATTTGCCCTTTGTTTCGCTTGCAATAGTTGTATAATACCCTCATTTGAGGGCGACGTAAATCGTGATGCTTTGCCGTAAAGTCTTCGTAATAACAACCTACAACCTCATAACCGTGACGTTGGCAATACTCTCTCATTTTTGATTCTTGATAACCAAGGCTTGTGTTTTCCCTTTGTTCGTCGCTACTTACGCGACAATAAAGTAATACATTCATCTTTCTTCTTCTTTAATCTGTTCAGTTTCTTGTAGTTTGTCGGCCTCTACTTGGAGGGAGGCCAGTAGGTAAAGATACTCTCGGATTTGCTTTACCTCTTCGTTTGTGTAGGCTCTTTTGCCTTGATTTAGAATTTTACTGCATAACTCTATTGTTAGCATTCATTAAGAAAAATTACTTTGTCACTCTCACGAGTGACTTATTTTTCGCATCCGTGTAGTGCTACTTATGCCATAGCCTTGCACTTTCGGATGGTGTTTACGGAGGTGCCCGTGAGTTTGCAGATGTCACGAAGGGAATATCCCTTCCGTAAGAGTCTCAACTCTTCGGCATACTGCTCTTTCATTGCATCTTCGCTCTTCTTGTAGCCTTGCTTTCGCCCTACTTTACCGCCATTGGCACGGTAATTAGAATAACCGCTATCCATCCTCTCCTTTATGGTCTTACGTTCCATACGAGCGACCTCTGCAAGGATAGTTATGAGGAATTGGCTCATTGGATTAACCTTACCCTCTGCGGTCAAAGTCTCAATACCATAGTTCTGAATGAAGAGTGAAATCCCCTTGCTATTCAGTAACTCTATGACTTCGAGTACTTGCAATGTATCGCGCCCAAGTCGTGAAAGTTCTGTGACAAGCACTTTGTCAATGCGATGAGACTCGGCATAGGCGACCATATTGCGCAACTCGGTACGCTCGGTGTTCTTCTTGGCTCCACTCACCTTCTCGGTAAAGGTAGCTTCAACCGTCCAATCCCGATTCTCTGCAAGTGCAGTTAGTTCGTTCACTTGACGGTCATAGTCTTGTACGTTTGTGCTCACTCTCGCGAAAATTGCTACTCTATTCATACAAATTGTTTTATTATGTAATTTATTATGATGCAAAAATACAAATTAAATCAATTAAAAACAAATTTTAATAGATATTTTTATCAATTATTTGAGAATTTCTTGCTATTTTCGTCAATTCTTAGTAATTTTGCCACGAATTTACTTTATTAGGATATGGAAAAAGTATTGGCTGAGAATGTTAAGCGTATATGCAAAGCGCAAGGCAAACAACTCAAAGACCTTGCCAAGGAAATGGGAATCGACCCAGCAAGTCTCACACGTGCCATCTATGGTAATGCACGTTTGGACACCATCGAGAGAATCGCCTCAGCCTTGGGGGTTTCTGTTAAAAGCCTCTTCGATGATAATGAGGTGGAAGGCTTTATTAAGGTGAGAGGTAAAATCCATCAATTCCATAGTCTGATGGAGCTAAATGAGATATACAATAAAATGTTGTAATAATAAGAATTATGTATAACAAACAAGGGGATATTCACCAGCGAATGTCCCCTTGTTTTCTGTTTCAAGTCTCTTGCTAAAAGAGTGCTAATAAGATAATAATTGCCACAAAAGCACCTATTCCAAAAGAGATTAACTCTAAAAAACAGCCATCTTTGCTGCCAGCCATTTCCAATATCACTTTGATTGGGAGACCAACTATCAAAGTAATAAAAAGAAATACTCCAAAAATTTCTAATAGCATCTTATTAATTTATTATGCATCTGGAAGAAATAATGCCAAAATGATGTAAAGCACAATGCACGGGAAGATAGCCGTAAAAATCGTTGCAAAAACAAAAAGAGCACGGAATAGATTTGCATCTACTCCCATCTTCTCTGCCAAACCTCCACAAACACCTGCTAATACTTTATTAGAGGATTTTGTCAAACCATTATTTGCCATATTCAACTACTATTTAATACTATTTAAAAGCTGTCATAATTAATCGCACCATAAATCATCATCCATATTATGATTAGATACCCTATCCATTTCCCCATCTTCTCCCATATTACATACTTACTCTTGATTTCTTCAAACTTTTCATCCCATTCTTCTTTTGTCCACTTCTTTTTTGTTGGTCTAACCTCTTCGCATTCTTTTTTTACTTGGAAAAAGGCGATTAAAAATCCCACAATATAGGAGGCACAAGAAAGTAAAATATATTTAATACAAAATAATATCATAAGATTCTACTTATTATTTTAACTTCGGTTTCTTAACACTTTGCGGATTTAAGCATTCCTAATCCCATCAATAAAGAATGTTAATTCCCCTCTAAGGAAACGTCTGTGCTCATCATCATCAATATAGCATTCCCTTACCGTTTCGATGATGTTAGCAACATCATTAGGTGAAACATTAGGCATAGAACTAAGTATTCTAATAGCCTGTCTTTTTAGTTCTTCCATAATAAATCTCCCTGCGCCTAAGGCTCATAGACACTTTGTTAATTGCATTGACTTTAAGGTTAAAGACATAAAGAAAAGTGTGAGCCAACTTCACTATCCCAATGGTCGGCTCTGGACTTGCCTTAGATGCAGATAAGAAGAAACAACTCACACCTAAGGTAGTATATGTCAATATGCATATTCTACACTTAGGAAGAGCGTTTTTACTTATTCTTGCATCGCAGGTAGAATTGTCCAGATTCACCATTGCAGAAAAGCGAAACGCTTTCCAAATATGTCTGCAATCTAACGACTGCAAGGCAAAGTTAAGGAAAGTTTTCGACAAAACCATATTAAAAGAAGATTTTCTGAATAGAATATCTATAATCAACGATTCTATTTAATCTTTTAAGTTAGAATGATACAAAAAAGATGTATCAGTATAGTTGTTATATAGATTATACTGATACATTTTTAAATTGATACGCTATCGCCTTTATATATTAAGGTATATGTGAATTGGAACATATCTCGTAGGGGTGGTTGTTATATACCTACAAACGTCCTAAAAGATGCTCCCAACTGACATCGAGAGTTTTGCTCTGAAATCGAATGACACTACCTAAAAAATGGAAAAACATATCTTCGAGGACGGCCTCATCAAAAAGGAAAAGAGGTGTGTTTTGGATGTCCCTACGTTCTACGTAGTTCTTAATGTCCTCTGCATTGAGGTGTACCTCTGTCCGATAGAGCCTTTGGGGATTACCATAGTGCCCCAAGATATAATTCTTATCTGAGGCGTTGCTAATCTCAGCCACTTTGTCGTAAGTCAATATCGTTATGCCTTTGCTCTTGTCCTTGATAGCATTCCGTTGCTTGATGTTTACGGTAAGATATTTGGTTTGCTTGTTGAGGCTTCCACTCGTGGTATAGGTTAGTTCTGGACGGTCTTCGTCTCGGTCTATGATACGTTTACCGTTAAGAATGGTAGTAATGTTCTTGTTATGTGCGTATGCCTTAACAAGTGGACTTATGGAAAAAGGAGTGTCAAGACATAGGTCAAGGCTCGTTATGTTGTGGAAGACTAAACCTAACCTCTGCTCAATGAAGGTTAAAAAGTGAAAGTCCTCAGTGTATAGAGTTTCATTGTTGAGGCTCACCCACACCTTGCGCCGTCCATTTATATGGGTGTTGCTCTGCTCGTCACCTCGTGCAAGGTTAAATTTTAAGTAGCCCCACTCTATATCTCGTGTTCCGTTCCATAGTCTGATAACATAGACATTATCAAAGTATCGGCCATCTATACGAAATAGTCTGAACTCGACCATATCAAGGCTTTCTCCAAAGCTGAGGCTACTAAGTTGCTCGTAATAATACGGATGCTCGACTTCATAACATAATGTTAGAGCATCAATTTGAATAGCTCTCGTACATACTCGTTTCATTTTTAGGGTTATTTCTCTCGTTATTTTCGCTTGGCCTATTGGGAATGGTTGCCCAATAAGCCTTCATTGCGTCACTGATAGCCTGCTTGTGGCTGTCTGACATACTACGCCCTTTTAGGGCTTGACTAATGCGCATTTTTGTGGCATCGTCCATTTCTCTAAATTGTCTTATCATTATCAATAATCTTTTATATAAATAAATAGTAGGGATAGTTACAAAAGTATCAATAGTAAAAGGGGAAAATTATGATTTACCCTCTGGAAATTCGGATTAAACGGTTTTATCCTACTATCAAAGTACCTACAAAAACCCTATGTAAGGTTACATAAAGCCCTATCCTCACTATCAGCGAGATAGGAGGAAAAGGAGAACTATAACACCCTTCTTAGGTTGGCACTTTGGGTTCAAAATGGCCTCATCAGAACCATAGATAAACTGGTTTCGATGGGTCTGGAATTATCTTTCGAAGTTCCCAGATAAGGTCAAGGTCGTGAAGAAATTGGTTCGAAAAAAGAACGGCTCTGGGTACAGAAAACGGAGGACTCTTTTTGAATCCTCCGTTTTTCTTTTTCCTATCCTCTTTGCTTATCGATTCAGGTGCTTCCTGACGCGACCATCGGGATAACGAAGCAGATGAAGGCCACGCTGCAGGGCAGGTATGCGCTGTCCCAATATATTATAATGTATGGGTGCGTCCGCGTGCTCGTCGGCAGGTATTTCGGATACGGCATCGGGGTCATAGGGGCCGATGACAGGACCTTCCAACAGTTGGGACGAGGCACCTTTACCTTCGATGTAGGGCCAGTCATTCTCCCACTTCACTTCGTCGAGCCATACGACACGTCCCCTGTTGGGGTCGCTGCGCATATAGCCATGATAGGTCATCCAAGTCTTGCCGTCAGCGTCCTCGATGATTCGTGAATTGTGGCCTGGGGCTATGCAAGGCGAATTGCTCGTGAGGAAGAGTTCGTAATAGTTGTTCATCATGGACTTTTGGTCCTTTGTGTAGTATGGGCCAAAGAGGGATGTTGAACGTCCTACAACCGTCTCGTAAGTGCTGTTTTCTCCTTCGCAACAAGCACCAATGCTGCAGAAGAGGTAGAAGTATTTTCCTCGTCTGTAGATGTAGGGCGCTTCGAAGCGCGTTCCTGCCAAATGGTATTTGTGCTTGATGTTCTTTAAGGCCAGTCCGTCGGCAGTCAGTTCGATAAGCCAAATGCCGTTCCAACTGCCCCACACGATGTACTTATGGCCGTTGTATTCAATATAGTTAGGGTCGATGCTGTTGTTCACACCCACTTCGGCACTCGTGAAGAGTTTGCCGTCGCCAACGATCGAGTAGGGACCTCCTGGCTTGTCGGCGGTGGCCACGCCAATGGCGGCAGTATCGCCTCCTCCCCACTTGGAGAGGGCGAAGTAGAGCACATAGCGCCCATCCTGTATCGTCACGCAAGGTGCCCAATAGACATCTACTCCCTCGACGAAAGTGGGTCTCTTGCCACCATCGAACACCTGGCGGTAATAGCTCCACCTGGCGAGGTTCTTCGAGCGATAGACGTGTTCGGCAGTGGAGAAAAGGTAGTAATAGCCGTCGAGGCCTCTGATGATGGAGGGGTCAGGGGCATCTTCGGCGATGACGGGGTTCTTGTAGACTGTCGCCTGCATGGAGCAGGAAAGCAATGCTACAAGAACGCCTACGAAAAGTCTAATAGTGCGAAGCGCCTGAACGTGTTTCATTATATGACGTAGTACCAGCAGCGGTGGTAACCTTTGCCCTTAACATGCCTTTGTTGAAAATGAAAGTACCATCCACCTTGATGCCTCGACTCTTGTCGCCCGTATTTTCAACAATGATGTAACCATCATCGATGGTCAGGTTCCTGTCGATTTTCATTCCCATGCACCGATGTGGGTCGTCGGAATGCTCTTCGTTGCCACATCGAATACCACTGGCCTCAATGACGATGCCGGGTCTTATCCCATCCTCTTCTTTGTTGATGGTTACACTTTCATTTGTCTGAATACCACGACTGCCCCTGCCTTTGGCATAGAGGTAAAGATCTCCACCTGAGATGGTGATGTCGCCTGCCGACTTGATGGCCTTGCAGTCCTCTTGTGTAATCTCGATGTTCACTCTACCTCCGCGAATGAAGGTTTGTCCGTTGAATTCGTCAGTTTCTGTCGAGGTGCTATCCACCTGAATGCCATCGCCCATCGTTGTGCTGGTGATGTTTACCGTGCCACCTCTCATCTCGAAGTACTGGTTGATGTTGATACCGTCGCCCACGGACTTCACGATGTTGATGGTGCCAGTGGACTTCTTCAGTTCCACGTATTCCTTGCTCTTGATGGCGTGGGTCAGGTTGCCCGATACGTTAAGCGTACCAGCGCCTTCCACTTCCAAGTGTCCTTTGCAATAGAGGCAACTCTTCTGCTCGCCTGCGGCATAGTCGGCCAGCGTGTTCGTGGTGCCGTCTTCCAGCACCAGGGCTATGCGCTTTCCACATTGGATGTCGATGGCTCCACCCCTCTGGCTGGTAAGGTCCAAACCGTTGAGGCAGATGGTGGCCTTGTACGAACCCACGTAAGTGAACGACCCGTCGGACGATGTTCCGCTTAGGATGAACTCCACTTCGTTGGATACATTGGTGTTGGTGATGGTCACGTGTGCGCCATCGGTTTCCACCGTGATATAGTCTTTTACCGAAGCAGGAATCTTGCTTACGGAAGCCGTCGATTCGTTGAAGGTGACAAACACCTGCGGAATCATGGTGATGCTGTCGATGTCGGCGGTTTGGTAGGTAGTGCCGGCAATGTCTATGGTTGACCCATCGCCTGAGAATGTCATGCTTCTGGCATCGACGAGTGTCACTTTTGTTCCCTCGCCACCTTGCCAGATGCGCATCTGCTTTTGGGCGCCCACGGTCAATGTGAGCGCAAGCAAGGTCAAGAGTAACGTAAACTTTTTCATGACGAAGTTCGTTTATTTAACCAAAACCTTCTTCCCGTTTACGATGTAGAGACCCCTCTGAGGTTTCACTACACGACGTCCGCTGAGGTCATAGATGACCTTTTCTTCCGATTGGGTATCGGTCTCCACTTCCTTCACGGCAGTTGCTGTGTTCGAGAAGAACATCCTCTGCATCTGGGCGAGGTCGAAATCCTCATTGCCGTTGGAGGTGGTCACAACCACTTTCCCGTTCTCGAAAGTTATCTTCTGGATGGTTTCCAGCACGATACTCTTCTCCATGTTGTTGTAACACATGGTCAGATACTGATAGTCGTCGGCATAAGCCATCGAGCTCACGGCCAACATTGCTATTAAAAACAACTTTTTCATAATCTTTCTTTACTAATGAATGAAATCATCAAAACTTGAAATTATATCCCATAGAGATGGCGTGAATGTTTTGGTTGCCATCGTCATCCTTCTCATGATTGAAGATGTAGCCGAGACCCACCTCGTGCTGCTTGTTGATTTTGTAGTCCACACCCACTTGCAAGCGCACTTTGTCGAGGTGCATCTTGTCGCCCAGGTTGTTGTGTGACTCCAGACTCACGTAGGGTTCCCAATCGAGTCCTTTCTTGTCGATGCTGAACTTGATGCGCGAACGCAGGATGTGTCGGTTCTTAGCCGACTTGCGGTCGATGACGGCCTCTTCCTCTTCGAAGCCTATCAAGTCGCCCTTGCTGTCATACACCGGGTCGCGATACCTGATGCGATCTACGTCGCGTGCAGCCTGATAAGTGTACTGATAGCGCTCGCGAATGCCGATGCGCAGAACTTTGCGGAACTTCATGCTTCCCGTCACGTCGAACGACAGGCGATGGCGGTTAGCCCAATTGGCAGCATCGAAGTTATAACCATTCCATCGCCCCGAAGTGTTTCCGTAGTTGTCCTTCCACTCTTCCTGGTAATGCTTCTGAATGAAGGTATAGCCCACTCCCACCTTCACATACTTGTTGATTTTGTAACTAAGGCCAGCACCAATGTTCCATCGGCTCGACCAGTCGAACCAGTCGATTGTGCGATGCTCAAACGAGGCGTCGAGACTCAGGTTGTGGGGAAGTGACTTACTCACTCCGACCTCTGTCCACACGGCACCCGTGTTGTCTGTCTCTCCCCATGCCGTTGAGATAATGAGGAACTGAGATAATGAGAAAATGAGGAGAGCTTGTCGTTTCATCTTATTTTTAATTTTTAATTTTTAATGTCTCTTGCTTGCAAGGCTCTCCCCCTCGGGGGAGCGGGGAGAGGGGTCCCTTACCTCGGCATCTTCGCCATTTCGGCAATGCTGCTGCCACGATCCACATACTCGTCGTAGAAGATGCGAATGAGCACGGCATCCTTCAGATAGTCGATCATGCCCACCTCTATGCGCTTGATCTTCAAGCCAGTACGCTTCTCCAAGTCGGCCTTCAGTTCTGCGCGTTTGTCGGGAGCCACGAGAGCCACATTGTCGTACTTGATGTACTTCGAGCAGTTGTCGGCAAGGATTTTGCTCGATTCGAACATCCAAGCCATCAGTATGAACACCGCATTCACGAACACGATGGTCACGATGCCCACGCCGTCCCAGTACTCAGCCTTCGGGTGATAGTCGCCACGCGCCACAGCATTGATGACACTCAGGGCGATGAGCATGAACAGGTAGGTCATCTCACGAATGGGTACCGCCTCCGTGCGGAAACGCATGATGCCGAAGATGGCAAACAGACCCATCGCAGCACCCAGTTCCATTCCTCCGCCTTCCATGAGGCTCACCAGCAGGAAGATGCTCATGGCCATCAGCAGGAAGATGAACATGTAGTCGCGCCTACGGCTACGAGGATAGTAGAAGTAGCGTGCAATGATGTACACCACCACCAGGTTGATGAGGAAACGGATAACCAGCGAAGTAAATTGCTGGGGGTCGAACAAGGTCACACCTAATAGGTTGCCAAGGTCGTTGTTAATCTGTGTGAAATCCATGATAATATTTTATGATGTTTATTTTCGTTTTTAAGGATCTAGTTCGCTACGCTCACGGAGTTCTTGAATGAATCAAGCGAGCAGAGCGTCGAGCGAAAGGGACGATACTATTCGACTGGGTGACATCCTCTCGAAATCAAATGTCCTTTTAACTCCTCTTTAACTCCTCTTTAACTCCCTTTTAACTCCACTTTAACTCCTTGTCTCAGTTTTTTTAACTATTATCTCTTAACTATTAACTCT
Organism: Bacteroidaceae bacterium; assembly: GCA_017962495.1. GTDB lineage: Bacteria > Bacteroidota > Bacteroidia > Bacteroidales > Bacteroidaceae > Physcousia. The sequence goes on from JAGCVH010000037.1 coordinate 18,188, forward strand.
TAACTTTTGATTAACTATTTAATCAAAAATATTCTCCCCCACCAGCTTCCTTATGCGCACCATCTTCTGCTTAAACATGTTGTGCTTCAGTCGTCGGTTGGTCATGACCGAACCGATGCAGTATTTGCTGAATCCAGAGGGTTTGATGCGCAGGACTCTGAGCATGTCCAAGATGGGACTATAGACGTTTCCGTCGCGCTTCAGCTCTATGATCACCAGTTGTCCCGTCTCCTTCTTGCTATCCGTCTCGAAGTTCCTGAACTCCACGTCGAAGTCTATGGTCAGGCGTTCCGTCTTTCCGTAGTTCACCAGAGTGATGCGATAGAAGTGGTTCTGCACCGTAGGGTGAATGTCGTCGAGGTGCTTATGCACCAGACCCTCCAGGAATTCGTCGGCCTTCTCTCTCACCTCCGTCACCTCCTGTCCGGGCACCTGTATGCGTTTCTTCTTCGTTCGTCCGTGATTGTTCTTCGTCTTCACTTCCAGGAACGTCAGGTCACTTCCGACATAGGAGCGCACGCGCACTTTCTGTCTTGGAGCCCTTCCGTTGTGATGTTCCAGATAATACTGATAGTTGTCCGTGTCCCAGTAGGTAGTCACGTATTCCGCGATGCGGCTTTCCCCTATCTGCTGCGAGAAGTATTGGTCTTGCGCCATCTCCAGCAACTGCACCAGTTTCTGCTTGTTCGTCACAAACTTCGTGTCCGTGCGGTTCATGAGTTTGATGCCCGACATCTCCTCCAGCGCAATAGGCTTCATCGCTCCAGCCAGTTCCGCTATACGGCCATTTATCAGATTGTTATCATCCATTATCGCGCCAAAGATACAAATATTTTTTTAATAAAAACTTTTAAACGATAAACTTTTAAACATTTATTCGTATCTTTGCCCCAAATAACATCAAAATGTAATACTATGTTAGACGTAAAACAAACTCTGAACGAGGCTGAAGAGCGGTTCGAAGAGACCGTCATGTACCTCGAAGACGCTCTGGCGCGCATTCGTGCCGGAAAGGCCAACATCAAGTTGCTCGACAACATCCGTGTCGATAGTTACGGCTCGATGGTTCCCCTCAACAATGTTGCTGCCGTCAACACCCCCGACGCACGCACCATCGCCATCAAACCTTGGGACAAGACCATGTTCAAGGTCATCGAGAAAGCCATCATCAACTCCGACCTCGGCATCATGCCAGAGAACAACGGCGAACTCATCCGCATCAACATCCCACCCCTCACCGAAGAGCGTCGTAAGCAACTCGTGAAGCAGTGTGGCAAGGAAGAGGAACAAGCCAAAGTGAGCATCCGCAACGGACGTCGCGAAATCATCGAACGCCTGAAGAAAGCCGTCAAGGACGGACTCTCCGAGGACAACGAGAAAGACGCCGAGGACGCACTCCAGAAGCTCCACGACAAGTACATCAAGAAGATCGGAGACCTCCTCGCCGCTAAGGAGAAGGAGATAATGACGGTGTAATGAAGAGTGAGAAAGAGACCCCCCTCCCATCCTCCCCCGGGGGGGAGGGGGAACCTAAGACACTTGAAACTCTAAAAGTCTCCCCTCGGAGCGACTTAAAAGGGGTCTCTTCCTCCCCTCGGGGAGGTCAGGAGGGGGTCATCATCAAAACCACCGGCAGCTGGTACGTCGTTCGCACTGACGACGGGCGGCTTTTCTCATGCAAGGTCCGAGGCAACTTCCGCCTGCGAGGACTTCGCACCACCAACCCCGTGGCAGTGGGCGACAGAGTGGTCATTAGAAGTGATGGAGTGAAAAGTGATGGAACGATGGAACAGCATTCGTCACTCGGCACTCAAAACTCGTCACTCGGCACTCAAAACTCGGCGCTCGGCCCAAAGGGACGCTTTCAGAACGAAGTGGAGAAAGAACTCGGAACTCGGAATTCGTCACTCGGAACTCAAAACTACGACGGCGTTGGCCTGATAACCGACATCCTCGACCGTCGCAACTACATCATCCGCCGCGCCTCCAACCTCTCCAAGCAAAGCCACATCCTTGCCGCCAATGTCGATCAAGTGCTCCTCCTCGTCACCATAGCCCACCCCGTAGTCAGCACCACCTTCATCGACCGCTTCCTCGCCGTCGCCGAAGCCTATCGCGTACCCGTCATCCTCCTCTTCAACAAGACCGACCTCTACTCCGACGCCGAGATGCAACAGATGCAATCCCTCGTCGCCCTCTACCGGAGCCTCCACTATCAGTGCCTACCCTGTTCCGTCCTTCGTGGCGAAGGGCTCCAGGAACTCCAGTCCCTCCTTCGCGATCGCGTGACGCTGCTCTCAGGCAACAGCGGGGTAGGGAAGAGCACCCTCCTCAACCACCTCATCCCCGGTCTCGACGTGCGCACGGAAGTCATCAGCGAGTCCCACGACAGCGGACAGCACACCACCACCTTCAGCGAGATGTTCCGTTTGCCCTCGGGAGGCGATGTCATCGACACCCCCGGCATCAAGGGCTTCGGCACTTTCGACATCGAACGCGAGGAACTCTCCCACTATTTCCGCGAAATCTTCCAGATCGGCCAGGAGTGCCGATTCCAGGACTGCACCCACACCCACGAACCCGGTTGTGCCGTCCGCCAAGCCCTCGACGAAGGGCGCATCTCCCCCTCCCGCTTCACCTCCTACCTCAGCATGCTCGACGACAAGGACGAGGACCGCTATAGAAAAGGATACTGAGAAGTCCTATAAAGTAAGATGCAAGAAGTGAGATGTAAGAAGTGAAGGCTGCAATCGCTTAATCGCAGCCTTCTTTTTTTATTTCTTTATGTCCCTGATATCGTACAGGTCGATGGCGATGTTCAGTGCCATCCAGATGCCCAGTGTGAGGCTGTAGAACGGCACCTGTTCCCATTCGCATCCACACTCCACGCAAGTCATTGCGGCCATAATCACGCCTATTTGCCATGCACCCTCGCGTGTGGTTGGGGCATCCAGTCTCTTGTTAGCGTCAAAACCTGTCAGTTCCACCACTCGGCGCACGTATGCCGACGTGTCGTTCTCGCAGTCGGGTGCCCAACGGGCAATGATGGTTTGCACGCAAAATCGCTGTCCCTGCTGCGCCATGTAGCGATAGTATGACAGTAGCACCTTCGTTGCTGCGCGGTAGCCCCATGACTGGTCAGAAAACTGGCAGAATAGTAAATCCGTTTGGTTATAGCGCAGGCCTTGCCACTTCTCTCCCTTACGAATGTTCAGTGGGTTATTGTTTCGCCACCCGCGGCTATTATGAAAGTCTATCATTTTAGTAATCTTTTAGTAATTTGTTAATAATAAAGAAAGTCACATTGTCACAAAGTCCTAATGTCTCATTTTAGGTAGCACATTTCTTCCATCTTCCCATTTCGAGGCGTACCACCCATTTCTCTCGATACCATCTTGAGACGGTTTTTCTGATGGCAGTCATTGATGCACCTGGTTTCAGTGCCATAAGATCCTTGTAAGAGAACTCCGTTGGCAATTGTTCGAACACAGTTTTATTTGAACCATAACGCTCATAGCGTTCATCCGTCTTCTGGCTTTTCAACATATCGCCAAAGAACTCCACTTGTCCATGCAGACAATGTTCAGCCATCATCAGGGCGAAGTCGATGGTGTCTTCGCTTTCCGTTTCCGTTTGCGAAAGCAGGTGATGAATGACTCCACAACGGAACCCGATTACCGCTGCACGTCGTCGATACGTGTCTGTGATGTAGTCAATGTCCTTTGCCGCTTGCTGTCGTTTTTGCTCCACCCAGTTTCCGATGGCTTGACGCAGTAGTGGAGTATCAATGAATCCTTGAATCGAACTCAACAACTGTGCAGCTTCCACGACACGTCCTTCATCCTCCTCGTTCCTGTGTCCGTAGGTAGGCATAGGAGCAAACGCCCCATCGGGCATTTCGCTTATCAACACACGGCTCGAGAGTCCGTTCTCCACGTTGTCCCTGCGAAAGCATCGCGTCAGAGCTCCAGGTGTTCCCAGCATCGTCCAGTTGTAAGCCACGTTCACCACACCCGATTCGGCTTGGTCCGAGTTGTAATCCTGTCCCCACTCACCCTGGTCAAATGAAAGGCGATAGATGTCGTATTTCGACGACCACGACCCCGCAGCATTTGTCTTCCTCAGTGTGTCCAGTTCTTCCCCAAAGCTGTAGAGTATATGCCCCTGTGCGTTTTTCAATCGACGAAGCAGAGTCGAACAACTCACCGTTACGGGCAACATTCTTATGAGCACCTTCGGGTCATCCGGAGCTTTCTCATTGGCCTTACGCCCTTTTCGCATTTCACGCCACTGTTCCTCTTTTAGGCGAGCGAGAGCATCGCTTTCTGCCAACGGACGTTTCCAGATGTCTATAGCCGACTTGCACACACTCTTTCCGCTTGCCTGTTCACCTACGATGATGGACATCAACCCCAGGCGCATCCGTTCACCAGTGCAGTATTCCACCTCCACGCCGTCAGCATACGCCCCAGCAATGGGCAGAACGGCACACAAGACAGGCATGTGCATCGTTTCAGGAACGCCGATGAGACTTTCCTTCAAACCTATGGGAAGGCGTTTGAAATTTGACGATTGGACGATTTCACAATTTGACGATTGTTCCTCCGTCTGCTCTTCCTCTCCCTTTAAGGGAGAGTCAGAGAGGGTCCTGATAATTTCTTGCATTTGCTTCGAGATTCCCTTGGGATTCTCTTTACAAGCCGAGTCAACGATGCTCTGCAACTCCGTTTCGGAGAGTCCCAGACGAGGCATAATCTGCATCAATACCTCTTTCTTATTGTCGCAAATCGAGCGCAGATTCACTGCCAGTTGGTGGAGTCTGACATTCCTCTCGCCCTCCACCGGTGTTCCGCCGGTCTTCGACCAATATTCTTCGATGATTGCGCTGTAGGGGATACCGCGAAACCGCCTATCTCCCCGCTCTTCCCCAAGGGAAGAGGGCCCCTCTCCTTTGGAGAGGGTTGGGGAGAGGTTCTTCTCTTCCCCCTCGCCCTTTAAGGGAGAGGGCTCGGGGGAGAGGGTCCGGAATATCTCATCGTCGAGAAACAATAGGTCCTCGGCTGTTGTCGTGAAGAACACTCGGGTAATATCTTTCGCACCCTTGTCGTACTCCACACCCAGCAGGCGACTGGCCCAACGCAGGTTCTCCTCCTGCGACATCGAGGGACGGCGACGGAAGACGAGGTGGTAACCCTCGCCACGCGCACTCAGTTCCAGCATCAGCAGACCCAGTTCGTCCTTCCTCGCCAGGATGCGCTCCTTTGTGGCCTCCATCTGATCTTGGGCGATGTGGTCGATGTCCATCCCAACGCTTGTACTCAGTCGGGTCGAACCCTTCAGCGAACCATCGTCGTTGGGCAGGCATGAATAGTTCATCTGTATCAGTCGTTGCTTCAGACTCGTGTCGCCCTGTCGGATGGCGGCAACCATACTGCGCTGGCTGTTGCGGAGATTTCGGTACTCCGTGGCCGTAAGAATGGGGCGCATCATCTTCGCCCCATCCTTATAGTATATCATGTGTACGCTCATCTATATAAATAAATTTTTACTTGCGATTAAAATTTTTTGGAGTTAGCTTCGCTGGAGTTATCGGCCTTAGGGCCTTGGGAGTTATCGGCTTTCAGCCTTGGGAGTTAGTGAGCTTTGCTCACGGACGATAGTTTTAGAGTATGATCCAGTCAAGTACATTCGTCCTTTTAACTCCTCTTTAACTCCTCTTTAACTCCTCTTTAACTCCCCTTTAACTCCTCTTTCGCGCTCTAGATGCGCGAAAGCAGTTGTCGGATTTCATGTTCGAACATCTCTCTCGGTGTCACGTCCACCGCCTCGCACATATCCTTCGATATGCGGACGTAGAGCGTGTAGTCGTCAGTCCCCTCGCGGACGATGCCGTGAGCCGTGCGTGCCAGCAAGTCGCGGACGGGACCGTGGTAGGGTCGGTACTCGATGAGGCGCATGGGTACGGGCATTGTGCCACCCGCGGGTACGATGAAGAACACCTGGGCACCCTTGCTTCCGCGCAGGTCGATGGTGGGGCGTCCCGTCTGCTGAGCCATCCAGCGCTCTCGCTCTGCCATCTCCAGCTGCTCCCAGCGAAGCACCAGTCGTGCGCGCGCTTCATCATTAAACTTCGTGGCGATGTACAGGGTCTCCACCTTGGTCAGTTCGTAGCAGGGGTATTCTCTCACACCTCCGTTCGGCATTTCAAGGATTCTGGATGATAGCCGAAAATTCGACCCTCGTACTTTTTCCCACGCTGGCTCCATTTTTCGGATAGCTTCCATTACGTGTTTGTGCTGCTTCCCAGTCAGCTGTGCAATCTCCAGCGAGGTCATGCGTTGCCCCTGGTTCGTCACTCCGTTGCCACTCTCTCGTGCAATTTCAAATTTTTCTTTCATTTTGTTTGAGTTGTTTGCGAGAAGAAGGTCGGATTCTTTGGCCATTTACTCGAGAACATCTTCCTCACTCCAACTCAGGTTAATAATTTAATAAGGTATAGATCTCTGTGAGAATCACAATGCAAAGTTACGCACTCCCACTGGGGGGCTTCCTATACTCCATATGGACTCCATAAAAAAAAGATGAGCATCCCACCACGAAGGCAGAATGCTCATCATTGTATTCCGTTGTAGGTCAGCGGTTTACTTACTGTTATAAATATCTTGATGTTTTTGCTTCAAATCATCGAAAATCTGTGTTTGCTTTTCATAGCTAACGGCTGCACTCATGCTGGTCGACAGGTCTTTGGCGTAGCCTGAGAGGTCCACGTTGAACGCCCTTCCCAGCGCCTCGAAGTAGTCCTGCTTGGTCAGTTTCCCACCTCCGGCGCGCTCCACCATTCCCAGTTCGTAAACGGCATTTGCGACTCGAATGAAATCAATCTTGTTGCCCCTCTTCTGCACGAGGGCAATGGGGCTCTCGGAGGCCACAGGCTCCGATTCCTCCTTCATGTACTTCTGCTCCACATTGCCGAACACGCTGCCGAACAAATTGTTCACCACAGCCTGCTGGCTCGATTCTTTCTTTTCCATTGTTCTCACTCCTTATAGCCAATGTTTTTTGTTCCAATGTTTTGCAATACGTTTCCCATTGCCGTCCCGTTGAGGGTTCCGATATTCACCACAACAGCCCCCACGCCGTCGGCCTCCTCCATCTCCTTCACCTTGCGCTTCACGTCGCGCTGCAGCTTTCGTGCCGTCTCCTTCTTCAGTAGCGGCTCGAACACCTTGCGAGTCTGGTCGCGCACAGCCGCGTCCTCGTTGCTCGCTATCAGGTCCACCACATTGTCATACGTCACGCGCCCCGTCCAGTCATCGTTGCGATACTTCGCAAGTTCCTCTTCCAGTTCAGCAATACGCCGTTTCTGTTTCTCCAGATCACCAAACAAGAAACCGAGCATCATCTCCAGTCCGGCCTTCACATCTATGGTGGTCTCATCCTCTCGCAGGGGCCTGTTTCCCCCCATTCCATTACGAATTGTTCCCATTGTAAAATCACAGTTTTAAAAGTCAATCAACTATATTCGTTTCATTCTCATTGTCAGCCAGTTAGCGCACGGAACGGCCAATCGTGTCCCCATGGCAACTTCCTGATTTTTAATCGGTTAAACAATCTTTCTACCTTCTATTGAGGATGCAAAGACATCGTCTTATCGCACCACAAGTCTGCGGGTAAGCGAGAGCAATGTCAAGCTTGTTTGAACATTGCCGAGCGAGAGCAGACTCGCCATGTGTTATCGAGCAAAGCGAGTAGAGAGTGAATTGTTCAGTCTCGTCAGAGGTGTTTTGCATCTCAAACACATGGCAAAATTAGGAAAAACCCCTGTCTTCTGCAAGCAAAAACGCAACTATTTTTAAGGAAATTTCAGGGCAAAAAAGAGCCCCGAAAACATGAGTTTCGGAGCATCAATTAGTTATGCGTTTTTTGTTAAAGGAGATGATTAATCATCACTTTTTTCCAATTTTTTTTTGGCCATTTCAGCCGCAGCCTCCGCTTTCGCCTTCTTCCACTCCCTCATTTCCTCTACAATCAGGGCTTTGGCATCGGTGTCCCATTCCAGTCCCAGGCTCTTCACCATACGGTCCAGTTCATCGGCGGTCACGCGTCCCGCATTACGGAATTTCAGGACATCATTTTTTCTAAACCCTATCAGGTCGCCCACCGTTTCCACCCGTGCACCAGTCAAGACACTCTTTGCACGTCGCGACAGGACCATCTCCTCCAGCCTAGTCCTCAGCAGTTTCGTTTTCTCCGAGCACTCGTTAGAGAACTCCCACTCCTCAATCCAAGCCTCTCTCACCTCCTCCTGTGCCCTAAAGAACGACACCAGACTACCGTCAGGCATCATTATGTGAGGTTTCAACCCGTTTTTCTCCAAAACCTCCATTGCCTCCAGCACTTCTTCCCTATTCTTCAGTCCGTATTTTACCATTGTATTATTGTTTATTCATTATTTTCCGCTGCCTGCGGCAACTCTGAGGCTGTGTGACCAAACAACTCAATGTAAGTAGCCTTACTGTTCGCCATCTCCTCTTCGTCGCTCCACTCCTCGCATTGCTTCAGCACGATGTCCATAGCGTGTTGTGCTTCTTCTGGAGGATAGTTATACTTCTTCAGCAGTCGCTTCACCATCTTTCTCATGCCAGCCCTTGCCGATTCCTTCCTTTGCCAGTCGATGGTGCGATTCTTTCGCAGAGCGTCGGTCAGTTCCTTTGTCATAGCCACCAGTTGGTCGTTCTCGTACATGTCCCTGACGGCCTGAGGGCGTGTCAGCGCATCGTAGAAGGCCTTCTCCTCCTCCGTCAGTCCCAGTTCGTTGCCCTGCTCTTCTGTCTCCCTGATTTGCTTTGCCAAAGCCAGCAATTCCTCTATCACTTCTTCGTTGGTTAGCATACCCTTCAGGTAGTTGTTCAGGACTTCATTCATCATCTCCGAGAACTTCTGACTCTGCACCAGATTCTTGTGCTGGAAGGTCCTGACTTTGTCCTTCAGCAGGCTTTCCAGTATCTTTATGCTGATGTTCTTCTCCTTCATGCGAGCCAGTTCACTCAGGAAGGATGGGTCGTTGAGCGAGAACTCCCTTCCCACATTCTGGAACAGGTTTATTACGCCCTCGCTCTTCACGCTCTGCTTCATCAGTTCGCGTATGCGTCTGTCGATGTCACGTTTCGTGATATTCCCTTTCCCACCAAGCCTGATGAGTGTCACACGCACCGTCTCAAAGAAGGCCTGTTCCCATCGTTGCGACTCAGTAAGCAGACTTCTACACAGGGTTATGCTCTGATGCAACAGCGTAGCATGCTTTATGAAATCTGCCTTCTGCTGCTGCTTGTCGAGTGCCAGCATGAAGTTGGCGCCACCTTTGATAATGTCGGCTCTGCTGAGGTCTGTGGCATCCCTGAATCGGGAGTAGTCAAAGCCGTGCATGAGGTCGCGACAAATCTCCAGTTCCGTCTGGAACTTCTCTAATGCTACGCCCTTGACGTCGGGATCGCCGTAGCGTTGGCGGTCGTTCAGCGTGTAGGCTTTCATTGCCTCCTTCAGGGCTTGGGCAATACCTATGTAGTCTACCACCAATCCACCGACCTTGCCTTTGAACACACGATTTACACGGGCTATGGCTTGCATCAGGTTGTGGCCGTTCATGGGTTTGAACACATACATTGTGGCTAGCGAAGGCACATCGAAGCCTGTCAGCCACATGTCCACCACGATGGCTATCTTCATGGGGTCGTCGTCGTCCTTAAACTTCCTGGCCAACTCCTGTTTGTATTGCTTGTTGCCAATGATGTCGCGCCACTCCTCTGGGTCATTGTTGCCACTCGTCATCACGCACTTCACCTTCTCCGTCCACCCTGGTCGCAACTCCAGCAGTCGCTTGTATATCTTTATGGCTATGGGGCGACTGTATGCCACTATCATGGCCTTGCCTGTGAGTTCCTGTTCGCGGTAGTTTTCGTAGTGCTTCAGGATGTCCTGCACCAGCGAGTCTACGGTTTCGTCGGCACCCAGCAGTTCCTCCAAGTGCGACAGGTCGCGCTTGCTCTTCTCTATCTGGTCGCTTCCAGCACCTTCCTGCTCCAGCAGTTCATATTCTTTGTCGATGAGTTCCAGCGCCTCCTCGTTCAGTCTCAGGTTGATGACGCGACTCTCGTAGTACACCGGCACGGTGGCTTTGTCCAGCACGCTCTGCGTCATATCGTACACATCGATGTAGTCGCCAAACACCTCCTTCGTGTTGCGGTCTCTCAGTTCCACCGGTGTACCTGTGAATCCCACAAACGAGGCGTGGGGTAGTGAGTCGTGGATGAGTCGCGCTGTGCCGATGCTTATCTTTCCCGTTTCGGGGTTCACACGCTCTTCGAACCCATATTGTCCGCGATGGGCTTCGTCGCTCATCACTATGATGTTTCGCCTTTCGGACAGGGGTGCGTCATATTCCTCAAACTTGGCTCTGCCGAGTTCTTTCTGCACCTCGGCTGAGCAAGCGAGCTCGCTCCGCTCTCGGTTGGGGAGGAACTTTTGCATCGTGGTGAAGATGATGCCGTTTGCCGCTCTTCCCTCCAGCAACTCACGCAAGTGTTCTCTCGAGTGGGCTTGCACGGGGACCTGTCTCAGGAAGTCCTTGCATCGGGCGAACTGTCCGTAGAGTTGTTCGTCCAGATCGTTGCGGTCTGTGATGACTACGATTGTGGGCTGCACCACAGCCGATTGCAACAGGTGGGCGTAGAACACCATCGAGAGGCTCTTTCCCGAGCCCTGCGTGTGCCAGAACACACCTATCTTGCCGTCGCCAGTTACAGCCTCACGCGTGCGTTCTATGGCCTTCCTGACGGCAAAGTATTGGTGATAGGCGGCCAGTATCTTGGCGTCGCCACTCTCGTCCTTGTTGAAGCAAATGAAGTTCTTCAGGATGTCCAGCAAATGCTCCTTCTGGAACATTCCCTCGAAGAACACATCATAGTCCACAGCCTCCTTGCTCTCGTACACACCATCCTTCGATTTCCATTGCATATAGCGGTCCTCGCTGGCGGTGATGGTTCCTGCCTTCGACTCCGTCATATCGCTCATCACGCAGAAGGCGTTGTAGGTGAACATCGAAGGTATCTCCTTCATGTAGTTCTTCAGTTGTCGGTAGGCGGCGCTGGCGTCAGTGTCCTCGCGTGATGGCGATTTCAGTTCCATCAGCACCACAGGCAGTCCGTTGAGGAAGACGATGAGGTCGGCCCGCTTCTTCGAGTGCTCCACATAGGTCCACTGGTTCACAAGGAGGAAGTCGTTGCGCTCCACATTGTCGAAGTCCACCAGATACACGATGTCGTGCTTCAACTCCCGTCCGTCGTGATAGGTCACCTCAATGCCGTGTTGCAGGTAGTCCATGAAGAGTTCGTTGTTCTGCACCATGTTTCCTGCCTCTATGCGGCACACCTTGCGCTCTGCCTCCTCCAGTGCTGCTGCATGTAGCGTGGGGTTCAGCACCTTCAGCATGTGACGCAGGCGTTTGAGGAAGTAGGGGTGGAAATAATCGTTCTCCACAAAGTCGCTCTGGGCTTCCCGTCCACTCAGGTAGTTGTAGCCCAACTGCTCTGTGAAGAGTTCGATGAGCGCCTTCTCGTAGCTGTCTTCTATGAATTGGTTTGTGCTCATAATGTCGTTACTTGTTGATTGCCCAAGACCTATTCTTGCTCGTAATAATAGGAATAGTCGATGCCTTTCATAAATGTCTCGCGGTCGTCAATCTTGTCTGTGAGGGCTTGATGCAGCAGCTCTCGAATCTTGCTGCCGTCCATCTCGCTTTCTATCATGGCACTGAGATAGTCGCGTTTGCCTATCTTACTCCAATCGATACAGAGACCGAGTCTTTTCTTCAATATCAGGTCGAGCCAAATGCGCGTGCTTCGTCCGTTACCTTCCATAAACGGATGGGCCATGTTCATTTCTATATACTTGTCCACAATCTCATCGAATGTGCTATCTGGCATTCCCTCTACCGTTTGCAGATATTGGTGCAGATGCTCGGCCAGACAGAAAATAGTGTTACCTTTCGAAATCGTCTGGGTGCGTATCTTGCCAGCAAAATCATATAGCCCACCAAACAGGAAGGCGTGTATCTGTTGCAGGCTCTTCACCGTTCCTGGTTTCATGTCGTCGAGCAGTCCGCTCTCCATGAGAGTATAAGCCTTTTTCTTGCTCTGTCCGTCAATGGTGTTGTCGCTATATACGAACCAGTCGAGGAAATCTGCTGTTTTCTTGCTTGGAATCACCCTTACTAATTGAATGATATCGTCCTGAGCAAAACAATCAGTAGCATATTGCTTACCATCGGCGGCTGTCATTTTCAGTTGACTACAACGTGTAGTCAACTCGTTCCCAGCCTTCTTCAGTCGGGTTTTCAATACACTCCAATACTTTCTCGGACTCGGGCTATCCGTAATGGCGCCAACAATATCCACAATAGAAAACCACCATAGAGATTTCTCCTCGTCCCATACAGCCCGCACCTCGCGGTCATTGAAAAACCTTATCGACTTCTTGCTCATGACGGATTTTTTTAATACACCATTTTACATTATAACGTTACATCCCCCACTTTTATTTCACCAGACATCAGGCGAGGCAAAAGGGTGTCACGAAGTTGGGATAAGCGGTCGTTTTCAAGACATAAATAACCTATCTTTTCATAAAGAGGGTATGCAATATCATTAAAAGACGACACAATAGACGGCGAAGGGATAACAACATCTGACCCTTCTACATTATTTTTATTAATATGTTGTTGTGCTCCTCCTGTCATATGAGACATTAGTTCACCAATCTTTTCTTTAATGAGAGGGTAAATAAAAGAATAAGGATAATCTTCATTCTCTAAAACCCCAATTACTGACTGATTTGCACAAGAATCTATCTCCAATAAACTGACCTGACCTAATGTAGCCCCTGTAATAGCCAATACTGTAGTTTTCTTTGGGAGAAGTTTGGTCGCAGAACGATTTAGACCTTCTTCTGTTATAAACTCAGAAGGAGTCGTTATTCTAAATCTATTAACTTCACCAGAATTTATCCAAGCAATTTTACCACCCCAAAAATTGGGATTATCTCTGCTTGGAGTTCCACCTAATATGCATTTGCACATCTCACCAAGTGTTCCCACTCTCCACCCTTTGGGAATCATGCCCAATTCGCTTTCCACGAACTCACCATCACGGAAAGGTTCGAAGTCCACGAACCACGACTTAAACAACGCCTGTGCCTGCTGCTCTAAATTATCGTTTATCCGCCTATTTACCTCGATTTTGTCATCGAGGGATTTAAGAACCCCACATATTCTCTTTTGCACGTTTAACTCTATAGGAAATGATATCTTCATTTTGCCTAATGTACTTTTAGGTAGTTGGGGTTGAGCTGAGCCAGAAACAAATTGAGCTATTTGATTCTGAAAACGACTTCCTTTTAGGAAATAGTAAAGATATTCAGGGAGAATATCTCTTCCTCCTTTTAATATTAGCATTCCAGAGTTTATTCTTACGTGTTCATACGGAACGGATGAATCATATAGTGCAACATTACCAACAGTTCCCCTAGTCGTTATTACCACATCATTTCTTTCCAACCGACCTTTTCGCAACAATTGATCTTTATCTTCTGTTATAAAAGCATTGTCTGAAAACGAAAATCCTGATTTCGTTACATTTCCGGCATTTAAAAAAAGACAATATCCTTGGGAGAAAAAATCGCTATTCTTAGGATAGTTCTTTCCTCTATCACCATCTATCATTTGAATAGATGTTTGTTCTATTATAGACTCTTTCCACTCTTCCATACTTAATGACATTTTAAGCTAAGTAGGCCAATGACAAAAGCAACGGCTATGGAGACCCATGTGGCTATCTGTTGCTTACGGAAACGGATATCCTCCTCTGTCCTGAAGTTGTTATATACAAAATTCACTAGGTCTTGACTAACGTGATAGGCCGAGAAAAAGATATTTTCAAAAGGGCGAACCATCTCTGTACACTGACACCAACAATAGAGAGAATCTTTATTGTAATCGACCCAGTCAGTACACATATCTGTGAGTATAATGTACTCCTTTCCACCATCCACCTTGTTTATATCAATTTTATACCTCGTAACATTCTCTTTGCCAATGGCAAGTGGACGATTGTGGGATGAAGGAAAGGCTACGAGCAAACGCTCTTTATAAAGTTTCTCCAACAGAGCCAGAAGTTCGGCTAATAGACCTCGCACTTTTTGTTCGTCTTCCCAGTCGTATTGGTCACGGCGATAGAACAAATAATAGCTTTTATCATCCTTTACAGCAATGGCCCATCCCTGATTCTCCAACAAGTGACTCTTGTTGAACATATCAGCCAAAGACTCGGCATCGTCCCTATACGCTACGATGGAGCGGATGATATCGCGTTCTCTTTTGTTAAATCTCATCGTATTATTTCAAATCTATCAACTGCTTAATTTTCCACTCTTCCATAAATGAGAATCTATTTGTCTTTATCAGTACTTTCAGGCAACAGATGGTCACTTGCCTTGTCCTTGGTGATAACACTGCGACCCAACTTGCTCTCCAGTTGTTTGCGTGCCGCCTTGGCAACACTGCCGCCTTCTTTTGCCACCTGCGTTTGAGCATTGAAGCCCTTGGGATTGCGGTCTTTTGAGAGTTCTGTGGCTGATGCCTCCGCAAGTATGTTAAGGGCTATCTCCAGATTCGTCATGTTATCGCGCAAGTTTTCCTTTTTCAAGCCCTTAAAGTGCTTATATTGCTTGGTGGTGAAACCGCTCCATTCGCGGGTGATAATATCGGTTAGCGAGGCGTATTCCAGTCCTTCTTTCACTCCTGTACGCTTCCACTCATCGGTCAGTTCCTTACGCACTTCTATCGACTTTATACGCTGGTTGATCCAAGCCTCGCTATACCCCAAACGCCTGTAGTCAACAATTGCCTGTTCAATGCTCAGTTCAGGGTCTTGCATCTGGTCGAGACGCTGGCTTGCCACCTGCGCCATCCATTGCTTGAAAGGTTCTGCTTTAGGGGAAGGGATGGACTGTATGATGCGAAAAAGACCTTCCTGCCTGGCGCAATTCACTCGTTGCTTGCCACCAGGAGTCTGTAGCGAAAGGGGGGTGACAATTTGTCCCCACCCTTTAGCAAGTTCAGGGTCACGCTTCTTCATTTTCTTAATGTAATCAGTTGGGTTGACACTATCTGTTAGTGCTTCCACAACATCTACTACGCAGAAGTACCACTTCTCTTCCTGATCGTCCCACACTGTTCGCACCTTGCGTTGTTCAAATAGTTGTAAGGCTTGTTTCTTTGTCATATCAATTCTGTTTGATAAATGAGAATTAATTGGAAGTGATGTTTATCTTAAACCCAATACTCCCCAACTGCTTCTTGATTTCCTCCTCCAACTGGTGGCTTTCGGCAAAGAGACCGCTGAGTTCTGAGGTCAGGCGTTGCATCTTCTCAGCAAACGGTTCGCCATCGTCCTCCTGCTCGGCAATGCCTACATAGCGACCTGGGGTGAGGATGAAGTCCTGCGCTTCGACGTCGGCAAGCGAGCGGACTGCACAATAGCCCTTCTCGTCCTCGAGAGTCCCCTTGCGATAGTCCCTGAAGGTCTGGGCTATGCGTACGATGTCCCCCTCCGAGAGTTCACGCAGTTTGCGCGTCACCATAGTTCCCATGTTGCGTGCGTCCACGAATAGCACCTTGCCAGGCTGTGACTTCTGACGCGAGAGGAACCACAGACACACAGGGATGCCTGTGGAGTAGAAGAGCTGACTGGGTAGGGCTACGATGCCCTCTACGAGGTCGGCCTGCAAGATGTTCTTACGAATATCGCCTTCGCCTCCCGACTGACTGCTGAGCGACCCATTGGCAAGCACCATACCGATGCGGCCTGAGGGCGAGAGGTGACTGATCATGTGTTCCAACCACGCAAAGTTGGCATTGCCCTGTGGGGGTATACCATAGCGCCAGCGAACGTCCTCCTGCAGGCGGTCGGCACCCCAGTCGCTCATGTTGAAGGGGGGATTAGCCATCACGAAGTCGGCCTTCAGGGTGGGGTGTTGGTCGTCGAAGAAGGTGTCGGCATTGCGGTCGCCCAGATTGGCTTCGATGCCTCGGATGGCGAGGTTCATCATGGCCATCTTGCGTGTGTTGGCATTGATTTCCTGACCAAAGATGCTCAGGTTCTTGATGTCGCCCTGATGGTGACGAACGAAGTCGGCACTCTGCACAAACATGCCACCCGAACCACAGGCAGGGTCGTAGCAACGCCCGTGGAAGGGTTCCAACACAGCCACTATGGTGCGAACGATGCACGAAGGGGTATAGAACTCTCCTGCGTTCTTTCCCTCGAGTGAGGCAAAGCGTGAGAGGCAGTATTCGTAGGTGCGTCCCAAGAGGTCTTTATTCTCCTCCTGACGCCCTAGTTCCAGTGTGTTGGTGAAGAGGTCCACCACATCGCCCAGACGACGTTTGTCGAGTTCTGGACGGGCAAAATTCTTGGGCAGAATACCACGCAGACGGTCGTTTTCACGCTCTATTTCCATCATGGCTTGGTCTATGACCTTGCCAATCTCTGGCGTGTGGGCAGCTGCCGAAATCACACTCCAACGTGCATCGGCAGGCACGTAGAATATGTTTTCCGACGTGTATTCGTCCTTGTCTTCCTCAAATCCGTCGCCTTCTTCCACCAATTGCTGGTGTTTGAGGTCGAATTGGTCACTGATGTACTTCAGAAAAATGAGTCCTAACACCACATTTTTATACTCTGCAGCGTCGATGGAGCCTCGCAGGAGGTCGGCTGCTTTCCATATCTTATCCTCAAACCCAAGGTCGGCCGTATTTTGTTTCTTTGCCATAATCGATTGTTTTCGCACATTTCGCCGTAAAGATACGAAAAAGATAGAAGAAAGTGAGGATGATGAACGGAAAAAATTATTGCTCCGTCAGAATATGGTGCTCGGCTCAGAGAGAAAAGTCAACGAAAACAGTACATAAACACAAACTTACTCATATAATATCCGTGAAAACCTCATAACTAAGGTTGAAATGTGACTGTCGGACAATGTGACAATGTGACATTGTGACATTTATTATTATTCAAGGTGCAAGGGTGGAGAAGTGAATACGTCTCCTATGGGTTATTATAATATATAATAAATTATATATTATAATAAAATTATATATATTATATACTATTATAATTGTATACTATATAATAATAATCTATAAGCAATCTGTTGTGGGCAATCGGAACCGCGCACATGGATTTCGCTTATTGTCACAATGTCACAATGTCACAAAGTCATGTTGTCTAATGTCGTTTTGGGGCATAAAAATATTTTCCCTCGTAATTCCCTGTAATACAACAAGTTATAAGGCATTTGAAAATACTTGCTTCCAGCGCCCTCTGAAATTTGCTTTTAGGACGTTTATTTTGTAACTTTGAGGTGAAATAAGACAAAGGCATTGCCTGAAGTCTTTGCAGAGAAAGTGCACTCTCTCTGCAGGGGTTCACCCCTCATTTCACCTCGAGTGTTGGCTGCATCTCGGCCATTCAAACGAGCTCGATGGCGCTCGATTTGCACAACACTTGCCATTGTGTTAGAGAAGGCTGCGATTAAGTGAGAGCAGAGTCAAAAACGCGTTTTGATTATGCCGAACGAAAGCAGGCTCGACCGAAGGTCAAAAGGCGAGCTTAGGTTCAATGCAAGGCGGATAATTGTTCGAAGCGCGCCGAACATATGCGCGAAGCAAGCTTCGCTAATGAATAATGAATAATGACTAAATGTCCAAATAGTCAAATAAATTGTAAATCGTAAATTGTTAAATTGTAAATGATGTAACCCTTTAACCTACTATTACAACTATGGCAAATCGAATTATTGGTGCAATTCCCTATTCCTTGGGATTGCGATTGAAGAATCCTTCGGAGAAGGACAGTGAAAAGGAAATTGTGGCATTCCGACAGGAACGTGAGACCATCGACCTCGACCTCCTGGCAAAGCACATCAAGGAGCACGGAAGCTCGTTCTCCAAGGGTACCATCTATGGTGTACTGCAGGACGCAGTGGAGTGCATCGTGGAGTGTCTGCAGGGCGGCTACGGCGTGCTGCTCAACGGCCTCGGCAAGTTCGGCATCAGCCTGAAGTGCTCGGGTGCAGACATGGACGAAGAGTTCTCCGCCGCCAACATCACGGGTGTGCGTGTGACCTTCAACCCTGACGGAGAGATGATCCACCAGCTGAATACGAACACGGAGTTCGAGTACGTCGGCTCTCGTGCCGCTCAGATGCAGGCGAAGAAGGAAGAAAAGGCCCGCGTAGCCGCTGGCGAAACCACCGAAAGCATCACCCCTAGCTCGGGCAGTGGCTCTGGGTCTGGAGATCCTGGAGATGTGACTCCCTAAAAGCTTGGGGCTCGAAGCCCCAACGCTTTTAAGGAAGGAGTTAAAAAGGAGTTCTTGCTCCGTTCTGCTACGCAAGCGTCACCCTTCGGGATGCCGAGCGAGTTCGCTACGCTCACGGAGTTCTTGAATGAATCAAGCGAGCAGAGCTCGAGCGAAAAGGACGTCACTATTAGACTGGTTGCATCCGCGCAAATTCTATCGGCTTTACTCCTTTACTCCATAACTCCTTAACTCCTAAAATTGTAATTGTGAAATTGTCAAATTCTTGCTCCGGCAACCTATGCAAGCGTCACTGCTGCGCAGATGCCGAGCGGTGAAATCGTAAAATTGTGAAATCAAACTATGAATCCTGAACGTAAACGTGAACTTTGTCGCTTCCTCTGGAAGCTTTTGACGGCGCTATTGGCCGCCTTCGGAGGTGCAACTGCCGCTAATGCTGCAATAGCATTTGGAATCCTCTAAAAGAAATGAACCGAGATACCCAACGAGGGCTCTCGGTTCTTTCATTTTTTGTTTCTCTTCGAACATTAATTTGACTTTACAACCTTCCTGTTCCTCTTCCTGCCATTGGCATCGGTGTATTGCTTGATGACGAGGCGCTGTTGGGGACGGCCATTGAGGGCGGGGCGACCGGAGAGGTCGAAGGAGGCCGTTTCCGACGGGGTGGAGGTGAGGGAAGAGACGGCATCGGCGGACTCGGTGAAGCGCCAGGCATCGAACTGGACGTTGGTGGCGGAGGTGAAGACGAAGTACACGGTCTTCACGCTCTGGAAGACGGTGGGGTCGAGCTCGACGGTGTGGTCGGCAAAGCCGGTGGACGAGAACTCGAGGGTGGCAGAGGCCTTGGAATTGCGGTTGTTGAGACGTATCTCGAGAGTGCCCGAACCCTTGGCGCGAAGCATGAAGGAGACGGCGCCCTGCGAGCCGAAATCGACCTTGCGCAGTTGTGTCCAAGCTCCTTCCGCCATTGCCACCTGGAGGTTTCGGGAGGCGTCGTTGCCCAGCGAGTTGATGGAGGTGTTCTTGATGATGTTGGTGAAGTCCTCATAGGTGACGCCGCCGCTGGTGGCCATAGTCTCTGCCTCCTGCAGGACATAGGGGTTGAGGTTCTGGATGGCGGTGACTCCCGTCTTGTTCAGAGTCATCTTGTTGATCTTCTGCGTCGTCTCGTTCACTACCGCCTTGTTGACTCCGATGGAGCGATAGCCCGAGGCGTTGCTGTCCATAGCGCCGGCGCTCTTCATCGTCTGTTCCAGGAGTGTGGAGTGGTAGAAGAGGTAGTAACTGCCCTGGAACTTATGGAGGTGGGTGTGGTTGTTGCCCCATCCCATGCCGAAGTTGCCTTCGTTAGGCACGTATTCGCCACGATATTCCCACGAATCGGGGTCGAGTGGGGTGTCGGTGACCATGTAGCACATGCTGCACGACGAGGGGGCGGCGTTGGTGCCGCGCTTCTCGTACTGCGACCAGTCGTTGCGGTCGGACCAAGAGGTGTTGTAGGTATAGACGTAGCGTCCGTCCATCATGTTCAGTTCGCTGGCTTCGAAGAGGTACGGGGCGGGCATGTTGACGGCAGGTCCGTCGAGCGCCGTCATCGAGGTCTTGAGTTTGGCTATGCGCGAGTTGCCCGGCCAGAGGTTGGAGCCCGTGGATTGCGGGTCGCCGCCTCCGAAGGCTATCCATCCTACACCGTTGTCGTCGATGACCACTCCCGGGTCGAACACCCAGTTGCAGGGGTCGACACCCGGTGTCCCATGCTGTATCAGCGGGCCGGTGAGTGGCGACTTGAACGGTCCGATGGGCGTTGCCGCCTTGATGACGCCCACACTGCCTCCGCCATTGGCGAAGTAGATGAAGAACTCGTCGCGACCGGTGGTGGTAGTGGTGCGCCACACTGCAGAAGGAGCCCACGACTGACCGCACCACGAACCGCACACCTTGCCTACGTCGATGGTGCCGTGAAAGGTCCAGTTGACCATATCGTCGGTGGAGAAGACGACCAGCGACTTGATGTTGCCATAGCCGTTGCTCCCCGTCTTTTTATTAATAAGGTATTGTTGGTTGTCGTTGGTGCCATACACATAGAGTCGTCCCTGGTAGTCGATGGCTGTGGGGTCGGCACAGAAGACGCAGGGACTGATGGGGTTGCCCTCGCTTATGCCTTTGTAGGCGGCAGCCTGACTCTGGGCGTGGAGGTGGAAGGAGAGGGTCAGCAGGGCGACCAGTGCTGTGAGACGGTGTTTCATAGTCGAAATGGTTTGTCGTCACAAAGTTACATAAATTACGTAAATTATGTGCATCGGCGAAAAAGAAATGTCGTTTTCGGGTAAAAGTAGGCGAAATGCATAAATTTTGATAATAATATAATTTTTTTAATGAAATATTTGGTGGTTTATCAAATTTATAATAACTTTGCATCAGAAACCAAATATTTGAAGATTATGGATGCACGACAAATTCTAAAAACTCTCATCAAGGAGTACGGCGGCACGCAGAAGGTGTTCGCCTCGATAATAGGTACGACACAGCCCACTATCGCCAACTGGCTGGCGGCAAACCAGATACCCGAAGGAGGCATTGCCAAGATACGCAGGGCGCTGCCGGAAGTCAGCTTCGAGTGGCTCATCGGTAAGGACAACGTCCCCATCAGGGGTTATCAGGACACGGAGTTCGTCTCCGCCTCCGTGAAGATGCCCGCCGGAAAGCCTTTCTACAGCCAGATGCCCACCACTGCGGGAATGCTGATACAGGGGGATGAAGACATCACTTGCGAACGCATCTACATCCCCAATCAGACGGCCGATTACTACTTCCCCGTTCATGGCAATTCGATGATGCCCACGATAGACAACGGCGACATCGTGGGAGTGAGAAAACTGGATTCGGCAAGGCTGATACGGCCCAACGACATCTACGTCATTGTCACTCGCGAAGGCGAGCGCGTGGTGAAGCGCATCAAGAGTGTCAACGGCAACGATCCCAACCTGACGCTCTACAGCGACAATCCCTCGTACGAGCCTTATCCCGTTGAGAAGGAAATGATCGTCAGCGTGTGTAAGGTTACGACGATAGTGAAGAAGCTGGAGTGAGGCCTTTCTTGCTTTGCAAGAAGGCAATGGATTAATGGACAATTGACAATGGACCGCTCGGCATCCCGAAGGGTGACGCTTGCGAAATATAATGGAGCAAGAATGGACAATGGATCGCTCGAACTCTGCTCGCTTGCGTAAGGAACTGGAGCAAGAATGGACCGCTCGATGCTCTGCGAAGCAATAACTAAATGGTCAAATAATCAAATAAATCGTCAATCGTCAATCGTAAATAAAATAGAATCAATTATTTGATATTATGGAAACGCTAATAAGAATCATTGCAAATAAACGCAGTTATCAGGAACAGACAGAACTGATGGAACAAATCTACGACCTGGGAGAGTTCGCAGGCGTTGCCCTCGCTTGCATGGTGGTGCTGAGCGTTTGTTCGTACTTTTAACCTTTTGTTTATTCGTACTTTGAGTCTCTGCGAGCCTCGAAGATACTTCCACTCATTGTGAAAAACCAAAAGGAAGAAAAACATTGCGAGGCATCGCAATTATGCCTTCGGCAAGAAAAACTCACATTCGCCCTGTAAGCAAGCTTAGTCGTATCTTTGATTTCGTCTTAGATACTCTCGCTCGGGAAAAATAAAATAGAGAAAAATATTGCTTTCGCAATTATGGCCTAAGGCCACGAAAAAGCCCTTTAATACGCTTTTGTAAGTGAACTTACAAGCGAATAAAGATGCTTTTCTATCATTTTTCTCTATTTTTTTGTTTTTCCACTCGCTTATTCGTATCTTTGCCGCGCGAAATTAAAATATCACTAAGATACATGGCAAAGGAATATCAATTTAGAGAGATTGAAAAGAAGTGGCATGAGCGCTGGAACCAGCAACAGACCTATCGCGTCGTAGAGGATGCCAACAAACAGAAATTCTATGTGCTGAACATGTTCCCATACCCTTCGGGAGCAGGATTGCACGTGGGACATCCGCTGGGATACATCGCCAGCGACATCTATGCCCGATATAAGCGGCAGCAGGGCTTCAACGTGCTTAACCCCATGGGCTATGACTCCTACGGACTGCCCGCTGAACAGTACGCTATACAGACGGGACAACACCCCGAAAAGACGACTTTCCAAAACATCGACCGCTATCGCGAGCAGTTGGACAAGATTGGGTTCTCGTTCGACTGGAGTCGTGAAGTGCGTACCTGCGACCCGGGTTACTACCATTGGACGCAATGGGCCTTCCAGAAGATGTTTAATTCCTATTTCTGCAACCATTGCCAGCAGGCACAGCCCATTGCCGACCTCGTGAAGCACTTCGAGGAGAAGGGTACTGAAGGACTGAACGTTGCCCAGAGCGAGGAACTCAACTTCACGGCTTCGGAATGGAAGGCGATGGACGAAAAGCAGAAGAGCGACGTGCTGATGAACTACCGCCTTGCCTTCCTCGGCGAAACGATGGTGAACTGGTGTCCCGAACTGGGTACCGTGCTTGCCAACGACGAGGTGGTGGACGGCGTCAGCGTTCGTGGTGGTTTCCCCGTCGAACAGAAGCGTATGCGCCAATGGTGCCTCCGCGTGAGTGCCTATAGTCAGCGATTGCTCGATGGGCTCGACACCATTCAGTGGAGTGAGAGCATCAAGGAGACACAACGCAACTGGATAGGACGAAGCGAGGGTGCTGAGGTAAAGTTCAGAATTACGGGAACCGACGAAGAGTTCACCATCTTCACCACGCGTGCCGACACCATGTTTGGTGTCACCTTCATGGTACTTGCCCCTGAGAGCGAACTGGTGCAGAAGGTCACTACTCCCGAACAGAAAGCCGAAGTGGAGGCCTACCTGCAACAGGTGAAGGCTCGCACGGAACGCGAACGCATGATTGACAAGCGTGTGACGGGTGTCTTCTCGGGTTCCTATGCCGTGAATCCCCTCACGGGCGAGAACGTACCCATCTGGGTTAGCGACTATGTGCTTGCCGGATACGGAACGGGTGCCATCATGGCTGTGCCTGCCCACGACTCGCGCGACTATGCTTTTGCCAAGCATTTCAACCTCCCCATCATCCCACTTATCGAGGGTGCCGACATCAGTGAGGAGAGTTACGACGCCAAAGAAGGAATTGTGATTAATTCTCCTATTGATGGAATTCAAAATGGGGAGGGTCTGGTGCTCAACGGTCTGACGGTGAAGGAGGCCATCGAAGCCACGAAGAAATATGTGAGTGAACACGGATTGGGACGCGTGAAAGTGAACTACCGTTTGCGTGACGCCATCTTCAGTCGTCAGCGCTATTGGGGCGAACCCTTCCCCGTGTATTACAAGCAAGGCATCCCCACGATGATACCTGAGGAGTGTCTGCCTCTGGAGTTGCCCGAGGTGGAGAACTTCCTGCCTACCGCAACGGGCGAACCCCCATTGGGCAATGCCCAGAAGTGGGCTTGGGACGAAATGAACCGTAAGGTGGTGGACAAGGCCCTCATCGACGAGAAGACCGTGTTCCCCATCGAACTCTTTACCATGCCCGGATTTGCCGGAAGTTCGGCATACTATCTGCGCTATATGGACCCCCAGAACGCGAAAGCCCTCGTGAGCAAGGAAGCCGATGAATACTGGCAAAACGTGGACCTCTACGTGGGTGGTTCGGAGCACGCAACGGGTCACCTCATCTATAGCCGTTTCTGGAACAAGTTCCTCTTCGACCTGGGTGTAAGTTGTAAGGAAGAACCCTTCCAGAAGCTCATCAATCAGGGTATGATTCAGGGTCGTTCGAACTTCGTGTATCGCATCAAGGACACGAACACCTTCGTAAGTCTGGGCTTGAAGGACCAGTACGACACGACACCCATCCACGTGGATGTGAACATCGTGAAGAACGACGTTCTCGACATCGATGCCTTCAAGGCTTGGAGACCCGAATACGAGACGGCAGAGTTCCTCCTCGAGGATGGTAAGTACGTGTGCGGATGGGCTATCGAGAAGATGTCGAAGTCGATGTTCAACGTCGTCAATCCCGACCTCATCGTCGAGAACTTTGGTGCCGACACCTTGCGTCTCTACGAGATGTTCCTCGGTCCTGTGGAGCAGTCGAAGCCTTGGGACACCAACGGAATCGACGGGTGTCACCGTTTCCTGAAGAAGTTCTGGACGCTCTTCTGGGACAAGGACGGAAACCTGCAAGTCGATGACAGCGAACCTACGGCTGAGAACCTGAAGTCGTTGCACAAGCTCATCAAGAAAGTCACCGCCGACATAGAGGAGTTCAGTTACAACACCTCCATCCCCGCCTTTATGGTTTGCACGACGGAAGTCACCGGTCAGCATTGCCGTAGTCGTCGCATCTTGGAGCCGATGGTGGCAATGATTGCACCCTTCTGTCCCCACATCGCCGAAGAATTGTGGGAGGCTTTGGGACACACCACTACCGTGTGCGACGCCCAATGGCCAGAGCATGACGAGAAATATCTGGTGGAATCGACGGTGAAGATGCCCGTACAGTTCAATGGAAAGGTTCGCTTCACACTCGACCTGCCCGTAGATATGTCGAAGGAAGACATTGAGAAGACGGCACTCTCTGCACCAGAAGCGTCGAAGTATCTCGAAGGAATGCAAGTGGTGAAGACCGTTGTCGTTCCTGGTCGCATCATCAACATCGTAATCAAACCGGCATAATACCTGAAAGACAATGTCACGCAATCCGAATAAAGCACTTCGCAGGGCATGGGAGTTTTCGAAAGACTTCCTTTACCTGAATCTCGGAATGGCCATCTACATGACGGGATGGACAGTATTCCTCCTGCCCTATCACATCCCCACGGGAGGATGGGTCGGAGTATGCTCCATCTTGTACTACGCCACGGGATTCCCTATGAGTTTGGCCGTGCTGATAGGTAACGGCATCCTCCTCGCCTTTGCCTTGTGGCAACTGGGGTGGAAGTTTACGTTGAAGACGGGGTATGCCGTAGTGTCTATGGCCTTCTTCCTGGAAGTGGGACAACGATTGATGACGGACGACAACGGACAACTCATCCAGATTCTGGGCGCAGGCGAATCGACTATGGCTTGCGTGCTTGGAGCCCTCATCAATGGAGTGGGCGTGGGATTGTGTTTCCTCTCAGGTGGTGTCACCGGCGGATGGGACATCGTTGCCGCTATCGTCAACAAGTACAAACCCATCTCGTTCGGACGCGTGTTGCTCTACCTCGACCTCTTGGTCATCGGTTCCTGTTGGTTTATCTTCCACGACTGGCGCATGGTGGTATTCGGCTATGTAACCCTGTTCGTGTACACCTATGCCGCAGACATGATCATCAACTCGGCTAAGCAAGATGTGCAACTCATCATCATGACGACGAAGGGCGAACTGATGGCTCGCATCATCCGTGAGCACACGGGTCACACCATGACTCAGTTGAACGGAGAGGGATGTTACAGCCATGCACCCATGAACGTGATGATACTGATGGTGCATCGCCACGAGCAGATAAGTGTCTTACGATTGATTCAGGAAGTCGACCCTGCCGCCTTCGTGTCGAGCAGTAGAGTCGAGGGAGTTTATGGTTTAGGATTCAATAGGATAAAATAGTAACTGAGTTTGAGGATTTTGTGATGATGGAAAAGAAGAGTGCCATAATTGTGGAAGTTGTCCTGACATATCTGAAGATATTTCTGGGATTGACTATTTTTGCTGTTGCCTTCACCTGTTTCATGTTGCCCTACCAACTGATAACGGGTGGTGTGAGTGGTATCTCGGCGTTTATTTACTATATTACGGGCTTTCATGCCAGCTGGTCGTATTTCATCATTAACTTCGTGCTGATGATGGTAGGCCTCTATGCCTTGGGGTGGCGTTTCTGCTTTCGTACGCTTGTTGCAACGGTTGCAGCCACTTTCCTCATCGAGTTCATCCAGCAGAACTATCTCACGGAGATAGGTCCTGACGGAAAGGAACACCTGATACGCATCATCGGCGACCAACGTTTCATGGCGGCCGTCATTGGTGGTATGCTTGAAGGTTTGGGTTTGGCTATTGTCTTCCTGGCAGGAGGCTCTACGGGAGGTACGGACATCATAGTCCTTACCATCAACAAATACCGAAACATGTCGCTTGGGCGTATCATGCTGTGCATCGACATATTCATCGTCTCCACCTCGTGGTTCATCTATCACGACCTCGAGACGCTGGTCACCTGCTACCTGGCCC
The DNA here is from genome assembly GCA_017962495.1 of Bacteroidaceae bacterium. GTDB lineage: Bacteria > Bacteroidota > Bacteroidia > Bacteroidales > Bacteroidaceae > Physcousia. Next base: position 44,872 of record JAGCVH010000037.1, read on the forward strand.
TGTTCCTCAGCATCACGGTGGTGGATAATGTGGTCAACGGCGCTCGGCAGAGTGTGCAGTTCATGATTATTTCCGAGGAATATGCCCAGATAGCGCAAGCCATCAACGACAAGGTGGAACGCGGTGTGACCGTGCTTCATGGCGAGGGATGGTACAGCAAGGAGCATCGCAATGTGTTGCTCATTATGGCTCGCAAACAAGAAAGCCGACTCATCTTCCAACTCATCCGTATCATCGACCCCAAGGCCTTTGTCACGATGAGTAATGTGGAAGGTGTGTTTGGCGAAGGATTCGATAAAATCAAGAAATAATGGAAAAGATAATCATGGCTACAAATAACGAGCACAAGTTGCGCGAAATCCGTCAGATTCTCGACGGACGGTTCGAGGTGCTCGGCTTGCAAGATATCGGTTGTCACGAGGACATCCCTGAGACCTCCGACACACTCGAGGGCAATGCCTTGCAGAAAGCCCGTTATGTCCACGACCATTTTGGAATGGATTGTTTTGCAGACGACACGGGACTCGAGGTTGAAGCACTTGACGGACAACCAGGCATCTACACCGCACGCTTTGGTGAGATGAACGGTTACGGCGAGAGCCATGATTCGGAGGCAAACATCCGTTGTCTGCTCGACAAACTGGAGCATGTCGCCAATCGCAGAGCCCGTTTCCGCACGGCCATAGCATTGGTGAAGGGTGGTGAGGAACACCTGTTCGAGGGCGTCGTCGAAGGCGAAATCCTGCGCAAGAAGACGGGAACGGACGGATTTGGCTATGACCCCATCTTTGCACCGACTGAGAGTGGTCGCAGTTTTGCCGAGATGGGACCACAGGAGAAGAATCGTATCAGTCATCGCGGACGCGCCACACAGAAGTTGGCCGCCTTCCTGCGAACGTTCCTATGCCTTCTCTTCATCGGACTTATGCCTTCCGTGATAACGCCTCAGGCCCTATCGGCACAGGAAATAGGCGAGTGGCAAGTGTATCCCTCCTACTGCATCTCGACACATAACCTTGCAGTAGGGTCAAAGGTGTATAGCGTGACTAACGGAAACCTGATGGCCTACGACACCGAGGACACGTCGGTTCGCACCTATAATTCCCTCGACGACCTGAACGATATCCACATTACCCACATGGCGTATAGCCAGAATGCCAAACGACTGATTCTTGTTTACGAGAACGGAAACATCGATTTGCTGGACCTCGACGACGAGGTTATCAACATTGCGAGTCTCAAGTCGAGCACCTTGTCGAACAAGACGGTAAACCACGTTTTTGTCGATGGAACCGTTGCTTTTTTGGCTACAGGCTTCGGATTTGTCACCGTCGATATGCAGGAATGTGTCATTCGCGAAACCTATCAACTTGGCGTTGCAGTGCAGGCAATTGCCGTCAGGTCGGGTGTCATCTACCTCGGAACCTCCGACGGTGTCTATTACTCCACGAATGAGAACATGCACTTGCTCTCGAACTGGAAGAAGCAATCGTCCGTTGGCAATGGGTATAAGCAGATGCTCGTCTTCGATGGGCAGGTCTATGCCTTGTATCAGGAAATTCTGTTCCGCATCAACGATAATGCTATGGGTATGACGCAGTTGGCTACGGGAGTCAAGTTCATCTCTCTGGTCAATGGCGGTTTGGCCTATGTCACTCCGACGGAAGTTGGCATCTACACAAGCAGCACGCAATCGAAGCGCATCGCTTTCGACAATCAGTGGCAGTCACTCTCTTATGCAAGCGGCATCTATTGGGCAAGTGAGGGCTTGGCAGGACTCAAGGGCTATAAGTTGGGCGAGACCTTTGGTGAAGCCGTAGGTTCCATTCGTCCCAATAGTCCTGTTCGCGACCTCTTCTATCGTATGTCCTATGTTGGCGATCGCCTGCTCGTGGCAGGAGGCATCAATACGCCTTTCCCCATCTATAATCCTGTTACCGCTATGTACTACGAGGACGGGCAATGGACAAACTTCGACGAAGAGACGGCGGCAAAGAAATATCCCGACCTCCATCTGTGGAACATGACCCACCTTGTGCAAGACCCCAACGATGCCTCACACCACTTTGGAAGTGGATACAGAACGGGCCTGTATGAGTATCGCGATGCCAAGTTCGTGAACCTCTACAATAGTGAGAACAGTCCTTTGCGTCAGATTGTGTCTGGTGGTCGTGAACTCGGTTTGAACTTTGTGGGATGCACGGGTCTGCAATACGACGAAGAAGGCAATCTGTGGATGATGAACCAGCAGACCGACACCATCGTTCGCATACTCACGCCCTCGGGTCGCTGGCATTCGCTCTATTACAGCGAGATTGAAGGTGCGGAAACTCCCGACGACTACCTCTTCACCACCAGTGGTGTGAAGTTCCTCATCAGTAGGCGTGTCGATGGACGAGGTTTCTTCGGATTCCACACGAATGGAACACTTAACACCGTTCGCGACGATAAGCATAAGCTCCGCCAAATCATTGTGAACCAAGATGGTACAAGCTATTCGCCCGACCAGTTCTATTGCATGGTGGAAGACTTCGACGGTCGCATTTGGTGTGGCACGCAGTTGGGACTTTTCGTCATCAATGATGCCACCACCTTCTTCAACAACGATTTCACTTTCGAGCAGATCAAGATTTCACGTAACGATGGAACCAACCTTGCCGACTATCTGCTTTCGGGTGTTGCCGTTACTTGCATCGTCGTCGATCCTGCCAACCGCAAGTGGATAGGCACGAACTCAAACGGCCTTTATCTGGTAAGTGCCGACGGGCAGGAACTCTTGCAACACTTCCAGGCGGAAGATAGTCCTTTGCTGTCCAACAACATTCAGTGTCTGGCCATCCATCCCACTTCGGGTCTGCTTATGATAGGAACAGATGAGGGATTGTGCAGTTACTTCAGTGATGCTACGGAAGCTGAGGAAAGCCTGAATTCCGACAATGTCATTGCCTATCCCAATCCCGTTCGTCCTGACTATGCCGGACCTATTGTCGTACGCGGACTCACGATGGACAGTGAGGTGAAAATACTCTCGTCAACGGGTCAACTCGTGTGGAACGGAGTGAGCAATGGAGGCACATTCACCTGGAACGGGTGTAACAAGCATGGACGCAGGGTTTCGAGTGGTGTCTATCATGTTGTTGCTAACACGAGCGACGGCAAAAAGGCAGTTGTCAGTCGCATCATAGTCATACACTAAAGCGTTTTTACGAATTTTAATTTGTAATTCTTTAATTTTTAATTAATTCTTATTATCTTTGTCCACGACTAACTGAAATAATAGTACTATGAAAAGAATTCTTATCATGAACGGCCCAAACCTGAATTTATTGGGCAAACGGGAAACAGAGATTTACGGAGTGCACGACTTCAAGGGCTATCTGGAGAAGTTGCGTGAGCGCTATCCCAACGAGCGCATCGACTATTTCCAGAGCAATATGGAAGGCGCACTCATCGACAAATTGCATGAGGCAGGCTTTGGCAAGTTCGACGGAATAATCCTCGATGCTGGTGCCTACACCCATACAAGTTATGCCATTTACGATGCTATCAAGGCCATCAGTACGCCTGTCATAGAGGTCCACATCTCTAACGTCTATACCCGCGAGGAGTTCCGTCACACCAGTCGGATTTCTGCCGCTTGCAAGGGTGTGGTAGTTGGATTTGGTCTCGACTCATACCGCTTGGCGTTGGAGGGTTTCTTGGGATAATAGACCATTGACGTTGAGCGTTGATAATTTAGACGATTACATCCGAAGTCACATCGACCCTGAGGGTGACTACTTGCATCGCTTGTATCGTGACACGCAATTGCGATTGTCGTATGGGCAGATGGCATGTGGCCACGTTCAGGGCCGTTTGCTGAAGATGTTTACCCGCATGGTCCAACCTCGCCTGGCGGTGGAACTCGGCACATTTAGCGGTTATTCGGCATTGTGCATAGCCGAAGGTTTGGAGGATGGTGCGGTGTTGCACACCTTCGAAATCTACGATGAACAGGAGGATTTCACGCGTCCGTGGATAGAGGGTTCGTATTATGCCGACAAGATACGGTTGCACATTGGAGATGCCTTGCAGTTGATACCTGAAATGGGCCTGACAGATATCGACCTTGCCTTTGTGGATGCCGACAAGCGTCATTATGTTGACTTCTACGAGATGCTATTGCCTCGCGTTCGGAAGGGAGGTTTCATCATTGCCGACAACACGCTTTGGTACGGACATGTGGTGGAAGAGAAGACTCGCGAGAGCGACCAACAGACCTTAGGCATTAAGGCTTTCAATGATTTGCTGGCGAACGACTATAGGGTGGAGAAGGTGATAGTGCCCGTTCGCGATGGTCTGACAATAATTAGAAAAAAGTGAAACAATGGACAGTACAAGACAAAATAAAGTAGCTCGCCTCATTCAGAAGGAACTGAGTGAGATGTTTGTAGCACAGACGCGACAGATGCGTGGTGTGCTGGTGACGGTGAGCCAGTGTCGCATAAGCCCCGACATGAGTGTGTGCCGTGTCTATCTGAGCGTGTTCCCAAGCGAGCGTGCCGAAGAGATAGTGGGCAACATCAATGCCAATCAGAAGCAAGTGCGCTTTGAATTGGGCACTCGCATGCGTCATCAGTTGCGCATCGTTCCCGAGCTGAAGTTCTTCATCGACGACTCGCTTGACTATGCCGAACATATCGATGAATTGCTGGGCGTCAGGAACGAGGAAAACACAAGCGAGGAAGAAGGTGATAATTAGTCTTTAGCCCTTCGCCATCAATACAGTGAACTACAGATTCTTCATAGCCTGGCGTTACCTCTTCTCGAAGAAGAGTCATCATGCCATCAACATCATCTCGGGCATCTCGGCTTGTGGTGTTGCCATTGCGTCGTTGGCTATGGTTTGCACACTGAGCGTTTTTAACGGCTTCAGGGGATTGGTGGCCGACTTGTTTACCGACTTCGACCCACAACTGAAGGTTACTTTGGCTGAAGGTCGCACATTCTCCCTTAACGACCCTGCCATCTCATCCCTTCGCAAGCATCCCGATGTGGCGGTGTTCACTCCTTGTTTGCAAGACCAAGCCCTTGTGGTTCGCGCAGGTCAGCAAGTGGTAGTGACCATCAAGGGTATGGCCGATAACTTCACTCAGCAGATGGGTCTCGACCGTCTGCTTTATCCTGAGATGACGGAAGATGTGGTGTTGCATGCCGATGTGCTTGAGTTTGGTATTCCTGGCATTCAATTGGCGATGCAGTTGGGCTTGCGTCCCGACTTTGACACTCCCTTGCAAGTCTATGCCCCCAAGCGAGGCGAACGAGTGAATATAGGCAATCCCATGAGTAGTTTCAATGGCGATGAACTGATGAGTTCGGGCTATGTGTTTCAGGTAAAGCAGGCGAAGTATGATGCCAATTACATTCTCACCTCACTCGCTTTTGCCCAGCATCTCTTCGACCAGCAAGGACGCATCTCGCAAGTGGAGTTGTCGTTGAAGGACGGTGCTAATGTGCGAAAGGTAAAGCGCGATATCTCACGCCAGTTGGGAAGCAAGTTTGTGGTGCAAGACCGTTATGAACAGCAAGACGATGTCTTTCGCATCATGCGTATCGAGAAACTCATTGCCTACCTCTTCCTTACCTTCATCCTCTTGGTGGCAAGCTTCAACATCATCGGTTCGCTTGCTATGCTTATGATTGATAAGGAGAACGACATACAGATGTTGCGCAACTTGGGTGCAGCACCTGGCGATGTGCGACGCATCTTCATCTTGGAAGGCAACATGATCAGTTTGCTTGGTGCCTTAGTGGGTGTTGCCATTGGTGTGGGTTTGTGCTGGTTGCAGCAACACTATGGTCTGATAGCGATGGGCAAGAGCGAAGGAGCCTTCATCGTGGAGAGCTATCCCGTTGTCGTTCGGGCTTGGGATATAGTGCTCGTGTTGCTTACCGTCGTTGCGGTCAGTGCACTTATTGTGTGGTATCCCGTTCGTCGTCAGATAGAGAACTTATAAAATTACGAACCATGAAAAAGATACTTTTCGTCTTACTTTTGTGTTCGATAGAGGTCGTGCAGGCACAATCCCGTGTCAACCTCACTCCTCGTCCCAAACAGATGGTGGAGGGACAAGGACAGTTTGAACTTCCTTCTCGTTTGGTGGTGGCATATGGTTCGCTTCCCGATAGTCTGAGTCGTGAAGCCGCTCGTTTCGTCAGTGACTTGAATGCCGCCACGGGTTTGCAAGCCTCTGCACTGAGTAGTACTGAAGGGGCCATTCGCATGCAACTGGTTAGTGATTGTTCGCCAGAGGGCTATCGCCTTGCTGTAACTAACGAAGGCGTTCAGGTGGAGGCCTCCACTTCGGCAGGTTTCTTCTATGCCTTCCAATCCCTCAAGAAGATGCTTCCCGCCAATGTTATGGCTCGCAAGTACGATGCCCGTCGGAAGTATGCCCTGCCTGTAGTCACCATTGCCGACGAACCTCGTTTCCGTTATCGTGGATTCATGCTCGATGTCAGTCGTCATTTCTTTGCTGTGGACCAACTCAAGCGCATGATTGATATCATGGCCGCATACAAGATGAACTATTTCCATTGGCACTTGACCGATGACCAAGGTTGGCGTCCTGAGATTAAGAAATATCCTCGTCTGACCACCGTTGGTGCAACAGCTCCCAATTGTCGCATTACCGACATGAAGCGAGGAACCTATTGGACCAATCAACCTTATGGTCCTTATTTCTATACGCGAGAGGAGATGCGTGAGGTAGTGGAATATTGTGCCCAGCGCCATATAACGGTTATTCCCGAGGTGGATATGCCTGGACACTTTGTTGCCGCTCTTGCCGCTTATCCCGAGTTTGGTTGCGACCCCTCACACCCAGTCACGGTTTGGACGACGGGAGGTGTCAGCCGTGAAGTGCTGAATGTTGCTAACCCGCGTGCCATGCAGTTTGCCAAAGATGTCCTTGCAGAACTTTGCGACATCTTCCCAGGTCCTTATTTCCACATTGGAGGCGACGAATGTCCCACGAATGCTTGGGAGGCGAATGCCGATTGCCAACGCCTGCTGAAGGAGGAAGGAATGAAGAGTTTCCGCGAGTTGCAGAGTCGTTTTACGGAGGAGATGAGCGACTTCCTTGCCACTCGTGGTAAGCGCACTTTGCTGTGGAACGAGAGCATCACGGCTCAGGGTAGTGATTTGGCACGAGTGAAGAAGAACAATCCCCTCATCTTCTGTTGGTATCCTTGTCAGAAAGCCGCTTTGATGGCCTCCGAGAATGGTTTCCAGAACATCGTTTCCGACATCCATTCCGACACGGGTAGTTACTACATCAATCGCAAGCAGAGTACCGATCCTGGCGAACCCGATGGGGCAGGGAAGGGAGACGATACGGTGGAGCGATGCTACAACTATGTGCCTGTTCCTGAGAGTGTTCCTGCCCATCTGCAACCCTTCTACACGGGTGTGCAAGCCACCTTCTGGTGTGAGTGGGTAGGTACGAACGACTATCTCGAATACTTGGCACTTCCTCGCCTGATGGCTGTTGCCGAAGCGGGATGGACGCCTCAGGAGGCAAAGAACTTCGAAGACTTCCGTCGTCGCATGGGACTCGATCGCGAGATGCTCGACCTTGGTGGGTATAGCTACGGTAAACACATATGGAAGTGATGGAGTGATGTGACATTTTATTGTGCATTGTGAATTATGAATAGTTCCGTTTTCAGTCTTTCCCGTCCGCTCTATGTGATGCTCAAGCCCGTGGGGGCGCGATGCAATCTTGCTTGCGAGTACTGCTATTATCTCGAGAAGCAACACCTCTACGACGACGAGCCTCGCCATGTGATGAGTGAGGAACTGCTCGAACGGTTCATAGAGGAATACATAGGCGCACAGATGGCAGGCGAAGTGCTGTTTACCTGGCACGGTGGAGAGACTATGATGCGACCTTTGTCGTTCTACAAACGAGCCGTCGAACTGCAGAAGAAATATGCCAACGGGAAGACCATCTCGAACAGCATACAAACCAATGGCACACTGATTACTGAAGAGTGGGCTCGATTCCTCCACGACGAGGGTTGGCTTGTGGGTGTGAGCATCGACGGACCTCAGGAATTTCACGATGAATATAGGCGTACGCGTCAGGGAATGCCCACTTGGGCAAAGGTGCGCAAGGGCATAGACATCCTCAACCGCTTTCAGGTGGAGTGGAATGCAATGGCTGTGGTCAATGACTACAATGCCGACTATCCCCTCGACTTCTATCGCTTCTTCCGCGACGACCTCCAATGCCGCTATCTCCAGTTCACACCCATAGTCGAGCGCATGCCCGACGGCTCTCCTGCACCCTTCAATGTAGGTCCGCGTCAGTGGGGCGAGTTCCTCTGTGCCGTCTTCGACGAGTGGGTCGGTCATGGTGATGTGGGCGAGATGTTTGTCCAACTCTTCGATGCCACCCTCTGCAACTGGTGTGGCGTGGTTCCAGGCGTTTGCACGATGGCCCATTCGTGTGGTCATGCTGGCGTGATGGAGTTCAATGGCGATGTCTATAGTTGCGACCATTTTGTCTTTCCTCAGTACAAGTTGGGCAACCTTCGTGACAAGCATTTAGTGGAGATGATGTACAGTCCAGAGCAGGAGGCTTTTGGCCGTATGAAGTGCGACGCCCTCTCCCAACAATGTCGCGAGTGTGAGTGGCTCTTTGCCTGCAATGGCGAGTGTCCTCGTACGCGCATCCTTCCCGATGGTCGTTGCTATCTGTGCGAAGGCTATCGCATGTATTTCAGTCATGTTGCTTCATGGATGGATGAGATGAAAAAGAAAATCCAAGCCGAAAATGCTTATAATTCCCAATAAATACCTAAATTTGCAAAAACTATTGAGGATTATACATTATTTATAATATTATGAATTAACCAAAAATACTATGGAACAAGACCAATTGAAAACCATCGTTTCGCAGTTTGCCATCAACGGCACCATCAGCGAAATCAAGCCCTTAGGTGAGGGTCTGATCAATGACACTTACAAGGTGATTACTGCCGAGGCGAGCGAGCCCGACTATGTGCTCCAGCGCGTCAATCACCATGTTTTCCCCGATGTGGATATGGTCATGCGCAACATCGAGGCCGTAACCAACCACATCCGCATGAAACTCACAGAAGCTGGCGAGGACGACATCGAACGCAAGGTTCTGCGCTTCATCCCCGTCAAGGACGGTGGCAAACTCTACACCATCATCGACGGCAACTATTGGCGTCTGATGGTTTTCATCCCCAATGCCATCACCAAGCAAGCCGTCGACCCCGACAGCAGTCGCCATGCTGGTCGAGCCTTCGGACGCTTCCAGGCCATGCTTGCCGACATTCCCGTAGAGTTGGGCGAAACCATCAAGGACTTCCACAACATGGAGTTCCGTCTCGAGCAACTGCGTGAGGTTGTGGCTAAAGACCCCGTAGGTCGCGTGAGCGAGCCTCAGGTACAGCGTCTGCTTCAGGAAATCGATGCCCGTGCCTACGAGATGACCAAAGCCGAACGCATGGGACGCGAGGGTATCCTGCCCAAGCGCGTGTGTCACTGCGACACGAAGGTCAACAACATGATGTTTAACGACCGCGACGAAGTGCTCTGCGTCATCGACCTCGACACCGTGATGCCCAACTTCATCTTCTCTGACTACGGCGACTTCCTGCGCACTGCCGCCAACACCGTTGCAGAGGACAATGCCGACATGTCGGCCGTGCAGTTCCGTATGGACATCTTCAAGGCCTTTACCGATGGTTATCTGGAGTCGGCACGCTCCTTCCTACTGCCCGTTGAAATAGAGAACCTGCCCTATGCCACAGCACTCTTCCCCTACATGCAGTGCGTGCGTTTCCTCTGGGACTATCTCTCTGGCGACAAGTACTGGAAGTGCCAATATCCCGACCACAATTTTGTGCGTGCCAATAACCAATTCCACCTTTTGAAGAGCGTTGAGGCCCATTTCCCACAGATGGAAGCCTTCATCAGGGAATGTCTGGAGGTGTAGAAAAGGGCGTAAAACCCAATTTTGCCACATGCCACATGCCACATGCCAC
>JAGCVH010000038.1 GCA_017962495.1 Bacteroidaceae bacterium
AATTAAAAATTAAAAGTGAAAAATTAAACGTGAAATTACTGATTAAAGATTAGGCTTTTCTTGCTTCGATTTCCTTATTGATTTCGTCGAGTCTTTCGTCGGTGAGAGGATACTTATAAATAAGGAATCCTACAACGATGAGAAGAATGGCTGGAATGATGCAGGTAAACCACAGGATTGCATTCTGGGCAATGTCGGAATAATTGGCGAGTTTAGTGTAGTAGGCGTTAACTGGGGCACTGATGAATGATGCCAAGAACACCACAACGAAGATGCTGAGCACCAACTGGAGACACTTGTTAGCCTTGAACTCGGCAAACATCTCGCCGTAAGAGACGGGCTTTTCGGGTGTGGTGGTGATGTTTTCCTTGCTTCCCATGAAGCAGAAAAGCAAGAGGACGAAGCCCACGATGGCAAAGATGCAAGTAACCGTGAACCATGCAATAGGATCGGTTGGCAATGCCGATTGCTCACTTGCCAGGTTAAACCCAATCATACCCATAACCAGAGGAGTAATCCAACCGGCAATCGAGAAACCAGCCTTGAAAGCAACACCAGCAAGCGCATTGACGGTGGCTGCAGGACGGTTTCCTGTGCGATACTCGGCTTCTGTGATTACTTCAGGAACCAATGCCCACATCAGAGAACCTACAAGAAGACCAACACCCGTCATAACCTTTGCAGTCTGAACGATGGTGTTGCAAGCAGCAACATCGAAGAACTTTCCAATGGTGAACAGGATGGCAAAGCCGACAAAACCAACAGACAAAAGCAGATAGTAAAGACCCTTCTTACCAAACCATTTCTTCAACATGGGGAGAGAAGGCAGGATGATGAAGGCAGGAATCGTTCCGATAGCCATGAAGGTGGCCTGATTCCAGTCGATGGCAGTATGAACGACCATTGCAAGACCGATGGGGAAACCTGCCTGAACAACAATCTGACCGATGTTGGCACATACCATTCGGGTCGAAGTAAGGATAAGCACTTCATCGTTATCACGAGTCATACTTGCCATGATGGAACCATAAGGTATGTTCACCACAGAATATATCATACTCAGCACTGTGTAGCTGACTGTGGCATAGACCAACTTCATACCCATGGACCAAGTAGCTGCCTGAGGAAGCATCAACAGACAAGCGGCAACGGTGAGAGGAATACCTCCATAAAGAAGGTATGTACGATACTTGCCTAATTTGGGATTGCGATTATCGATGTAACGCCCTACGACAGGACTCCAGAAGCAATCGAGGAGTCGAACCGAGAGAATCAGCCCACTGACAAAGGCTGGATTGATTTTAAGCACTGTTGTCAAGTAGAGCATTAAGTAACATGCCACCGTTTGGAAAATCAGATTCTGTGCCAAGTCGCCCGATCCAAATCCGATGCGTTGGAGCCACGACAAACGATAGAAACCAGATGTGTTGTTTGTTTCGTTCATAATAATATTTTTAGTTTAATTCATATATTTGCATTGTAAGCCTTTGTTCGAGCATGCTGTCGCAGACTCCATCACTTCCTTCCGCTTTCTTCTCCGAAGAGATATTGAGGTTGATAGCCTCCGAAGTCGATGACAATCTTCTCGAAGACGATGCCAGGAGTCAACGGACGCAGGTCGAGCACATGTGTTCCACTGCCTTCAACAGGCAATTCCACCGTATTCTCCACCACTCTACGGGCAATGGTGGGATAGAACACGCGATAGATGTTCTGGGGTGCCTCGTTGAGTTGGGCATTGAAGTTCACGCGTTCGCTTTTGCCGCCATCGATGCTGAGCTCGTATTCATGTCCACCACGGTTCAGGAAATCGAGTGTCGACTTTACAATAATATGTACGCGCACATGATTCGTGCCTTCTGGCAGTTCGAAGCTATAGGAAAGGATTGCATCGCCAGTCTCCTTCGTATAGGGAGTAAGAGCCACCGCACTGCCAATGCGTCCCATGCCGGGATAGACCGTCCACTGAGTGCCTTCCGAGGTCTTTGACGATGAGAAATGGCGGGCATCGATAGCCAGATAGCCACGACGCTGTTCGTCGAAGAAGATGTTAGACATGTTCGTGCCAGTCTCCACCATTTTCAATGGAGGCAAATGGTCGGCAGGGAAGTTATCGTTCCACGAGGTGTATCCAATGTGTTTCTGTATCATCATACCACGCCACTTGCCGTTGGCTATGCGATTGTTGTATTCGTCACAGAGCAATGAGTCGCGACGGAAACGCTGTTGAGCGCGTTCTGCCCAAGTGTTGGCTTCGGGGTCACCAATGGCGGCAAGCGCATAGTTCATGGCCACCGCACGATACATCTCATACAGGTTAGCCATTGCCTGAATGGGGAAGAGTATCAGTTCGTGGTAAGCCGTCTGCTGTTCGGGCTTCAGTTCGCGGAACAACTGCAAAGCATCTGCTTCAAGGCGTGCGAAATCGCCACACACACGGTCCCACTCGCCAGTCTTCAGGTTATACGTCCGACCATCCAACATTTCGGCAGTAACCCGGCTATTGTATTGTCCACTCAAATCGAGCAAACGGGCAGCTTCGGCAGCATGTTCTGTTCCTACCAGTGTCTCGCAGAAGGGAAGGGTGTGTTGGCGAACCACTTCCTCTCCGTCGAACTGATGGGGATTCCAAGCCATATCCATGAAGAGTTGAATCTGGTATTCCATCGGCTTCAGGTCGCCCACATTCAATACCCAGAGGCGGTCGAGACCGAAATCGGAAGCCAGACGAAGTTGTTCCCACATGCCTTGTGTCTGGGTCACATTGATCCATTTCGTGTTTCGGGGTGCACCAACGTAGTCGACATGATAGTACAGACCCCATCCACCGGGATGTTTCCGTTCCTCTGCCGTTGGTACTCGTCGCACATTACCCCAATTGTCGTCGCAAAGCAGGATGGTTACATCGTCTGGAACACGCATGCCTTTGTCATAATAGTCCAATACTTCCTTATACAAAGCCCAGACTTGAGGCGTTTCTTTGGCTGGTCTGCCCGTTACTTCCTTAATGATACGACGCTGGTTTTCTACGATGCGTTCAAGCAGTCGTGTGTCGGCTTCGGCAGACATAGCCTCATCTCCATCGCCACGCATACCAATGGTCACTATGTCTTCAGTGCCTTTCATGCGTTCAATGCCTTCACGGAAGAAGCGGTCCAAACTCTCTTGGTTGGTCTGATAGTTCCACGCACCCCATTGCCTGCGATTACGGGCATACTCCTGATGATTGCGCGCCATAGGTTCGTGATGACTCGTACCTATAATAATGCCCATTTCATCGGCTAATTTTGAGTTTTGAGGGTCATCGGCATAAAAAGCCCATGCCCACATAGCAGGCCAAAGGAAATTGCCTCGCAAACGAAGGATTAACTCGAACACTCGCTCATAGAAACGATGGTCTCCATAGTCGGTCCCATAGGTATTTTTTACCCATTCCATGAGGCAAGGACCTTCATCGTTAAGGAATATGCCACGCCAGCGTACTGCAGGTTCACCAGCACTGTACTCTCCTGCCTTCACAAAAAGGCTATCGTGCTGTTGAACGGCTACATCAGCCCACCAAGTCCAAGGTGAGACTCCTGCCTGACGAGATAATTCGTACAAGCCATAAATCGTACCACGACGGTCGCTTCCCGAAATAATAAGTTGATGACCGACCGACGTTATCAGGAACTGCTCGCGATGACCTTTTATGGAGTTTATCTGTCGTTTGTTCAACAACTTATCTAAGGCTTTGCAATGGCCTAACGTACCAACAACCACCTGAGCATCCTCAACAGAAGACGTCAATTGTACTTCGGCCTGACACACAGAACTCAAATCGGACATTACTGCTTCCACAGCACGTCGCACTCCCGGTTGATCGGACATGTCGAGATAAACATTAACTCGACCATCTGTATTCAAGAGCCAATTGTCGGTTTGCTGGGAAAATTCAACAAATCGTTGTTGCTCTTGCGCAAAAGCCGTCAACGAAACGAAAAGAATAAAAGAAAGAAGCTTGCACCTCATCTGTTCTGCATGGTTTGTGTTACAAATATACGATGAAAAGTGCATAGTGAAAAGCCCTATTTATAGTTTTTTGGGGCAATGAAACATAAAATAAACGTTTTTGAGACAATTTGGGAAAAACATTTTATAAAAAAAACATTATCTTTGCCTTCAAAATACGAGTCTACGCATGAAAAAAACACAAATTCGTATCCTTGCAATCGGAATAATGATGTTGTTTGCCGGCATAAATCCCGCAACAGCCACTCGTTTGCCCAGAATCTTTAGCGATGGGGTCGTCTTGCAACGCGGTCAACCTATTCCCATCTGGGGATGGGCAGAACCCGGACAGACCATTACCATCAGTCTGAACGAAGAGGGTAAGAAGGCGAAAAGCACGGTTACAGCCCAAGCCGGCAGCAACGGGAAGTGGTTGGCAAACCTGCCTTCGATGAAAGCATCGGGACCTTTGACCCTGCAAGTGGATACGATCCTTATTCATGATGTGTGGATTGGTGATGTATGGCTCTTCAGTGGGCAGTCAAACATCGACACAGATATCGAACGCGTCTATCCGCAATATCCCCAAGAAATTGACCAAGATGCCAATGATCATGTACACCTTTTCAAAGTAGAGAACGAGGCTGTTCTGGAAGGTCCTGTTTCCGATGTCCGTTCCAATGGATGGAAGACGCTATCGAAACAGAACGCTTGGAAGATTACGGCTTTGGGCTACTTCATGGGTAAGCAACGAGAGCGAGAGACAGGCATCGTGCAGGGCATCATTCAATGCAGTTGGGGAGGAACACCTATCGAATCGTGGATGCAAGTCGATAGCGTGGCCAAATTCGACCCAAGGATGGCAACGGAAGCACACTTTTATGCCGATGCAAGCCTCCGACGGAAGATAAATGATGTCAATGGACATGCTTCACGTCGTTGGAATCAAACCCTGAACGAGACCGACCCAGGTATGTCACAGGGATGGAATGAACTTGCTTTCGACGATAGTCAGTGGGCTACAGCAAACCAATTCCAGTTATCTGTTTCTCGTCCATTCATCGGGTCGTATTGGATGCGACAACACATCAAGGTCGATGCCGCTCATGCAGGCCAGTCGGCGCTATTGCTCTTGGGTACACTCGTCGATGCCGACTACACTTTCCTTAATGGCAAACAGATTGGACACACGGGCTATCAATACCCGCCTCGTCGCTATCGCATTCCCGAAGGATTGCTTCGTGAAGGCGATAATGTGCTGACCGTTCGCTTTGTCAATCAAGGTCCACCTCCTCAGTTCGTAAAGGAGAAGCCCTATCGCATAGAATGGAACGACGGCACAAGTCTTCCTCTCCAGCAAGAATGGCTGGTACACGAAGGAACAAAGGTGAATCGTGCTCCATCCTTGCCTGCAGGCTTCCAAAACATGGCTGCTGCAGCATATAATGGTATGCTTTCACCCCTAATGCCTTATGCTTTGTCAGGTGCCGTTTGGTATCAAGGCGAATCGAACACAGGAAAGGCTGTCGTCTACGAACAACAGTTACAGAACCTGATGGATACGTGGCGAAAGGATTTTGCTCAACCCGAGTTGCCTTTTGTCATCGTGCAGTTAGCCAATTTCATGGCTCCAAGTCCTAATCCGCAGGAGAGTGGCTGGGCACGTTTGCGTGAAAGCCAACGCCGTGCGGCTGTATCCGACCCACATGCAGCTTTGGCAGTTGCCATCGATCTGGGAGAAGCCAACGACATTCATCCACTAAGGAAAAAGGAATTGGCCGAACGCGTATCTTTGGCTTTCGACCATCTCATCAACAAAAAGCCAGCTGTGCTCTCGCCACAACCCATTAAAGCCGTTAGCACAAACGAAGGCACAACCATCGTCACTTTCGACCAACCCATTGCAGGCAGTGTGGGATTTGAAATCTCTGACGAGAACGGGACTTTCCGCAATGTCGTAGGAGAGGCGAAAGACCGCCAAGTCACGCTTCGCGGTCAAGGAACGCGTGTTCGTTACGCCTGGAAAGACAATCCCGTAGAAGCCAACTGTAGAGGCACGAAGAACAACCTTCCTGCTACCCCATTTGAAATAGAAACCACAAAATAACCAAAATACATAAAGCAATGAGAAAATCTATCTTAACCACATTAGTCGCCATTTGCTTGCCTTTGATTGCTTGGGCGCAATTTGGCACTATCGCTTCCTTACACGTCGATGGCAATCAGCTGAAGGACGAACACGGCAACACCGTTGTCCTACACGGATTCATGGACACTCCCAGCCCTTACTTCAACAGTTATCGATGGGGTAATTCCTGCAACGACAACACCGTAGCAGATTGTAAGACCTACTTCAACCGCATTTTCACGGCTGTAACCGACACCGCGCAGGGTGCCTACTGCAACCTGTTCCGTCTGCATCTCGACCCCTGCTGGACAAACGACAACAGTTACAACTACGCTCCTGCTGCCGCACAACCCTCAGGAACAACTGGAGAGGCCGACATTAGCCACTTCAATCCCACACGACTGAAGAAATACCTCTCTTCGCTCTACTACCCCATAGCCCAAGCCGCCATGAAGAAGGGTATGTACGTCATCATGCGTCCGCCAGGCGTGTGTCCCGGCAATCTGAAGGTGGGTGACTACTACCAGCAATATCTCTTGCAGGTATGGGACATCGTGAGCCAGAACACTTCCGTGAAGAAGGCTGCAGGATGGCTCAGTCTGGAGTTGGCCAACGAGCCCGTCAACCTGACCGATGCCAACGGACAGAACAGCGACAAAGCTCTGCACGACTATTTCCAACCCATCGTCGACAAGATTCGCGAGAATGGTTTCACAGGTATCATCTGGATTCCTGGAACTGGTTGGCAAAGCAACTATCGCAGTTATGCCAAATACCCCATCACGGGATACAACATCGGTTATGCCGTTCACGACTACACGGGATGGTACGGATGCAGCGACAGCCATTATGACCACGACGACCTGATTCGTCAGTTCCACGAGGCTGTTCCCGTCGTTGACACCAACCCCATTGTTATTACTGAGATTGACTGGAGTCCCACTGACCCCAACAAGGAAGGTCATTATAACGAGCATGGAGAATGGGTTCAACCCAATATGGGCACATGGTCCACAGGTAGCACATCGAAATGGGGTTTGGCTTACAAGAACCTTCACGACCACTTCGGCAACATCTCGATGACGCTCTCCGGCTCACACTGCTACTTCGATTGGGACACTTATGCTAAATCGAACTACAAGACGGTAGTTCCCTCATATGGAGGCGAGCCCGAGGCCTGTGCAAAGGCTTGTTTCGACTGGTATGCCGAGTGGGCAAAGGAAAAGCAACCCCGACCCGACTACGCCAAGAAGTGGTCGGCAGACTCGGGTAACGGGTATTACGTGAATCCCATTGTCAACGCCGACTTCCCTGACTGCGACGTCATCCGTGTCGGCGACACCTACTACATGCTCAGCACGACCATGTTCCATATGCCGGGTGCCACCCTGCTGAAGTCGAAAGACCTGGTCAACTGGGAGTATTGTTCCAACCCCCTGAAAAAGATTCTCGACAACGACGACTATAACCTGCTGAAAGGCAAGAACCACTACTCTCAAGGCATGTGGGCAGGAAGCCTTAACTACCACAACGGTAAATTCTACATTTACTTCCCTTGCTCTACCTGGTCACTTGACTCACAGAGCGTACTCCTCACTGCCACCAATCCCGAAGGCGATTGGGAGGACACCCGTCTGAATAAAACCTATCATGATCCAGGATGGCTTTTTGATGACGGACCAAATGGTGACGGCGGTCTTTATGTCGCTTGCGGAATTGGTGATATTTATGTTGTCAAACTTAATCCGACAACGTATCAAGAAATCTCCAGCACCAAGGTCATCTCTGTCGGCAACGGCTGTGAGGGAAGCCACATGTACCACATTGGTGACTACTACTACATCTATGCCACCTATGGCGGCACGGAAGGTTCGCAGACTATCTTCCGCGCCACAAGTCCCATGGGACCTTATGAGGAGCACGACGGACGCGTATTTGCAGGTCAGAAGATTCACCAAGGCGCATTGGTAGAAACCCAGACAGGTGAGTGGTGGACCGTCCTCTTCCGCGATGCTGGAAGCATCGGTCGCATTCCTTACCTCGAGCCCGTAGTCTGGAAGGACGGTTGGCCCACATTGGGCAAGAACGGACGTGACGTCACAGAGAACGGTACGAACTACAAGAAGCCCGATGTCGGGAAGAGTTGGCCCATAACCTATCTGCCTACCAACGAGACGTTTACGAGCACACGCTTCGGCAAGCAATGGCAGTGGAACCACAATCCAGACGACACGGCTTGGACTCTGAGTCGCGGATGGCTTCGACTCGCCACATCGGGATTGTCGACCGACCTGTGGCAAGCCCGCAACTCACTCACACAGCGCATTCCTGGTTATGCAAAGGCCAATCTCTCCACTGCAAGCGCATCCACATATGACACCTACGGAACAGTGAAGATGGCCATCGGAAACATGGCCGACGGCGACGTGGCTGGATTAGCTGTTTTCCAAGATCCCTATGCCCTGATAGGCGTGAAGATGGAGAATGGCGAACGCCGTCTCTACTCCCAGCGCTGTGAATATACCGAACATGACTGGTCAATCGACAAGGATGTTACGTATCAGGCCGAGGAAGTTCTGGGCGATGTGGTAGAGGCCGACACCATCTACTTGCGTACGATACTCAACTTCGCCACGAACAAGTGCCGTTTCTACTACAGTTACGACAACAAGAAGTGGACTGCCTTTGGCGAACAACTGACCATGCGCTACACACTGAAAGTGTTTGTCGGACAGCGTTTCTACCTCTTCAACTATGCCACGAAGCAGAATGGCGGATATGTTGACATCGACTGGTTCTCTACCGAGCAGGACTTCACTGAAGAGAAATTCTTTGCTCCGGGCACCCTTGAGACTCTCGATCCCGAAGACCTCATGATGGTCAGCCTCAAGCCCTCTATGACAGATATCACCATGGGCGTTGGCACCACGCGTGAAGTGAAGGTGTTTGCCGTGGGCAAGTCAGGCTACGAACGTGATGTCACCACGGAAGCCGCAGGCAAGAGCAATAAACCCACTATGGTTGAATATGCCAATGGTGTCATCACGGCCAAGAAGGTAGGCACTGCCGTCATCAGCTTCTCGTTCATCGACAGTTACGGCACTCGCAAGGCTACACGCATCAATGTTACTGTCACCGAGACTGATGCCGTCACCGACCTCAAGGGCGAAGTCCGTCCCGTCAGCGTGGAATATTATTCCACCGATGGTCGTCGTCTCGCTCTGCCTCAAAAGGGTGTTTACATCCAGCGCACTCGCATGAGTGACGGTTCAGTCAAGACCACGAAGATTCTAAGACACTAATAAGTAGAAGAACGCTTTTGTAAGTGAAAGTGCAGAGTTTAGAGTGCATAGTTGAAAGTAATTATGCATTTTGAACTTTGCACTTTCTCCATTAGGGCTTAAGCCTTCCAGCAATTGAACCCTTGTTCGATGTGCTTCGAACAAGGGTTCGATTGCAATCGAGCCTATGTTCACATTTCACCGCTCGGTATTTGTGAAGTGATGACGCTTGCGTAAGGAGTTGAAGCAATAAACCACTGAATGCGCCTTCAGCCCCAGTCGCCCAAGCAGGGGAGAAGCCAAAACCGCTCTCCACATGGGGGCGAGAACCTGCCCTATATGCCGAGGAAATTGCAAAATCGTCCATTCGAAAAGTTGTCATATCGAGAGATTCTCGCTTTCCACATCACTTTTTTTCTTTGAAAAAAGAGGAATTATAAAAAAGAATGCATATATTTGCACTCAGACAATTGAGAATCATATCATGAAGAAACATATATTGTTCGTAGTTTTAGCCGCTATGTGGGCCGTAGTGGCCCAAGCCCAACACGCACTGTTTTACGGTTCGGAACGTTTGAACTCATCGCTCATTACTGCTCTGGCTCAAGATGGCGACGGATTGTTGTGGGTTGGAACGGAACAAGGCTTGAGTTGTTTCGATGGCTATCGCTTCGTCATGCAACCTCTGGTGGAAGGAACAGGAAGAGAGAACGAATGTGACGTAACTTCGCTACTTTCGGACAAAGACGGCCACCTATGGGTAGGAATGGCCACTGGATTGCTTTTACGCGAAGCCGTAACAGGCGCCTACCGACGCGTAAAATTCCCTGATGACATCAAACCACGCATAACGGCAATTGTGGAAACCTCCGAAGGATTGTTGGCAGGTACGGCAGGCTATGGACTATACAACATTTCACCCGACAGCCTGGCAGCAATCCCCTTGCAGGGATATGCGCCTGAAGGGATGAACAACTATTTCTCACGACTGTTCCTGGCATCGGATGGAAGCTTGTGGAAGGGAGGTACGGACAACATGGTATGCTACCGCAAACCCAATGGGAAACTATTGACCAGGAAAGAGAGTTTCCAGCCTGAGACCTTTTTTGAAAAGGATGGCAAGGTGGTGGCTATGGGACAACCCTTTACCTGTTCTGCCAAAGATGGACAAGGAGATGTTTATCTGGGTACCAGAAGCAATGGCTTATTCCGCATTTCATCGGAAGAGAATGAGCCTCGTAGTTACAAAGTAAACATAGAGGACCTGAACATGGAACGAGCACGCATAAGTGCGTTGCTGATTGACAAAGCCGGCAATCTGTGGGTAGGGTGCTATGGACGAGGACTGCTCATGGTTCCACTGCACGACAACGGATTGTTCCACATGTGGAGCTTTGCCCGCCAAGGAAGGGCAACGGGTTCGTATGTGACCTCGATTGCCGAAGGCGATAACGGTCTAACCTGGTGCGTGGTGCAAGGCGACGGAGTGTATGGATTCGACAAAGATGGACGCATTGTCTCAAATCCTAATACGCCCGACGATGCCGAATGTCTGTACCGTGATGGGGATGGCGACTTCTTCCTCGGCACAGGCAATGCCTTATTCAAATACTTCCCCAAGGAAGGCCGATGGCAACAATTGATGCAGAGCGACGGGTATCGAGTCAACACGATGACGGACTTGAACAAGGACATGCTGGCAGTTTCGACCTTTGGCACGGGATTCGCGGTCCTGGACAAGCACAACGGCCAACTCGTGACAAAGGAAAGCATGCACGACACTGACACGCTGGTGCGAGGACGCCTATGCAACGACTGGATTTACACAATGGTCTGCGATGACAAAGGCGTGATGTGGATGGGAACCTCATCGGGCATCTGTTGCTACAAGCCTGCAAACAGGTCGTTCATGCACAAAGGCCAGCGTGTAATCCGCGACAACGAAGCCTGTACGGCACTCCTGCAAACCGCAGAAGGGAAGATGTTCTATTCTAACGAACTGACAACGACTGGCGGCATCTGCTTTATCACGCAAGACAAAGCTGGAGAACTCTGGGTTGCAACAACAAACGCACTCTATCGCATGGATGCCAGCAAAAAAGCGCTGGGCGAGCCCATCATCGCTTCAGAATTTGTGCAGGGAGCAGGATTGCAAGCCTCAGACGGTCGAATCATGCTGGGAATGGCCGACGGCATTCTGGTGTTCCACCCCGACAGCATTAAGGGAAAACAACCTTCGGTGGAGAGAGTGCATTTGACAGCCTTCCGTATCGGTGGAGTTGCAGCCAACATGCTTACCGAATCGGGAGGGAAACGAGTGATGGAAAGTCCTGTAAGCGAGTGCCACTCGTTCACTATGGCTTATTCGGAAAGCAATTTCCAACTCGACTTCTCTTTGCTTGATTTCGCAAACGTGGCCAATACCAGTTTCGAATATCGAATGGAGGGCGACCAACAATGGCAACAGACAGCACGAGGAGAAAACTCCATTATCTTCAACCACCTCTCACCAGGCACATACCATTTGCAGGTAAGAGGACTATGTTCAGGCATACGCACGCAGGTAGAAGAATATGTGTTGGTAATTCGCAATCCTTGGTGGACAAGTCGGTTCGCATATGCTCTATACATGATTTTGGCCGTATTGGGAGCTTTGGCTCTGGCCATCCTCTATCGCCGGCATGTTCAGCACCAGATGAACGAAGAGAAGCTGCGCTTCCTTATCAGCGCCATCCATAACGACGACCAGCCACTAACCTTGGAAGAGATGCGCAAGGCCATCAACGGTTTCGTGCAGAGCCGGAGAAAGCAACGCGACCTGTACGGCAACACGGCAGTAATGGCCGATAGAATGGAGACACCCGAAGTAAAGGGTAACGACGAGGTGCTTATGGACCGCATTATCCAAAGCGTGAACAAGCATCTTTCGGATTCTGAATACAGCATCGAACAGCTGTGCAGTGAAGCCGGTATCAGCAGGGCACAGCTTCATCGAAAGATGAAGGAACTAACAGGAGTCTCCACAAGCGAGTTCATCCGAGGCATTCGTTTGGAACAAGCAGCACGCCTCTTGCACGAACAGAAATTGAACATTACTCAAGTGGCCTATACTGTAGGATTCTCCACAGCAGCACACTTCTCAACGGTCTTCAAAAAGCACTTTGGAGTATCTCCAAGTGACTATATCGAACAAAAGAAACGCGAATAAATAGTTTTGAAACAATTTGGAAAGTCACTTTAAATAAAGAACACTAACTTTGTGACATCCTTTCTAACATTTTAATTATTTATTAACAACAAACAACTAAAACCTAACTAAAAATGAAAGCACGATTACTTTCTCTGTTTACCTTGGTCATGATGGCCATTGGCGTACAGGCACAGTGGACAGCTCCCGTTGCCCCCGAATCCCCAATCAAGGGTGTGGACTACGTAGCTGATGGAACCACGCTCTACTATTTGTATAATGTAGGCTGTGGTCAGTTTGTCACTGGTGCGAATTCATGGAGTACTCAGATTTCACTCGGCACCAACAGCGAGCCCTACATGGAAATCGTAGTAGAAGCCCTGAGTGAGGATGAGGAGGAATTCTATCCCAATGCAATTATGTTGAGACTGAATCCCAACAAGTCGCAAAACTTTAACGGTGAAGGTGGCAGTCGTTCGTTCACTGGAACTTACCTATTCCGCGACACTGACACCCAAGGTTTCATCGACCATGCATCTCAAGCTGTTTGGTACTGGAACTTTGAAAAGACCCCAAGCGGCAACTATCACTGGCATTCTGCCTATGAAATGGGTTTCAATCCCCAATACGAGTATGCTTCTGGTCCGAGAGCCGGTGCTGGTGTCGTATTCAATGCCGATGAGGATGCAGCGAACATCGAATGGGCATTCGTTCCGGTTGAGACTCTCGACAAGGATGCCATCGCACCCTATGCTGAAGCCATGACTCTCTACGAGGCCAAACTCGACCTCTACAACACCCTTATGGAAGCTAAAGATGCTGGTGTGAACACCGATGCAGCCGGAGCAGTTTACAATAATGCCGACGCTACCATCGAAGAGATTAAAGCTGCTACCGCCAAACTGAAGGCCGACATTAAGGAAGACGAATTTGGCGACAAGTGGGCAGATGCCTCTGAGGACAATCCTCTGGACGTAACCGACGACGTTATGATTAACCCCAGCTTCGACTTCGACAATGGTATGGAAGGCTGGAACATCAGTGGTGCTACACCTGCTACGCTTGCATGGAATGGTCAAGGTCCCAATAGCTCAGGTACAATGGGCGCAATCGGTGATGACTCTTGGGGTAAGAACTGCGAGGTTTACCATGCAACCTTCGACATCAGTCAGTACATCGATTTCTTGCCTGCAGGCGTATATAAGTTCACCTGCCAAGGTTTCTATCGACCCGACGAAGAGAATGTTCCCGCAGAACTGTATGCCATCTTCCCCGATGGTTCGGAACAGATTTCTTATCTCTCACACATCGATGACTACGCTACAGTTGACAAACTTTACGAGAATGGTGGTGAATGGTATGGTGACGCAAACCGTAATGGCAAGTGGGTTCCCAATGGTATGAACGGTGCCTTGTATCACTTCCGCCACCATACTGGCGACAACGAGGAACTGGACTACACCAGCGTTCTGAACATCGTCGTTACAGAACCCATCGCTGGCATCACCATCGGTGTACGCACCAAGAGTGCAGGCACATGGGTTATCTTCGACAACTTCACACTCACCTACTATGGCAAGGTTGACCCCTTCAAACTGGAGTTGCAAGACCTCGTCAAGAAGAACGACCAGATTTATGCTAACGTCTTCGATGACCTGAAAGCCAACGAGCAAGTGAAGTCCGACTATGAGAGCACGATGGATGCTTCTCGAGATGCCGATGGTGACTACGAGAATATGTTCAACACCCTGAAGGCTGCCACCGAGGCTCTCGCTGCTTCCATTGAAGACTACAAAGAACTGGCTGAGGTTATGGCCGAAACTCGCGAATTGGCCGACAAACTGGAGGCTGAGCATCAGGATTGGGAAGAGCTTGTAAGTTCTGTTAGCGCACTAGCCGATGACATCGAAGGTAAGTACGAAGATGCTCTGGCAGACCATGCTTATCTTGAAGAAGTTCGCGACAAGGCAAGAAACTCTATTATTAATGCTATTGCTGACGGTTCAGTTCAGATTAAGGAAGGTGACGACCTGACCATCCTGCTGAAGAATGCCGACTTCCAGAAGACTGCAGCTGACCAACATGAGGTTCCTGGATGGGAAGGCAAGGTTAAGGAACTCTCCAAGCAGTGGGGCGACATTGAAAACTATGGCGACTACGGAGCAGGACACATCGAGCAGACCATCAAGAACATGCCTATGGGTGCATACGACGTTACCGTACAAGGCTTCGTTCGTGGTAACAGAGACAAGGTGACCTTGTTTGCTGGTGATTCCAAGACCTGCTTCATGTATGTTACTGATCAGTATGCTACCGAACCCAGCTTCGGAACTCCCGAAGACTGCACAGGCCATCCTTATGACAACGTTGGTTCACTGGAAGACGGTACTCCCGTTTACTATCCCAACTCAATGCAGGGTGCTGCCGCTGCCTTTGCCAAGACCAATCCTGTCACAGGCGAGCCCTTCTACACCAACCATTGCCGCATAGTGCTTACCAAGGCTGGTGACCTCACCATTGGTGTTGACGTGAAGGAAGCCGTCGATGAAGAGATCTGGGCCATCTGGGACAACTTCCGCATTGTTTACGCCGGTAGCTCTATCGAGCTGTTTGCCGACGAGATCCGCAACCGTCAGGATGCTGTACGCAATGCTTTGAACGCCGATGATGCCTTCGTAACAAATCAGGCCGCCGTTATTGCCGATGAAGCTATCGCTGCTGGCGACGAGGCTTTGGCTGGAACAAGCGTTGACGACGTCTTTGCTGCAATGAATCAACTTGAGGCAGCTGTAGATTACATTAAGGCTGCAGCTGGTCTCGCACAAGAACTTGCCGAAACTGCCGAATTCTACGGTAGCATGCTTGACCTTGTTGATTCCAGTGACGACGCTTATCGTGACCTCGTTATCAATGCCTACACTCCGCTGCCCGACGAATACGAGAGCAACGAAGCCATTCAGGCAGCAATCGATGGAATTAAGGACGGTTGGACAGCTTACGTTATGTATGATGTAAAGAACACCGCAAGCGTTGACAATCCTGAGGAAGTGACCCTCGTCATCTACAACCCCGATTACACTGATCCCATCTATATGGAAGACTCTGATGCAGGTTGGGATATCACCACTGACGGCGGTACTCATGCAGCAAGTCAGGGCGAACTCGAGTGCTTCAATAACAACAGCTTCGTTGTACAACAGCAGTTGCGCGGTCTCGAACCTGGCTTCTACACACTTGGCGTAAGCGCATTCTATCGCGCTGGATTACCCGGTGACCAGACCGACTCACTCATCAATGTTCAAAACGCTATTCTCTTCGCAGAAACGCAAGCAGGAACCTTTGCACAGCCTATTATGAATGCAGTCACTGGCGGACAGCCCGTTCCCGAGGAAATTGGCGGTGAAAGCAACATTGTAATCGAAGATTTGGGTCTCGACGTTTACATCCCCAATGATATGACTGCTGCCAAGCAATACCTCGACCTTGGTTACTATATGAATGAGAACACCTTCGAGGTTGGCGAAGACGGACTTGCCACCATTGGTATCCGCAAGGATGAGCATCTCAACGGCGACTGGACCATCTTCACAGCCTGGACGCTTTACTATCTGGGTAAGGTTGCTCCCGATGCAATCGAGGATGTTGTAAGTGTTGAAAACAAATCTCAGAACTCTGCAATGTACGACCTGAGCGGTCGCCAAATCACTGGCAAACTGCAGAAGGGTATCTACATCAAGGGTAACCGCAAAGTACTGGTAAAGTAAATCTTTTTTGTAACAAATAGCTTTATTGGTTAGTAGGTTCTTGCCGCCTGGCATGTCACAAGTGATTGTCGCATGTCGGTCGGCAAGACTTTTTTATGCCTCTATCAGTAAGAGAGGAAATTATCGCTTTAATATTTTGGAAGAGTCACTGAAATAGGTTAATTTTGCATCACATGGAACGATGAACTTCATAGAGACTTAACCCAGATATGAAACAAAACAAACAGAAGAAGGAAGCATCCCGTTTCCAAGGAATCGCCCAATCAGGTCTATACCATATTATTATATGGACTGCAGGCTTGGCGGTTATCGCTTTCGCTTTGCTCTTTTATGAGAAAGACTTCTTATGGAAAGTGCAGGAAATGAACCTTTTTCAACATTCAAGTTTGTTTTTCAAACAGCAAATGGTGGTACCAGGTGGGATGCTTACCTACTTAGGGACCTTTCTCACCCAGTTCCTTTATTATCCTTGGCTTGGCATCTTGATTATTAGTGGATGCTGGCTGTTAGTGATGTGGATGACCAAGCAGGCTTTCCGGATGCCTGGAAAATGGGCGTTAGTGATGTTCATTCCCGTTGTTTTGCTGTTACTTACCATCGTTGATATGGGCTATTGGGTTTATATTCTCAAATTGCGCGGACACTTTTTTGTCGCCACTTTGGGCATCCTCTTTATAACCGCCTCACTATGGGCTTTCCGAAGCCTGCCTGGGAAGTATTATCTTAGAGCCCTATTTCTATTACTCACTGCTGTTATAGGTTACCCACTTGCCGGCATCTACGGGTTGGCTGCCACCCTATTGATGGGGATTGTAAGTTGGCATATAGAGTCAAAAGGGGGGAGTGCAGTCTATTCGTTGCTCGCTGTGATTGATGTGGTTGCCGTCCCGCTTCTCTGCTACAGACAAGTGTATTATGAGATTAATCAGGCCAACATCTATTGGGCAAAGTTGCCTCTATATTACCTACAGCAGGACTATCAACAATATTACATCCCCTTCTATCTGCTCGCCCTCTTCTATGTCATCCTTGCCGTCACCTATCGGAAAGAGAGGAACGAAGAGGTGACCAAGCCTCTCCGATGGTTCCTAGCCCAAGCTGTGCTATTGGTTGCTCTTGTCTTTGGTACTTTCAAGGGATGGTACAAAGACGAGAACTTCCACCGCGAACTGGCGATGCAGCATTGCATCGAGCAAAGCGACTGGGGAGGAGTTATAGCCGAAGCTACCAAGCAGCAGGACGAACCTACACGCTCCATCGTTATGATGAAGAACCTCGCCTTGGGCCGTCTCGGGCGACAGGGCAACGAGATGTATTATTTCAAGAATGGGGCAAAGCCAAGCGATGGACCCTTCACGTTGCGTCTCATGCAAGTCATTGGTCCAATGATTTATTACCAATATGGAATGACCAATTTCTGTGCGCGTTACAGTAACGAGATGGGAGTGGAATATGAATGGCGTGCCGAATACCTAAAGAATCTTGCCCGCTGTGCACTTCTCAACGGAGAGTGGCAAGTTGCCCGCAAATACATCAACCAACTGAAACGAACCACCTTCCAAAGGAATTGGGCGAAACAGATGGAGGCATTGGTTGGCAAGCCCGACCAAATAGCGGCGTATCCCGAATTTGCCCCCATCACTCACCTAATGCAGTTTGACAATGGTTTGTATAACGATCAGGGGAACGTGGAACGCTGCCTCATGAGGCATCTTGCTGCCTGTCGAGAGGTGGATGACCCCTACTTTCAGGAACAGGCTCTGCTTGCCTCGCTATATATGAAAGACGAAAATGCCTTCTGGTTCCATTTCACACGATACATGAAGCAGCATCCCGACCAAACCATCCCCATACATTATCAGGAAGCTGCCTATCTTTATGGCATTCTGGACAAGAATCCCAACATCGAAAGTTGGCCAATAAGTCCGGTTGTAAAAGAGCGTTATGTGCAGTTCGACCAAATGGCTGCCCAATCTGATGGTCTGACACTTGACGGTGCCCGCAAAGCCCTGAAGCCTATGTTTGGGAACACTTACTTTTACGACCATTTCCTCATGTCTGACCTCTCCGAATAATAATAATATGAAACTGAATCATATCCCATACATTTTCGTAGCAGTCTTGCTGCTGGTAGCCTGCGGAAGGGTCAAAGTGCCCACTGAATACATCCAATCGGACCAGTTGCCCTCCATTTATCCCGATTACATCGACGTGACGGTTCCCGTGAACATTGCCCCGCTGACCTTCATGCTTGACATTCCCGATGCCGACATGATTGCACGCTATCGCGTGGGCGACGAGGAAGTGGTCTGCAAGGATAAGATGCAACCCACCGACGACGAATGGCACCGACTCACGGAGAAGGCAAAAGGAGGAGCCATCGAGGTAGATGTCTTCACACGAACGGATGACCAGTGGACTCGTCACAAGCCTTTCCACATCTACGTTTCGCCCGATTCCATCGACCCTTACATCAGCTATCGCCTGATAGCCCCCTCTTTTGTGGCCTACGAGTCGCTCACCATCAACCAGCGCTGTCTGGAAAGCTACGAAGAGAGCGTCATCTATGACAATATGCTTTGCAGCTTCGAGAAAGACGGACAGTGCATCAACTGCCACCATTTTCAGTGGTACAATCCCCAGCGCATGCAGTTTCATGCCCGCCAATACAATGGAGGCACCGTTATCGCCATCGACGGTAAGGTGAAGAAAATCAACATGAAGAACGACTCCATCCTTTCTGCCGGCGTATATCCTGCTTGGCATCCCACCCTCGACCTGATTGTCTACGCCACCGACAAGACCTATCAGAGTTTCCATGTTACTGACCCCAATAAGGTGGAAGTCTTTGACGAAGAGAGCGACATCATCGTCTATGATATCGACAAGAACGAAGTGACCAATCTGGGCAACGACACTACCGAATTTGAGGTGTTCCCCTGCTGGTCGCCCGATGGTAAGACCCTATACTACTGCAGCGCTCACTTCGAACGCAAGTATTCGACCATTTCCAAGCAATCGGAAGTCATAAGAAGATACACCGAACTGAAATACAACATCTACAAGATGAGCTTTGACCCTACCACACGGAGGTTCGGTTCCCACGAGCTCGTTTATGATGCCTCAGCACAAGACAAGAGTGCCACCCTGCCACGCGTCTCGCCAGACGGTCGTTTCCTGCTGTTCACTATGGGGGAATACGGCTATTTCCACATCTGGCACCACGATGCCGACATCTGGTCACTCGACCTTCAGACGGGTGAGGCAAGAGTCATGTCCGAAATCAATTCCCCCGACACAGAAAGCTATCATTCCTGGTCCAGCAACGGCCGTTGGGTTATCGTTAGTAGCAGGCGTTACGATGGCACGTTCACAAGGCCCTTCATTGCCCACGTTGATGCTGAAGGCAAGGGGACGAAGCCATTCGAACTACCTACTGCCGATCCCGACTATCACCGTCAGTTTATGAGGAGTTACAACGTACCCGAATTCATGTCTGGCCCCGTGACCATCACTCCCCACCAGTTTGCCGACATCCTCAAGGGCGAAGCTATCCCAGTCAAATATGCCCGTCCCTCGGGAAAGGAATAAAAACTTCCATAGATATTAGGTTCAATTACGTTAAGACCTAGGTTTTAATGTCGAAAGACTTAGGTCTTATCGCTGTAAGACATAAGTCTTATTGCGGAAGACCTGGTGCAATCTCCGAAGGCCTTAGGTGCAACCTCGGAAGACCTTAGGCCTTATTGCCGAAGACCTAAGGTTTGAGACAAGCCGAACGCATATTACCTATCGCATGGATATAAAAGAAGAATCGGGAATCCCAAGGGAACTCCCGATTCATTTGTAATGTCAGATGTCAGGAAACGATTCGCTGACAACAGACTTAAGTTTAATGCTTACTTAACAAGAGTCTTTTTACCGTTCTTGATAACGATGCCCTTGTAATCCTTCGTTACACGCTGGCCAGCAAGGTTGTAGGCAACGGAAGAAGTGTTCTTCTCCTTAGAGATGCTCGTGATAGCATCCTCACCGCCATAGCAATAAGGATCGGTGCCAGCACCTATCTTAACGTAGAAGTTCCTAGCGCCTTCCTGGTCGATGAGTGACTGTGTACCGTCCTCAAGTCTCCAAACAACATTCCAGATGGTGTACTGGCAAGCTTCCTTGATTTCAGCCATATTGAATGCGATAGACTGCATACCATTGGCCTCAGAAGGAACAGTGAACGTTGTAGAGAAGTGGTTCTGAACGGTGCTGAAGTTTACGTCGCCGATAGCGCCCCAGTGCAGGTAGTTACCTGGTGTGGAGTGACACTGCGTAGTGGTCTTAGCTTCGATAGAGCTGATGTAATCGAATTCGATAACAGTAGTTTCGCCCTTCTCAAGCGTACGGTTGGCAACAATCCAGAACTGGTTGTCCCAAGTCTGACCTGTACCACCTTCTTCTTCTCTAATCTGGTCGTTATCATCTGCGAGGTCGTCTCTCTCAATGGCATCAACAATAATCTCCGTTGGGTTAGGATTGATTTCGATAGGCTCGATGTCATCGCCCTCAATCATCTCGAATGCCATAGCCGTGTAAACATCATCGAGGTAAATCTTCCAGATACCAGCACCTGGGAGATTCAGCTTAGCAAGGCTAGCCTCAGTGTAGTCGAGCCACTCTCCTGGATCGTTGTGGATGGCGCCAGAAGGCTTAAGCGTAGAGCTCTTGAATGCAGCATCGTTACCGCGAACAGTAGAAATCATAATCTGAGAAACATAAGCATCCTTCTCACCAATGGTAGCAGTGTACAAACCGTCAGCATCCGAATACTCGAACTGAACAGCATTGTCGAAATCATACTCAAGTCCCTCGTTGGGGTTGCATCCTGCAACGAAGTAACCCTCCTCGAGTTTCATGATCTTCCAAGAGAGGTCGTCGAAGTAGAAGTCAGTAGCACTCTTCTCATTGGGGTTAAGGTTGAATGCGATTGACCAACCGCCACCCATAGCATCGGAGAATGTGAATGTCCTGTCAAACTCCTGCCACTCGGGAGTGAAGGTAACACTACCAACAGCCTCATAATGGAGGTAGTCAGATGGGTTCTGCTTGTGAATCTGGGTATCAGTGGTAACAGTCTTAGAAGCCTTGTAACGGAAGTGAAGCTTGATCTGTGTTCCAGCCTTCCAAGACTTTGGAGACTGAATCCAGAACTGGTTGTCCCATGCAGAAGCGTCGCCTTCAGAAGTAGCATCATTGGCATGAACTACGAATACGTGATTGCCATCGGGCTCGGCTTCAATAGTAGCGGGGAAGGGATCCCAACCACCATCGTCATTCATGTTAACGCCCTTCTCCTTGCCCCAGGCACAAATCTTGTAGTTGTTCTCTGTGTCGTTGAAACGAGTGTCGGGATCAGCCCAAGGAGTCTCGGCATCACCATTGGTCAGCTGCTCAATCCATTCAACAGGGCGCTGCTCCTTCTGGTTGTGGGATACGGTAAGCCACTTCCACTCGATCTGAGCAGCAGTGTTGGGCTGTGCAACGAGGTTACAAGAAGAACCGCCAATGCCGCTGTACTCCCATTCAACCTCTGCCCATTCGGTGCCTACAGTAACAGAAGCACTGGCCTGTTCGCCAGAGCCCCAACCCCAACCCATGTTTACGTTCATGGTAACGGGTTCTGATGCCTTAACCATTGCCTTGATAGTGTATTTGCCATCAATCTCGGTGGGGATACCATCGGCAATGAAATACTGGTGCCATGTGCCTTCGCTTGCGAGGCGGTAGTACTCAACACCAGCCTGCGTGGTAACAATGACGTCGCTGGTTTGCTCAGCACCTTCAACTGTGGCATAGGTGTAGTTACCGCCAAGGTCGGTCATCACACCGTCCACCCATTCGGGTACATAACCCATTACGTAGAATGGGAAACCCTGATAAGTAGAGTAGTCAATCTTGTAATCTTCTACCCACTCTGCCTTTGCTCCTAAGCATACTGCAAAGAAAGCAATCAGTGTAAATAATTTCTTCATAGTAGAAATAATTTAGGTAAGTTAATAAAATAATTAGTTAATAAAATGAATTACGTCGTTTAGAGAGTTTTACTTTCCGCTAAGTGCATCGCAGAAAGCCTTGTAAGTAGCCGTGCGCACCCAATCCTTCTTGTCATCAATTGACCAAAGGCCTACGGGGTCATTGGTGTCTGCCATGTTGCCCTTGCAGATGCCTGCCTGCTTCTCGTGTGGAATCTTGTTCATGTAGCTCTTGATGACATGACCATAGAAGTCCGCAAGCTTCTGGCGTTGAGCGTCTGTGATGTCCTTTGCTGCGACATTTGCGCCTGAGGCATCCTGATACTTGATGTCGAAGTTGGAAAGGCGGATGAGTTTGCCGGTAGAAGCAAGATTCTCGAGCAGGGCGTTAAGAGAGGTTTCCGTAGCAGCCTGAGTTGCTTCATCTTCACTATAGTTGAGATTGAGCTTGGCATTGATGCCATCAATCTTTGCTCCCTTGGCGTCCCAAATACCAATCCAATACTTTAGGCTCTCAAACTTCTTTTCATCCTCAAGACCAGACTCGGAGATGAAGAATCGCAGATCGGAGAGATTGCCACCATACTTTTCGAAGGCGTCACATGCTGCCTTGGAAACTTTCGGAGCATAGTTCTCACTGCCAAATACATCCTGCCAATAAATGTTATCAGTAGAGTGCTTAAGATCGAGCATGCCGTTGTCAAGTGTGGCATTAGGATCGATGGCCTCATCAATGAGGTCGAACGACTTGATGCGACTTTCGTTAATCTTCATCAAACCATCGCACCAGGCATTGAGCGCATAGTTCATGGTGTCGTTCTTCTCCTGGGCTGTCTGTGGACGATGGTTGTCGGGATTGTGAACTACCGTAACCTTCTGGATGTAGACAATGGAGTTCAGATTACCCTCAATCATCAAATAACCCTTTTCAGCGCCTTCGGCAGGCATGGCCTCAACGACAACTTTTTGCCATTTACCAGCCTTGATGGGGTACTTCTTATCCTTTCCACCCTCCTGAATCTTGTTGTCACAGAATGTGCAGATAATGGACTCGTCCGACTCTACCTGAGCCCAGAAAGTAACCGTGTACTGACCAAGCGGATCGACGTCGAAGTCCTCGACGATGTAAACTCTTGACCTCTTGGGAATCTTAAGTGCATTGTCCTCGCCATCATAATTCTTTTCGATAGAGGGCTTACCGCTACCAATGACCGTGCCTGTGAACTCCTCCATAGTGGTGTAGTCGATGGTCTTGTCCTCAATGGACTCAACCCTGATTTCAATAGGAGCAGTAAGCACATTAAACCAGCTGTCTGCCTGATTAGCATTGGCACAGATAGGACTTCCAAACACCTCGGCACCGATTTCTTCGACATGGTCGAGGAGGTCTTTCATATCAAGGAAGTTCATAACGCCCTTCTCGTTGATGATAGCACCAGACATAAGAGTGGTTCCAAATGCAATATTGTCGAAATTGGTGATAGCAGCAGCATGGGCCAGTTCCTGCTTATTGAACTCAGACACCTTGAGTGTTGCACCAAGAGACATATTGGGATACTTGTCCCTGTCGATGTAAGACTTAATAGGAGCATAGTCCTTGTAAGGCTCTACAAAAGTAGGATCAGGCTCTGCCGTGAAATTGTCCGTTTCATTATAGTCGGCACAGGAAGCGAGAAGGGCTCCCAAAGCCAACATGAAGAGACCGCCTTTCAAATTGAAAGATGAAAATCGAAAATTGAAAATTGCTTTCATATTCATAGCCTCCTATTATGGTTTAACATATTTGGGTGAGAAGAACTCTTTCTTGTTTGCCTCACGAGTCTGAACTACAAGTGTATCAGCTGTGGAGACATCTACGTCATTGGCAAGCAGAATGTCATTACCCTTATCATCCTGTCCGATGACCTTGCCAGCCTTGAAGCTAACTTCGTATGCCAAGCGGAGGATGTCGCGCTGAACAGGTTTTCCTTCCATGCTACCCCATTGGAAGTCCTTGTATTCGGCCTTCTCTGTTCCCTTGGTGATGTATTCACCAGAACCTGTAACTGTCACGCCTTCATCCTCTGTGGAAATGGAACACTTGTTGCCATCGAAAGTGAGGAGAAGGTTGCAAGGCATGGAAGCCAAATTGCCACCGCGTCTGATGGAAACAGGGAATATGGCCTGCTTCATGTTCTTAGTGGTAATGCCACAAACCTCATCGTACTGGTTCACAGGATTCTCTGTGTAATGCTCAATGTCGGAGTTTACGAGAGTCGTATCCTTGCGGATAATGGTCTGTGTAGTTCCGTTTTCCGTCACCTTGTCAACACCGCGACGAATGTATTTACCCTGCCAGGGATTCATATACTTCACGCAGTAAAGCACATAGTCCTTTGCCAAAACATCCCAATTCTCCAAGTCTGTGCGAGCGGGTGAAAGACCTTCACGCGGTGTGCCAGTAAGAATTCTGTCGATACCTTTCACACCCGTCATCAAAAGAGGAATAACGTAAGTGTTCTCAATGGCTTTGGGGTCATTGAAGAAAGCATCCGTGAACTGCACTTCTACATAGCCACGAGGACCATTATAAGTAATGGTATTGGACGCAAGGCTATAGTAGTTCTTTGGCATAGGAAGCACGGGAGTTGAAGGATTGCCACCAGCATCGATAAACCAAAGGTTGTCGCAAAGAGACTCGTCGACAACGATATCTGCAACGGCATTACGACCCTTATAGGCACCTCCCATTGTTGCCCAAATCTGACACTTGTGAGCGTTGTCGAGCGAATTGTCATAGATATCGTTACCAAGAACAAGCGTGCGCACTGGATCCTGATAGGCGAAGTAGGCTGTCGTGCCACCTTCAAAGTCGGGGAACTCATGATCTTGATTGCAAGACGCACTGGTGAGAGCTAATGCTCCCAAAACTGCTCCGTATATATACTTCTTAAGTTTCATCATTGTAATTTACGATTTAATAATTTACAATTTACTTCCAGCCCTTATTTTGCTTGAGCTTGCTCCATTTAAGTATCTCGCTCTTAGGAATAGGACCATACCACTGATATGAGCTGTCATAATCACGTGGCTCAACAACGAAAACGGTGTATGAGAGCGTGTTCGTCTTTTTGTCACGTTCAATCTTCATACCCTTAACGGCTTCATTGAGAGGCATCTTCCAGCGACGGAGGTCCCAGAAGCGCTTGTTCTCGAAGCAAAGTTCGATGCGACGTTCGTTACGAATAAGTTCTGTCATGCGAGTCTGGTCGTTGGCACACTCTTCGAGATAGACGTCTCCTTCAGGAAGCGGCATTCCAATCTCGTTGGTTGCAAGTCCGGCACGTGTGCGGATGGCCTTGATCACGTCGTAAGCCGAGAAACCTACGCCATTGGGATCAGCCTTGGGTCCCCAAGCATCGTTGGCTGCTTCAGCATAAGCCAGGAACATTTCTGTGTAACGAATGCGGGGATAGATGTGCTGCTGAGTAAGTTCTGTACCACTTGCCGTTGGACTTACGTCGTCACGAAGAAGCTTCTTCAGGTAGTATCCTGTACGCGTAGAGGTACTTATATTAGTGAGATTGTCAGTAGACTCACTCTTGCTGTTAGGATAGTTTCCAGTGATGATATCGACCTTGCGGAAGATCATGCCATTATAGATGACATTATCTTCGAGACGCGGATCGCGCTTCGCATAAGGATTCTGCGGGTCGTAACCAGAGTTGGCGTCTGTGATAGGAAGACCACTACGCATGGGGAATGCATCAACGAGATTCTGGGATGGGTTGACACGACCATCACCATACAGTGATGGTGGGAAGTTTTCTGCCTCCTGCGTTGCATCTTTAACACGGTCTGCGCGCCAAAGAATTTCGGGCATCTCTGATGCACTGGGTTCCAGTTTCGACTTATTCTTGTACCAGATGTTACCCGTTGCGTCAAAGCCATTCAATCCACCTATACGCTTGAGAACATTGGCAGCAAGCCTTGCAGCCTCATAGGATGTCACGCCGCTTTGATCGCGGAAGGCAGGACTTGCAGCAAGAAGGGCAACTTGTGCCTTTATGGCTTCTGCAATCTTACCTGACATCAGATTCTTTGACTTTTTACCAAACACAAGGTTGTAACCCGAAGGATTCGCACCAAGTTCCAGATATTTCTCAGGAATCTCACTATTGCTTTCAATGTCAGCATAATCTACAGGAAGAAGTTCCATGGCCTGGTCACAGTCGTCGAAACACTGCTTAATACAGCTCGCGAAGGTGGCACGAGGCTGGTTAAAGTCGGAACCTCCGTCTTCAGGAGTCGTAAGCAAGGGGACACCATAGAGCACGCCGTCATCAGCATAGCCTCCATGAGCCATCAGCAAGTAGTAATAGAAAAGGGCACGAAGGCCGAGGGCCTCACCTTTCAAACGGTCAATAAACATCTGCTGCTTGGAAGCTGCACTGGGAGCCCACTTAACCTTGTCGACAATGGAGAGGAAAAGATTGACATACTGAATGCCATCCTTACATGCGTTCCACTGTGACACGGGATTATTGTCAGAAGCCCATGAACCAGTGGCCATATTCAGATAAGCACTGGTGGTCAGGTTGGTCACAGCGTCATCTGTAGCCACATCCGTCTGGGTACTTCTAGCGTATGGAAGTCGACCATAGGCATAAATCAGCAGTCCATGTGCATACGCAGACTCCTCGGTCATGTCTTCCAACTGTCGGTTGTTTTCAATTGCCGGCTCGAACATATCATCGCATGAACTCATTACGAAGAGCGCGATGAAACAGAAAATTATATGTCTTGTCTTCATTTTCTTGTTACTTTTTAGAAGGTTGCTTTAACACCGAGGTTATAGAAACGAGTCTGAGGCGCATAGCCAATGCTTGTCTCCAACAACTTACGATTATTTGAAATTGTGAAGAGGTCGTTGGCATTGACATAAACTGAGAGAGCCTTTAAGATTTTTCTCTTAAACAAGCTTTCAGAGAAGT
The DNA here is from genome assembly GCA_017962495.1 of Bacteroidaceae bacterium. Classification (GTDB taxonomy): domain Bacteria; phylum Bacteroidota; class Bacteroidia; order Bacteroidales; family Bacteroidaceae; genus Physcousia. The sequence goes on from JAGCVH010000038.1 coordinate 27,344, forward strand.
CATAAGTAATCTGCACCTTACGAAGGTTGAAGCGGTCTGTGGTATAGAGCCAGAATGTCGATGCTGCAGCATTGTGGTTCGAATTCTGCGAAGTCAGACGAGGATGAGTAGCCACGTCTGCTGTCTCTGGCGTCCAACGACCAAGTGCATTCACAGAGTACTTGTCTTCGTTCTTCATATAGTAGTAAGTATTGTTGTTCTTCAACCCGTAAGCACCAAACTGTCCGTTACCTACTACAAAGAGGGTGAAGTTCTTATACTTGAGCGTAAAGTTTACGCCCTTTGTTACAGGAGCACCAAAAGCTCCATTTCTACCAAGATAGATCTGGTCCTTGTTGTCGATGGTGCCATCACCATTCGTATCCTCATACTTCAGGTCACCCGGGTGGATGGCACCACCAAGAGAGGATTTGGGAAGACCGTCCTTCAAGGCGTATTCCGTCTTGCCATCAGCGGTCGTAGTGATGTTAAAGTCATCTGTGTTATAGAATCCCAGACACTTAAAGCCCCAAATGGCATCAAGAGGACGGCCCTGTACGTGTTGGTAATCGTACTCTACGATTTCGTCGAACTTAGAGTAGTTCGTTTTGAGATAAGTACCCACAACTCCAAGAGCCACGTAAACCTTCTTAAACTGTTTCTGAGCCTTTACACTGAAGTCAAGTCCTCTGCGATTTTGAACATTGTTGTTGATAGCAGGCATGAACGTAGCTCCCGAGAGACCACCCTGCAAGTGAGAGGGGAATGTCGAAAGGTTCTGAACGATGAATCCAGACATGTCTGTATTGAAGAAGGTAAGGTCTGTGGAAAGAATCTTGTTGAAGAACGAACCACGAAGTGTTACAGAGTACTCTTTGCGATGGATGAAGTCGAGTGCAGGGTTACCACCCGATTGGGAGAAAGTATGACTAACACTTGTTCCGTCACTCCAACTGAAGTTACTGGTGTTTTCAGGATTGTCCCATGTAGCATCGTAGAGATAGAAATAATTAGTATCCATATAGATATCAGCATCATCGCACAGGTTGCTGTATGAAGCGCTGAGCATCAGGTCATTGATGCGAGTACCTTTCAAGAACTTCTCTTTAGCAAGGTTCCAACCAATCGTGAAGGAGTGTGAAAGACCGTTGCGATTACCCTCTGCAAGACGGGCTGAATGAACACCTGCCAATGAGATGTCAGCAAAGTATCGACCTAAATAATCGTATCCAGCTTGCAGACCTAAGTTGGCATTGGCATAACGATGATATGCACCACTGGCTGTGGTAGTAAACATGTTTGCGAGAAGCATACCCGTTACATGATGCTTGCCAGCGAATGTGTGGTCATAGTCGAAATGACCATTCCAACTGATAGTCTGGCGATAAGCCGTATTTGACATAGCCATGTGGCCAGTAACGATTTCATCGTTCTGCTGGGTAATGCCTACGATAATGTCCTGCGCGTTATAGTTACTCCAGGTGGGGATGAACACTGCGTACTTGTTGTCATACGAAAGGCTATAGTTTGCAGCATAGTCGATGGCAAACTGTGTCTTGAACGACAAACCCTTCACGAACTTGTCCATGTCATAGATGATACCCGCATCAAACTGGAACTGACGGCTAACATCTCTTGTTTTACCACCAAAATAGCAATCTGCAATCGCATTAGTCTGGGTTGCCTTGGTTCCTCCTGGGAAATACTTGCCATCGAGCAGGTTCAGCGACTTGTTAAGGATGGCTAGAGCCTTGGAGGCATTGGGATCGACCATGTCAATAGGAATCAATGGTGCAGCATTCTCAGGGAAGTTAGGACGTGCGGTAGCAGCACTGGCCCAGAAGTCTCCCTTGTTCTTGTGGGCATTGTAGAACGTAGCACTTGCATTAGCAAATCCCTTGATGAATCTGTTGATAGTCAGGTCCACATTACCACGAACGCTGAAGCGGTCGGTGTAGTTGTCCTTTGCTGTACCAAAGTCAAGGAGGTCTCCCAAACGATAGTAGTTGATGTTCGTGTAGAAGTGAGCACGCGTACCACCGCCCTGTATCTCCAACGTAGCCTCCGAACGGTTATATACCTTACGGAGATACTCGTCGGAATAGTAGTTTACGTTGGGATAGCGATAAGGATTGACACCTGAAGCATGATTGTAGATGTCCATCTGGGTGTACTTCGGATTGAGTCCGTCATTCTTGCGGGCTTCGTTGTACAGTGTCATGTACTGTGCAGAACCCAGATACTCGGGGAACTCTTTTGCCACATGGAAACCTGTGTTTGCGTTGGCTGTAACCTGTAGTCCATCGATCTTGCCACGCTTGGTGGTGATAAGGATAGCGCCCTTAGCAGCCTTTGCCCCATAGAGCACTACGGCCTGCGCACCCTTGAGGAAGGTAATCTGCTCAATTTCGGAAGGAAGCACGTTGTTTGACGGACGCTTAACACCATCGATAATCACGAGTGGAAGGTTACTATTGTCGTTATTATCGAGACGTTCATTGTCCATACCCCATAGATTGTTGCCATTCCATCCGCCAACAAGAGCATACATGTCTTCAAGACTACTCATCGTATAGTCCTTCTTCTGCAGCTCTTCCATATCCACGTAGGAAATACCTCCGAGAAGCTGGTCAGGATCCTTGTCGCGGAAAGCAACATGGACTTTCTTTTTCGCCACAACGGTATCAACGGTAGTTTCAGGGGCTTCATCATCCTCTATGTCCTGAGCATTGACCGTCAGTGGCAAAGCAGCAAACAAGGCAAATAGAAAAATGTTTGTTCTTATACTTTTCATAAAATTGTCAATTTTCATTTATCAATTATCAATTGCCTGTCTTACCATCCTGGATTTTGAGGGAATCCTTCGTAGAGATACGTATCCTTGTCAGGAAGTGGGAACCAATAGTGCTTAGACTCCAACGGACGAACGATGAGCACTTCCTTGTGGAAGTTTGCCACCCTTGCATCCATGGGATCGTGCAACGGTTCGCGAGTGTTCTTATTAAAGTACCAGTCGTCATTCTCCAAACGCTCGAACTCATGAGAGTATTTCACGGTGTAAGGAGGTTCTGTCAGGAGAAGCCAACGCTGAAGGTCGCACCAGCGGTGTCCTTCGAAGGAAAGCTCCACAGCGCGTTCACGACGAACTTCATCGATGAAATGCTCACGGGTGTCCATGAGGTTAGCCTGTACATGCTCCATAGGATAATCGCTTGAGTTCACACGATCGCGAAGTGCGTTGATTGCGTCAACAGCAGAGAATGCCATACAATAATCAGGCTTTTCCTTGAGGTCGCCCACTCCGTTTGCAATAGCGGCTCTTGCCTCAGCATACATCAGGTAGATTTCAGCAAGACGCATGTAGGGGAGATAGCACTGGAATTTATAATCCCATTCATACCATCTATCACCCTGGTTACACTGGTGAGGCACCAGTTTCTGGATGAAATAGCCTGTGCTACTTCCACTATCGACAGCACGCATGGCACCACCCGTGTAAAGGGTGCAGTAGTCATACTTCTTCTGGTCGGAAGTTAGTGCGTCGATGCTGAGCACATAACGGAAACCGTCGAATATGATATCGTGATAGAATCGTGGGTCGCGATTCTTGAATGGGTGCTCAGGATCCCAACCCGATGCGGGATTCAATACATACTCACCATTCCGTACGAGATAGATGGGTTGTCCGTTAGCCATTCCGTACTGGTCAACAAGGTTTGCTGTGGGGTGGTGGATAATCTTGTCGTGGTCCACGATACCTGCCACCTTAGGACCAAATATCTTTGCACAGTTCCAGTTGGCTGAATTAACACCTGGATAAGCACCACGCATGATGGCTTCTTTTACACCGGGCATTTTCCAATCTTGATTGACGGTATAGAAGATGTTAGAATAGTTGTTTTCAGTATCACTATTTTCATCAGCCGTATGGTTGTACAGGTCAGAATACTTGAACTCTGCAAGTTTATACTTAACGGTACCCCTATTTACCATATCAAGAGCCTTGCCAAGAGTCTCGGCAGCCTTCTTACAGTAATTCACGTCATAGTCGTATGTCTTGCCGTTGGCACTTGCACCTAACAACTGAGCAGCACCACCCGTCTTGGTCTTCTCAAACTCCTTCATGAGTGGAGAACCTGCCCACAGATAGCACTTGCCAAGGTAGCACAGTGCAGTGAACTTGTCGACGCGTAGATCGTTCTTGTTAATTGTATGCATACCGGCAAGCGTCTCGTCCCAGTCGAGAGGAAGAAGATCGTAGGCACGTTCGAAGTCTTCTGCACAACGATCGGCACACTCTTGGAAAGAGAGGCGTGGCAGTTCGGGAATGCTTGCAGCCTCAAAGGCTTTGTCGATGTATGGCAGACCGCCAAAGTAGCACATCAGCTCGAAATGCCACCATGCACGGAAGAAATACATCTGCCCAAGCAACAGGTCGCGTTCTTCGTCTGTTCCAACAAGCGACTTGATATTCTCAATACCCATATTACACTTACGGATGCAGTACCATGAGTTGTCCCATAGAGATTGGGTTCTATCATTATAGAAATTACCCTTAAGCCAGCATTGGTTGTTGTAATACCAGTTACGATAGTTGCCAAGGTCCACCTGATGGTCCATGTGTGCGAAGCCTTCTGTGTTGTGAACAGCATCGTCACCAAAGTTCCACGCGGTACAATAATTGACCTTCTCTTTATCCGGAATCAAGTAATAGATTTCCTCAATATACCCTTGGAAATTGCGGTAGTTCTTGAATGCCTCATCCTCTGCCACGATGGACTCTGGTTCCTTGTCGAGCCAGTCAGAGCATGCAGTGAAGGTTAAGCCAACTCCCATAAGAAGCAGCATACCGCTAAATAGGGACTTTATGTTGTTATAATAATTCATATCCATATACTATATTATTATATACATTAAAGATAGAGCTTAAATCCGAAGTTAAAACGTCTGACTGTGGGATAGGCGCCCTGACCACCAGAGAAGTTATAAAAACCACCTACGCCATTAGACGTATTAGTGAGGTTACTCTCGCGGTCATCAGGCATCTTCGTAATCAGGAAGAGGTTGTTGGCATTCACATAAAGCTTCAGGCTTGAGAAACCAATTTTCTTAATCCAGCCCTTAGTCCATGTGTATGCTACTTCCACATTCTTCAATCGGAAGAACGAGCCATCGAAGAGGTACTGAGTACCATAGTTCCATTCTTCCTCGTTCTCAGGAGCTCCAGTAGTAAAGCGCAGGGGAACGACATCTGCCGTTGCAGCCGAAGGATGCCACTGAGTACCAGTATCATATACGGTAAGAAGGGTACTTGGGAAGGAGCGTAATGTCACGTCACGAGTGACGCCAAACACGCCATAAAGCTGAGCAAATATACTGAAGCCCTTCCACTCCCATCCGATTGTAGCATTATAGGTGTGCTCGGGAGTTCCCGTGTAGCCGTAAGGAGCCTTATCGTTTGTTTCGTCAATCTTACCGTCACCATTGAAGTCAACGAGATAATGGTCGCCAATGAGAACCTGATTGTCGTTCTTCTCACGATATGGCGTACTATAGAGTTCGTCGTAGGTGCCAATAAAACCTCTGTCGATAAATGATACGTATTGTCCCTGAGAATAACCTTCTGCCTTACGATAGCTTGGAATCAGTGCGGGGTCATCCTTTAAGATAATAGTATTGTGCGCGTACGTATAGTTGGCATTTGCCCAGAAACGCATGCCATTGCTCTTCAGCACCTTATTGAAGCGCAGTTCAAACTCGAAACCTGAGTTCTTCATCTTACCCTTATTGATGTCCGGAGTCTTTGCAGCACCATAGAATGAAGGCACGGTGCGATCGGCTCCAGAGATGAAGATGTCAGTACGGTCGTCGCGGAACCAGTCGAAACTACCTGCAAACATACCATTGGCAATGGCATAGTCGAAACCAATGTTCTTCTTTGTTACCGTTGCCCAACGAAGGTCGGGACTGGCAATGGTGCTTTCCTTATAACCCGTGAACGGGCTGTTGGAACCGTCAGTGGCCATCGCAAACGGGCCATTAACCTCCCAGTTCGTCAGATAAGCCCAACGGGCACCTGCATTATCATCACCAATCTGACCAATGGAGCCACGAATCTTGAACATGTCAATGATTCCCTTCTCTCTAAGCTTGTCCATGAATTTCTCTTCCGAGAGCATCCAGCCTGCAGCTCCTGAACAGAAGAAAGCGAAGCGGTTTTCAGGAGAGAACTTTTGTGAACCGTTGTAAGCACCGTTGAACTCAGCGAAATACTTGCTCTTAATGTCATAAGTGGTACGGAACACCCAGTCCTCACGACGCCACTCAAGGTCGGAGTTATTGGCATCGATACGACGTTTCCAGTTACCCATGGCAGTGACATTGTGGATTCCAAACTGGCGAGCCCAATAGAGTTGAAGTGAATATTCTGTTCCACGGCTCGTCGAACTTATGCTGCCGTCTTCCTCATCCCAAGTGCGGGGTTCATAGAAATCAAAACCTGTGCTCGTGAAGATGTCCTCTCCGTGAACAAACACACCATCCTCTGGGAGAATATATGCTGTCTTTGTTTGATGCTGGTCATAGATACCGCGATTACCTTCGTCAAAGCGGTTGTCCCACGATATTGTACCACGCAGGAGCAGGCCCTTTGTGATGAAATCGAGCTTCTGCTCGAGCGAGAAGTCAGTATAGATACGTGTAATGGAGTTTAGCGCATAACCAGTGGTTGCCAAATTCATAGGAGAGTTTGCAACGTTGGAAGCAAATTGCTTAGAGAAACCCCATGAACCATCTGAGTACTTAACAGGGAAGATGTTGGGTGGCATACGATAGGCTCCCACCCAGTTCTGAGCCTGAAAGTGCTCAGCTGTATTATTATAATAATAGTGTGGAGTCTTCTGACGTGCATTAGAACCAGCCAGACTTACCTTAAACAAAGTGGTCTTTGTGATTTGGAAGTCCAGGTTTGAACGGACATTCAAACGATTGTATGTATAACCACCTTTATAACCCTGATTGTTCTCACGAATTCTTGTCATATCGCCTTCGTTCTGGAAGTCGAATGCCACAAAATACTTCACATACTTAGTACCACCAGAAATATTGAGGTTCGTATTATAAGACAATGCAAAGTCCTTGAACATCTCATCCTGCCAGTCGATGTTAGGATAGCGTTCAGCCATGCTATAATCGCCAAGATATTTGCCTGCAGCATCATAATGAGGCTTCACGGTATGATCCTGGTTGCGGAAGTTGTTGATGAAAGTTTGCGGACGATAATATGCCCACGAACCAGCACCACCTAAAGCCAACTCATGTTCGATGGCCTGATTGCGGTACATATATCCGTCGTAAGAATCATACTTGTGCGGAAGCTTTGACACGGCCTTCAGGGTAGCGTTGAAGCCAACGTCGATTCTTGCCTTGCCTTCCTGACCACGCTTTGTGGTTATAAGGATAACGCCATTAGCTCCCTCGACACCGTAAACGGCCGTAGCAGATGCGTCCTTCAATACCGACACGGTAGCCACAGACGTGATATCAACAGACTTAATGTCACGCTTAACTCCATCGACGAGGATCAGAGGCTGAGCATCCTGATTCCAAGCCGCAGCACCACGAATGTAGATACGTGGGTCTTCCTCACCAGGCTGACCAGAAGAAGCAACTGTTACGACACCTGGAAGGTTACCAGTGAGGGCTGAGCCAACACTACCTATACCTGCGGTGCGTTCGAGGACTTCGCCCGTGGTCTGCGCAATTGCACCCACGACAGAGGCTTTCTTCTGCTGACCAAAACCTACCACCACGACTTCATCCAGCCGGTTATCGTCTTCAAGCACGATTTTTAATGTCCGTTGCTTGTCGATCTTTACTTCCTTCGTGGTCATACCAACATAGGAAACCACCAGTACCGACTTCTCAGAAGGCACCTTCAACTGGAAGTTACCGTCGATGTCAGTAAGAGTACCTACGCCAGTTTGGCCTTTCACCAATACCGTTGCACCTATCAAAGGCTCCGCGTTATTGTCTGTGACTGTACCCTTTACCGTGATGCTATTCTGAGCATACAGCATAGAACTGCATGTGAACAGCATCAGAATCGCGGGAATGGTCTGTCTAATCAACCGTTTCAGATTCTTCGATTTTGACAGATTTTGATTCATAGAAATGGTATTTTGTAGTTATAATTAAGCATTTTTTAACAATTGTACGGGACAAAATTAATTATTATTAATTATGCTTCAATTTGCACATGTTTCAAATCTTTTAGTATTTGTATCAAACACCTATAAACTTAGCAAAAAGCCGATTTCTACGGGTTTTTCCCACACGACAGGCAGGTATAAACAGCACGCTCATAGTTGTTAGTTTTTCATGTTATTACAAATGCAAAGATATGACTTCTTGAGGGGGTATGCAAATAAAATCGTGGATTTTTGTCGCAGGGATAATCAAATAAGATCTTGTTCTTGAGAAAAGACACCAGCAAGTCTGTTTGCAAATCCCAAAGATCGTGCCACCAGTCAAAGTCAACCAACGGCGTACATAATTAATAATGTACCTGCGCGCGTTAAGCACCAAGCGAGCTTGGCTAATGAAGAATGTATAATGAAGAAAGATTTATCCCAACGACCATATTAAACCAGGGATGAAACATACAAAACAGAATATGAGACAAATGTGGGCATAAAGGCGAGACGAAATTCTTAACTTTGCAACGAAAGAACACTTATTACTATGAAAAAAATACTCTTTTTACTCCTTACCATCCTACTTCCAACAGCCCTCAAGGCACAGGAAAGACGCCCTATCGACGCCCAACACCCATTGTGGATGATTCACGTCGACGTATGGAATGCTGCCGATCCGCAGAAGATCATCAACTTGATTCCCGAAGACATTAAACCATACGTCTGCATGAACCTCTCCCTCTCTTGCCAGTTCGACACGGAGAAGAATGTGTACAAGATGCCGCAAAATGCCGTTCGAACCTACAAATCATGGGGCACCGTGTGTCAGCAAAACGGGCTGTGGTTTACCTGCCAACCCGCATCGGGCGGACACACCCACATCCAAGACACAGACTTGGAGACATTTGAATATTTCTTCCGTCATTTCCCCAACTTCCTTGGCTGGAACTACGCAGAACAGTTCTGGGGCTTCGACGAGAAGAACTCGAAGAACGACCTGAGTTCTTCATTCCAGGCCGACCGCATCGCCCTGTTTGCCAAACTGGTGGAGATGTCGCACAAATATGGAGGTTTCCTCACCGTATCGTTCTGTGGGAACATCTGGAGCCACGCCCTGAACCCCATCGGAATGCTGAAGCGTAACGCATCATTGCTAAAGGCCTGCCGCAACTATCCCGAAGCCATTCTGTGGCTGTATAAATACACGACATCGGCATGTTTCTACAACAACGAAAGCGTAACCTACGGCCCATACATTTCAGGTATAGCAAAGAATTACGGCGTGCGCTATGACAACTGTGGCTGGAACGGTGCCATGGAGTCGCTGGTAGGGGCTGACAAGACGAAATACCCCATTGCCGCAGGCATAGCTACCGTAATGGAACAGATGGCGGTAAACGGCGGTGCCGTATGGGACGGTCCGGAACTCATCTGGACGGAAGACTTCAAGGAAACGGGAAAGACCACTGTGGACGGTTATACACGTCGCAACTGGGCTACTTTCGACGGTTTCCAAGGAGTTTGGATCGATATGTTCCGAAAGGTTATCGACGGCACCATCTACATCCCCACTCGCGAGGAAGTGATGGAGAAGACAAAGGTGATAGTTGTGAACAACGTGACTTCGGGAAGCGACGAGGAACGATATGCCGCATGGGGTGACCTCTACGACGGGCTGTACAAGCAAAACGATCCCATGAACAAGGGCGACGGCAGGTGGATGAACAACTTCTGTTACTTCAAATCGACTGGTCGCTACGGGGCCATCCCTATCGTTCCTGCCATGTACGACAATCTGGTGAAGTCAGTGCCTGTAAGAGTGAGCAAGTCGGCTTACACCTCGCGTTGGCAAAACATAGACAAGAAAGTTGCAGAGTTCAACAAATACTATCCCGAAGTAAGCACGGGCGACTTATATGTCAACCGCTATCGCAACCAACTGGTGACTTACACGCCTTACAGCTATCTCAACAAACTGACCACGGCAACAGGCCACATTCCCTTGCTCTACAACACTTGCGACAGTCTGCATCTGACATTGGGCAAACTGGGAAGTGCGCTGGTGCGTGAATATGCCGACCACATCGACCTCTACCTCAACAATTACCGTACGGACACCACCACACAGGTGAAAGAGGACATCGTGATTACAGGTGTTACCTCCGAACCTTCGTACACTATCAACAAGCGACTGCGCGCCTCAGCAGTAGCCGTGCCAACATGGGATGCCGAGAACGGCATATATACCTTAAGTGTAAAACACTTGGGAGGAGTGGACGTTACCATTAATTGCCAAGGAAGCGCCACAGGCAAGCAAACTGACACGTTACCCAACACATCGCTAACGGCCGACCTTCCCAAGCAACCAGACGAATACAAGGGTGAAATCATCATCGAGGCAGAGGATATGGATACCAAGAGCGTAAAGAACTGCACTACAAGTTCCTATTATTCTCACCCCAATGTAAGAGGACACGCTGGCAACGGATTCGTGGAAATGGGAACCAGCACCTCTGGGGCATTACGCCACCAACTGGAACTGAAAGAAGCTGGAACCTATCGCGTGCAAGTAAGATATATGTGTACCACCAAAGCTGGCAAGATACGCATTACTGCCAATGGCAAGAGCACGATAGTGACAACGGAAAAGACAGCGGATAACGAATGGCTGAAGGTATCACTTGACGACGTAGCCCTAAAGGCAGGCACCAACAACCTCATTGTCACCAACGTAGGCGGTCTTCCTATCTTCATCGATCAAATCATCTATTCACCTGCCGACCTCGAACCCGAGAAGTTCCTCATCACCATTCGCAAGGCAAGCTACGGCTCCATTACCGCAAATGTGAGTGAGGCAGCAGAGGGAGAAGAGGTGAAACTCACCATCAAAGCCACAGAAGGTTACGGGTTGAAGGAACTACAGGTGGTCAACGGCGTCAACTTCACCATGAAAACGATGATGAGTTTGGAAACACTGGACAATGGCAATACCACCCTGACCTTCATCATGCCTGACGACAACGTCACCTTGCAACCCGTCTTTGCCAAAGGAGTGAACGTCGTTGACGGCATTACCTTGGTGGAAACTGCTGGAAGTCAGTCGACACCCATCTACGACCTCAATGGTCGCATTGTCCCTGCGTCCTCTGCACGCTCGAGACACATCTATATACAAAATGGTAAGAAGATAATGAGACCATAAAACTAAATAGATAATACCTTTCTAATCTTTTCCTGCTGAAGAAACGACCATGATGAACAAGAAAGTTATCCTGACACTAAGCACGATGCTGGCAGTTATGCTGGCAGTGGCCCAACGGGCCAATCAAATTTATGTCGACCTCGGAACAAAAGGACACGACGTTTCACGTTCGATGTACGGAATCTTTTTCGAGGAAATCAACCACGCTGGTGACGGGGGACTCTATGCCGAGATGATTCAGAACAGAGGATTTGAGGAACACGCACTACCATCAGGAATGACCCTAAAGGATGACGGGAAAGCCTATGCTCCACACTCACCAAACTATTGGACCTCAGGCTACTCAGACTTCTGGATTTGGTGGAATGTGGAACAATTGAAATGGAAGGGATGGAGCATTAGTAGCAGTGGTTGTACCCTTGCCAAAGATGTTGTCGTACCAGATGTTCCCTTACACGAGAATACACCCAATGCCCTTTGCCTTCGTGTATCATCAGCCACGTCGAACACGAAGGTTATAGTTGACAATTCAGGCTATTGGGGAGTGGCTTATCAAACGAATGAAAACTACAAGTTACGCTTCTATCTGCGTACAAACAATTTTCAGGGCAAGGTTATTGCTCAACTATCCAACTCAGCAGGCACAGACATCGGCAGTAAGGAATTCGACATCAAGGCTGATGGAGAGTGGAACGAATACACTGCCACGATTACGGCTTCACAAACCGTCACCAATGGCAAGTTCCGATTACTCCTGACGTCTCAGACAGGAGGAGAGGTGTATGTTGATTATGTGTCTCTCTTTCCCTCCGACACATACAAGGGACGCGATAATGGCCTTCGTCGTGACATTGCTGAGACGCTAGAAGCACTTCACCCCTCTTTCATGCGCTGGCCTGGTGGGTGCATTGTGGAGGGCTACACCCTGGAGAATCGTGTAAAATGGAAGGAAACACTGGGTGACCCCATGACACGACGAGGCGAATACAGCCTCTGGGGTTATCGTTCAACCTACGGCCTAGGCTATCATGAGTTCTTACAATTCTGCGAAGACATAGGCATGGATGGCATGTTTGTGGCCAACGTAGGCATGTCATGCTCCATACGGAATGGTGATTTCATCGAAGCTTCCAACACGGCAAAGTTGCAACCCTACCGTCAGGACATTGAGGATGCCATAGAATACGCCATTGGCGACCCCATGACAAACGAGTGGGCAGCCAAACGTGCAGCAGCTGGACACCCAGAACCTTTCCCCCTGAAATATGTGGAACTGGGCAACGAGAACGGCACAGACCGCTATGTTAAACGATACGCATATTTCTATGACTACCTGAAGAGCAAGTATCCCCAATTAACGTTCATCAACAACTTATCTTGGACAGACGATCACTTGTTCCCCAACAACGACATGTACGACGTACACTGGTATGTTGAACCCGATTATTTCTATGACTCTTCTTCGTTGTTCGACAATGCTGCCCGAGGTAAATACACGGTATATGCTGGAGAGTATGCCACCAACAATAATGTAGGACAGGGCAATATGGACGCAGCATTAAGCGAGGCTGCCTTCATTGGTTTCATGGAACGCAACAGCGACCTTGTCACCATGGCCTCTTACGCACCATTGCTCACCAACGTAAACGCCCCCAACTGGAGTTGCAACCTCATTTGGTACGACAACCACCAGGTGATGGGACGTGCCTCGTACTACGTGCAAAAGATGTATGCAGAAAACCGTCCCGACTATAACGTGAAGACACGCATCTTTGCCGACAGCCAAAAGCTCATCAGCAATGGCAAGATAGGTATCGGCACCTGGGCCACGCAGGCGAAGTTCCGCAACCTAAAGGTAACCAGCAACGACGGCACGCAAACCTATTACGAGAGTGACTTCAAGAATCGGGAAGACGAATGGACGGAGGCCAGTGGCACATGGAAAGTGAACACCCTGGGAGAATACATACAATCAGCGAATGGCACACCATGCCTAAGCTTCATCAATGCCTACGCCTTCCGCAACTCGACCTTAGAACTTGAGGCCATGAAGACAGGTGGGTCAGAAGGCTTTATGATTGCCTTTGGAGCTGATACGACGAACGTCAACACGCACTATCGCATCAACATGGGCGGATGGGGCAATACGCAGACAGGCATGGAGAAGGTCAGCAATGGTTCTGCTTCCAGCGTAGGCAACAAGGTATCACACAACATCGCTACAGGACGCTGGTATAAGATAAAGATTGTGATGCAGGAAGGCGACGGCATCTATTGCTACGTGGATGATAAACTGCTACTCACCTACAAGACGAATGACATCTTTGATGGTCGCGTACAGGCTTTTGGTGGCTATGACGAGGCAGAAGGCGAGATAGTCGTCAAGGTTGTTAACGGCCTTACAAAGCCCCAGACGACACAACTGCACTTGAACGCAGACGGCATACAGCCCACGGGCAAGGTCATCACCCTGAAGGCAAACTCACTTACAGAAGAGAACTCGCTGACAAGCCCCAGGAAGATTTATCCTGCCGAGAGTTCCTTCACGGGCTTTGGCAATGACTTTGAATATACGTTCCTCCCTTGCTCGTTCACCATACTACGCATCAAGGCGAACTCACCCAACAATGCTGGGTTACAGCCCCTTGCCATTCCTGCCTACGACTTCGACAGCACGCCCACGCCACTGGCTGAAGCTGCCCGAATCCGCGCAGAAGCTATAAATCGCATAAACTCGCTTATCGAGCGGAACCAACCCAATGTCATAACTGGGGCAAAGGGAGCCGACAACGTGCAAAAGGCCATAACCAAAGCCCAAGAAGTATTGGAAGCAGAGAACAACCTGACGAAAGAACTCGTGAAGGCCGGTGATGCCCTCGAGACGGCCCTTAACAACTACTATCACGGACTGATGGTTACTACCAACGAAGAAACGGCGAAGATAAAGAATCCCAACTTCACAACTATGGACAAGACTGGGTGGTCGGGCAGTTCTCCCTCTTTGGAACACAATGTAGGCGAGTTCTTCAATACTAACTTCAATACCTATCAAACGCTTACAGGGTTGGAAAATGGATATTATCTCCTCTATGTTCAGGGCTTCTATCGCAATGGTTCACAAGACAATGCCTACAAAAGTCACAACGAAGGTAAAGAAAAGCTGAACGCCATTCTCTACGCAGGTACTACTTCCGTTACTTTAGGCTCTATCTATGATTATCAGTTCTCCTTTGGTTCTTGGAATAACTATGTCGATAATCGTGAGCAGTCTGAAAGAGCATTTAACCAGAATGGAGACACTTATGCCAATTACCTCGTTGCCAAAGTAACGAATGGCCGCCTAAGAATAGGATTAAAGAAGACAGTATCCGTAGGCAATGACTGGACGTGTTTCAACAACTTTCGTCTCTTCCTCATCCCCGTTACCATACCAGATGCTATACACGATATTAATGCCAATGAAACCCGACCTTCATCCCAAGGCACTGCGATATACAACCTGTTAGGGCAAAAGGTGCGAACTCCGCAACGGGGTATATTCATTATTAACGGAAAGAAAATATTTATAGGAAAATGAAAAAATACGCCTTCGTTAAGCCAAAAGACCAAAGCCATGATTACATGAGCCTTGGCACAGTGAGAAAAAGCCAGATGAGTCTCAATCTTCTCATTACAATGATGTTGCTCGCAGTATCCTCGACACTGTCGGCACAAGATAACACTGAAAAGTTGTGGTATGACACCCCTGCCAAGATATGGCTCGAAGCATTGCCTATTGGCAATGGTCGCCTCGGAGGCATGGTTTATGGCGGCACACAGGAAGATGAAGTGCAGCTTAACGAAGACACTTTCTGGTCTGGAGGTCCGCACGACAACAACAGCACAACGTCACTCGACCATCTTGATGAAGTTCGCAATCTTATCTTCAACGACAAGGATGCGGAAGCTGCAAAACTCATTGACCAGCAGTTTATCAAAGGTCCTCATGGTATGAAGTACCTGACGCTGGGAAGCCTGAAACTGACACACGAAGGCATCACACCGGAGAACGTAGGCAACTACAAACGTGAGCTGGACCTACAGACAGCCCTCTCGACGGTGATATTCGAACAAAACGGGCATCACTATCGTCGCACCACCTTTGCCACGATGGCTGACAACATCATCGTCATGCATCTGGAAAGCGACACCCCTGCAAGTTTCGCTATCAGTCACACGGCACCCTATGCCACAACATATGACAAGGGCAAGGACGGCATCATGGCCACCATTCAAGGCGTTGACCACGAAGGCATTGCCAGCAAGCTTAAGGCAGTTCTTCGCTATCAGGTGGAGAGCGACGGCGAAGTGACTTACCAGACGGGAGGTGGCGTACAAGTGAAGAACGGCACCACGACAACGATATACGTTTCTGCTGGCACAAACTATGTCAACTATGAAAACGTAGATGGCAATGCGCCTGCTAAAACGCTGAAACAACTGAAGAGTGCACGAAAGCACAAGTATGCAGCATTACTCAGTCGGCATATAAAGGCTTACCAACAGCAATATCAGCGCGTTAAGCTCCACCTTACTTCGACAGCCAACAGCCAGTTGCCCACAGACAAACGTCTGGAACAGTTCACAGGAAGCACAGACTGGGGTATGGTGGCATTACTCTTCAACTACGGACGCTATCTGCTAATCTCCAGCTCACAGCCAGGCAGTCAGCCTGCCAATCTTCAAGGACTATGGAACGACAAGAGAGATGCACCTTGGGATTCAAAATACACCATCAACATCAATGCCGAGATGAACTATTGGCCTTCGGAGATATGCAACCTAACGGAGACCAACGAGCCCTTCTTCCAAATGATTCGTGACTTAAGTGTTACAGGAGCGAAGACAGCGAAGGTCATGTACAACTGCGGAGGTTGGATGGCCCACCATAACACTGACCTTTGGCGTATTGCAGGTCCTGTGGATGGTGCTTTCTGGGGAATGTATCCTAATGGTGGCGCTTGGTTGGCAACCCATCTGTGGCAGCATTACCTCTACACGGGCGACAAGAAGTTCCTGCGCCAATGGTATCCAGTCATTAAGGGTACGGCAGACTTCTATCTCGACTACATGCAGCCTCATCCCAAATACAACAATTGGCTGGTAGTTGTTCCCTCTGTTAGTCCTGAGCAAGGACCTGCCGGAAGGCCGACGCCCATCACAGCAGGTTGCACCATGGACAATCAGATTGTCTTCGATGCCCTGTCAAACACCTTGCAAGCCGCCCGCATCCTGGGAAAGGATGTCGATTACCAGAAGACTTTGGAGGATGCCCTCTCGAAATTGCCTCCCATGCAGATAGGCAGTCGCAAGCAATTGCAAGAATGGCTTATCGATGCCGATGGCAGTGACATGCATCATCGCCACATCTCGCATCTTTATGGTTTGTTCCCCTCCAACCAGATCAGTCCTTACAACCACAACGAACTCTTTGCTGCAGCCAAGCAGACGTTAAACGACCGCGGAGACGAGGCTACGGGATGGAGTCTGGGATGGAAGATATGCTTCTGGGCTCGCATGCTCGATGGTGATCATGCCTTGACCATCCTGAAGAACATGCTTAAACTATTGCCATCGGAGAGGGCCTCAAGGCAATATCGTGAGGGACGCACCTTCCCCAACCTCTTCGATGCTCATCCACCTTTCCAGATCGACGGCAACTTTGGTGCCACAGCAGGTATTGCAGAGATGCTGTTGCAAAGTCACGACGATGCCATACATTTGCTACCCGCCCTACCTTCGACCTGGGAAGAGGGAAGTGTTGCAGGCTTAAAGTCACGCGGTGGCTTTGAAGTGGATATGGAGTGGAACGGAAGTCAACTTCAGAAGGCCACCATTCACTCAAGCATTGGTGGTGTTGCCCGCATCCGTTCTTATGTGGAACTGGAAGGTGAAGGCCTAAAATTAGCAAATGGCGATTGTCCCAACCCGCTATACAAGAGCGCCCAGATAAAAGAGCCTATCTTGGCAAAGTCGCTTACAGAAAAGCCTGCGCTCGATGTGAAGAAGGTCTATGAATACGACCTGCAGACCAAACCCGGCGGCATATACCACCTATATAATCAATTTGAAGGACTATCTACAAAATAGCAGCATATTATGAAACGTCTCTGTGCTCTCAGTTTACTCTGTGCATTCTGCATCAAAGCAGTGTCTCAGAACCCTGTCATCTATGACCGTTATACACCTGACCCAGCTCCGTATGTTCATGGCGACACGCTTTATCTCTTTGTCGACCACGATGAAGACGAAACCCTGAACGGCTATTTCACCATGAAGGACTGGTTGCTTTATAGTACGGTTGATATGGTGAACTGGACTTATCGAGGCACTCCGTTAACTTCCGCCACCTTCTCGGCTTGGGCAAAACAGGACAATGATTGTTGGGCAAGTCAGTGCATAGAGCGAAACGGAAAATGGTATTGGTATGTTACCGCCACCATCAAGGGAGAAGCCTATCCTGGCATTGGTGTGGCTGTGGCCAATAATCCGGCTGGTCCCTATCGAGACCCCATTCGCAAGCCGTTGGTCAAGGGTTGGTTCAAGATTGACCCAACGGTAATGATAGACGACGATGGGCAAGCCTATCTGTTTTATGGCAATAACATGCTTTGGTACGCCAAGCTGACGAAAAGCATGACCTCCATCACAGGAGGCGAGATAGAGGTAAAGACAAAGGACGAGAGTGCCTTTGGCCCATACAAAGGATATGACGACGACGGCAATCCTAAGACCAATTTCGAGGAGGCATCATGGATATACAAGCGCAACGGCAAGTATTATCTGGAATATGCAGCAGGAGGCGTACCTGAATATTGGGCTTACTCCACTGCCGACAAGATTACTGGTCCGTGGACCTATCAGGGCAAGGTCATGGGACAAGCCGATAACAGTTTCACCATTCATGGAGGAAGCGTGGAATTCCGCGGACATCACTATATGTTCTACCACAACGGCAAACTGCCAGGCGGAGGAGGTTTCAAGCGCGCGACATGTATCGAAGAGTTTACGCCCAATGAAGATGGAAGCATTCCCTACATCAATTTCACGTCAAAGGGAGTGAGTCCTCTGCAGACACTGAACCCCTTCGTTTTGCAGGAGGCAGAGACCATCAACCAATGTGAAGGCGTGCGCTGTGTAGGCGACTATAACCAGTGTTATGTGACAGAAATCAGTCATGGCGACTACATCAAGGTTCGCAACGTTGACTTTGGCAAAGATGGAGCCAAATCGTTTAAGGCCAAAGTTCGATGCACCAAGAAATGCACGTTATTTATTCGCTTCGGCAGTAAGACAGGCACTGCCAAAGGACGAATCACCATAGAACCTACTAACGAGGAATGGACAGAGGTCTCTTGCGACCTTACCTCTTCCCTAACGGGGGTGCGCGACATATTCTTTACCTTTACGGGAAGTGGAGGTCCATTCCTTGATTTCGACAACTGGTGCTTTAGCGAGGGAACGACAGGAATCGAATCCATTAATGCAGGAAACAGAGTCCAAAGTTCTGATATATATGACCTGAATGGTCGCAAAATGGACAATGAGAATCTCCCACGCGGTGTCTATATCCGCGACGGAAAGAAGATAATTAACACTTCCAATTAAATAATAAAAGTAAAGGTCTCATGGAAACAATGTCAAGATTCATCAAGCGCCTCATGGCCATCGTCCTCTTAATAGGCGTAGGTCAAGGCCCAATTAACGTAGCGAAAGCACAATCGCTGCCAGTCATTCAGAACCCCATGTTATGGGCAGACGTTCCCGACCCCGATGTCATTCGTGTGGGTGACACTTTCTACTTAGTCTCTACTACGATGCACCTGATGCCAGGTGGTCCCATCATGCGTTCAAAGGACCTGAAGAACTGGGAGACCGTAGGTTACATCTTCGATCGCCTGACAGACTCTCCCAAGTACGATATGCAGGAAGGCACCGTTTACGGACGTGGTCAATGGGCTACTTCCCTGAAGTATCACGATGGTAAGTTCTGGGCGTTACTGGCTCCCAATGAGGGTGGTCCGATGGGTGACACCTATATCTTCACAGCTGAAAAGGCAGAGGGTCCTTGGACCATTCATTCACGTCTTTGCCACTTCCACGATGCCACGTTGTTCTTTGACGATGACGGTACGCCTTATGTCTTCTACGGAACAGGAGAGATGTGCCAGCTGACGCGCGACCTGAAAAGCGTGGTCGAAGGCAGTCAGCGCCATTACTTCGAGCGTGAGGCCGATGAACGCGGATTGCTCGAGGGCACCCGTGTCATCAAGCACAACGGCACCTACTATGCCTTGCTCATCAGCCACGTCTATGCCCCAGGCCGCCATCGCCGTGAGGTATGCTATCGCACAAAGGACTTGAATGCCAAGTGGGAAAAGAATGTCGTTCTTGAGAGCGACTTTGGTGGATTCTCATATCTGGCACAAGGAACCATTGTCGATACAGAGGAAGGTGACTGGTACGGCATCATGTTCCAGGACCGTGGCGGTGTGGGTCGCGTGCTGACGCTCTCACCCGTTCGCTGGATCGACGGTTGGCCCATGTTGGGCGACGAGAACGGCAAGGTGCCTGATACGATGCGTGCCTATCGAAGCGGTGAACCTGAGACATCCATCATCTGTAGCGATGACTTCTCCTCTCCCAAGCTTGGACTGCACTGGCAGTGGAACCACAACCCCATTAATGAGGCTTGGAGTCTTACCGAGCGCCAAGGTTGGCTTCGCCTGAAGACGAATCGAGTTGTGCCTAACCTATATCTGGCTCCTAATACACTGACCCAGCGCATGGGAGGCCCTGTATGCAGCGGAAGCGTTTGCATCGACTTTTCGAAGCTGAAAGATGGCGACTGTGTCGGATTCTCTGCCTTTAACGGCGATTCGGGCGTGCTTACCATCAAGCGCAAAGGCAAGTCTTTCTTCTTGGAAATGAGTGAGCAGAACGTACAACTATCGAACCGCGAGAAGGATGTGACTCAAGTCGATGAAAAGATGATAGAGAGCGTAGCGTTGTCTTCGCTTTATCCCAAGGCCAAGCAGATATGGTTGCGCATCGATGGCGACTTCCGTCCTGGACGCAACGATGTGGCCAACTTCTACTATAGCATCGATGGCGAGAAATGGACAAAGATTGGAACAAAGAACTATCGCATGATATTCGACTATCGCCGTTTCTTCATGGGTTCCAAGTTTGCCCTCTTCTGCTATGCCACTAAACAAGCTGGTGGCTGGGCAGACTTCGATTGTTTCCAATATCAGCAACTCGACCAACCTATGGAATTTGATCCCAACCTTTATGTCTTCCTCTGCTTCGGCCAGTCGAACATGGAAGGCAACGCTCGTCCTGAGCCGCAAGACATGAAACTGCCTGACGACCGCTTCATCATGATGGCTGCTGTTGACGATGCTCAACGCCAGCGCAAGCAAGGCAATTGGTATCAGGCTTTGCCTCCTCTCTGCCGCAGTAACACAGGTCTCACACCTGCCGATTACTTCGGACGTACACTAACCGCAGCCCTGCCCGACAGCATTCGCGTGGGAGTCATCAATGTTGCCATTGGCGGATGTCACATCGAGACATTTATGAACGATTCCATCGAGAATTATGTCGCTCATCGTGCACCCGGTTGGATGAAAGGTCCATTAGAGGCTTACGGTAATAATCCTTATGAGCGTCTGCTCTCGTTGGCTCGCAAGGCCAGCAAGCAGGGCGTCATCAAGGGCATACTGCTGCATCAGGGCGAATCCAACACCGGTGACCCAACTTGGGCGAACAAAGTCAACATCGTTTATAAGCAGTTGCTCGCTGACCTGAACCTTAAGGCAGAGGATGTTCCCCTGTTGGCAGGCGAGGTCGTTCGTGCCGATGGCCAGGGAGTGTGCATTGCTATGAACAAGCAGATTCAGGAACTGCCCCAGACCATCCCAACTGCTCATGTCATCTCCTCCGAGGGTTGCACCAATGGTCCCGACCGCTTGCACTTCGATGCAGCAGGCTATCGCGAACTAGGCCGCCATTATGCGCAGGAGATGCTTCGCTTGCTTGGCGTAAAATAATTAGGCGAAAACATTTGGATATTCAAGTGTTTTTTACTATCTTTGCACCATAGAACAGACCCGGAAAGGGAATAATATTGCAAAATATTGCACGGCGTGACATTATTGTTCCACGTCGTGCAATATTCGTTTCAAGGCGTGCGACAATCATCTCATGTCGGCGTTCAGTCTTTCCTCCTTAGGCGTTCGGCTCCTTCCTCCTGCGAGCCGAGGCTTATCCTCCTAAGGGCCGAGACTTATCCTCCTAG
>JAGCVH010000039.1 GCA_017962495.1 Bacteroidaceae bacterium
AACAAGGTTGTCGGCCCACAGGATTCGGTGCCCGTGAGCAGGAATGACGGTGTTGAGGACCGGACTTGAAGTGATTTGATACTTCAGCACGTCGTCCGGGTCGTCGCTGATGTAAAGTCCGGCAGCATCGAGGTCCGAGTCAGTGGTGTTGTATAGTTCAATCCAGTCGTTGCGCAGGAAAGTGTCGTTGACGAATATGCTGTTTCCTGCACTGACCTCGTTCACCCTGATGGGCATCGAGAGACTGTCGATGAGAGCCTCCTCGGGAATGGGTTCGAACTGTGCCTCCAATGTGTAGCTGCCCGTATTCAGATTGGAGAGCGTAAAATCTTTACTGGTGCTGACAATACCACTTCCAGTAGTGCCACTATGGACGAGCCTTGCTGTCCAATAGATATCAGAAGAACTTGCTGAGGTGTTGTGTACCTCAACAGCAATGATGTTGTTGCCTTGGAGCAACAAGCTATTGTCGATAGTTATGGTAGCTGTGGCGGCAGTAGCTCCTGCGTACGCATTAGAATAGTCGCTGTAAACAGCATTACCATCGTTCATCAGATAACGTCCAACTTCTGTCCCATTTACATAGGCAATGAAACCATCATCAACATAATAGGTCAGTTGATAAATGTCGTCGTCAGTAGGAGCCTTGTCTAAAGTGAAGGCTTTACGGAAATAGTATGTCGGACGTTTGTTGCTACTGTCCGTTCCGTAGTCAAGAGTTGTGTTATAGTCACTACTTCCGTTAATTCCAACATTTCCATAACCCAAAGGTGCTTGGCCACTTTTCCATCCATTTTCGGAATATGAATTGGATTTCCAGTTTTGACCATCCAATGAACCTTGGTCATAATATTTCCAAGTATCGTTTGTGGTAAACACGTCTTCCCCAGCAAAGGCTGCACCCGTGAGAGCCCATCCTTTGAATTTATATCCTGCAGGAGCTATGGCAGAGAGCGTGACAGGTGCAAAAAGATTTCCGTCGAACTTGTTGGTTGGAATCTCTTGCCCATTGAGTTGCAGACGAGAAGCGTCAAGATTTGTGCTGAGTTTTACGTCGTATGCACTTCCTAAACCAAAATAGTTGACAATGCTATTGATGCGGGCAGAGCGATTGCTGCTGCTGGTGATGGCGCTAATGAGACTGTTGGCAGAATTTCTCGTATCTGCCTGATGTCCGTCAAATCCCATCGCTTTTTCCATCATGCTTGCCATAGAATTGATGATTTCAGTCGAGCGTACAGACTCAAAGACACTGCCGTGAACCAGACAGAAGGCATCGATGAAGCGCTTCTTGAATGTCGGGTTCTTCAGCATGTTGAGGAAGATGTCGATGAGGAAATTCTTACCCGTGTCGTATCGACTATCATAAAGATGCCCTTGAAGACTGCCAATCATGTTGGTGCTACCGAAGCCCGAATCAAGGTCCATGAAGACGAGATGGAATTTTGCCCCATTCTTTTTTTCGCGATAGCCCTTGACATTGTTGCTATTCGTGAGCCAATCCGAGGAACCAACATAGCATTCAGCCGCCATGTAGTTGATGTACTCGTCGATGTCCACCAAATCACAGATTTGTTTGTACAACACCTCGTTCTCGGGGTCGTTACCGAGTTGTTCGGCCAGTGACATCCATTGACGGAAGGAGGCATCGTCACCCGATTTCTGTTCATAGCCTTTTGTGCCATTGATTTCAAACTGGTCCATCAGGTCGGTATCGATGCCGTAGTTGCTGTAGCCGTGATTCTTATTATTGGGTTCACGGAGGTTGAACATGAACTTATACTGACCATTGATGAAAATATGGACGGGTTGCCAAGCTTGGCAGTCATTGTAGAATCCGCTTGTAATCAGAATCTGGTGGGTGGCTGCATCCCTAATACGTCCATTATTGTCGTTTCCTCCGTTTCGCAGTTGCAATGCTTTGTTCTTGATATAAGGCTTTTCTGGGAAGAAAGGATAGTCAAAGGCGTTCTGTCCGAGGCAATACTTGTTCCCTTTTAGACGGAAGGAGCTGGCAGGGCTAAAATGACGACTCCATCCTCCACTTACCTCGAAATCACACTCTTGGTTGATAGCCATCAGGAAGTTGTCTCCTTCTTGATTGTTAGGAACAAGGTATTCGAAGTTGACAGGCCGTTCCCAATTGCGGTTTTTGTTACTGAAGTTATGGTTGTTGCCTGATGTTCCATTTGTTCCATCTACGTATGCACCTATGGTGTTGTCGTTGAGGTTACGGTCGTCAGTGACTACAGAGACGATGGGCAGGTAATAGTCCTTGTCAGCATAGATGTAACTGCGTGTGATGACAGCACTGGGCAGGTAACCATCCTGATAAAGGCGTAAGCGTAGAATGGTATTTTTCGCTATGCTGAATGAACCGTTGGAACTGGTTATGCCATTGGCTAGGGTGGGGGTACTTCCGTCCAAGGTGTATCTGAGTGTGGCACCATTGGGAATACTAACCTGAGCTGTAAATGGAGTGGTAAACACACAGGCGTCCTTGTCAATGACTGGAGCACTCAATTGCTCAGAGGCAAAGGCGCTTCCATTATTACTTGCACCTGGAGTAGGCGTGGATGTCATTCCCCATGTGCCGGTTCCATCGGTAGTTCGGGCGTAACTTACACGTTGAATGGCGTGAGGATATTCCAAAGAAAGGAAGAGTTGTCCATCGCTATTGCTAAAGAAGATTTTGCCTCCTTCGTAATCGAGTTTGAATGGAACCTGTTTATAAGCCACATCGCTCTGGCTATAATCATCTGCAGTTGTGTAATGGTCGAACCACACCACTTTATATCCTTTGGACGGTACATAACCCATGTCGGTTGGAAGCTGGTGCTTGAGAGGGTTCAGCGCTTCGTCGCTTATGAAGACATTTCCCAGATTGATGTGTTTGTCCGTAGGATTGTAAAGTTCCACCCATCCACCATAATTAAAGGA
This sequence comes from Bacteroidaceae bacterium, assembly GCA_017962495.1. Lineage (GTDB taxonomy): Bacteria > Bacteroidota > Bacteroidia > Bacteroidales > Bacteroidaceae > Physcousia. Next base: position 2,941 of record JAGCVH010000039.1, read on the forward strand.
CGGGTCAATGAACATGTCGATGTTGGCAGTCTGCAGTTCATTGATGACGAGTGGAGTGGGGTCGTTGCTGAAAGGCTTCGGAACAACACCGAAGATCCTGAGTCGCACGTTGTCGAAGGCCACCCAGTTGGCATTGGTGCTGTCAAGGGTCTTCAGTCCCAGAGTTAGATTTCCTCCTTGGTGGTAAAATTCGAGGCTGAAGTGCTGAGGCTTTGCACTATGACTGCTTACTGCCTGTTCATACTCTGTTTGGTTACGGGCAAATAGATAGACGCCACTGGCTTCAATGTCGCCATTTTGGTTACAGGCAATGACATCGGCCTCCAGCATGTAAGTACCTTCGGGCAGATTTGTGATGGTTTGATAAATCTCTCCAGCACCAAGGGTTCGACTATTCGGAACCCAAGCCTCGGCAAAATGGGAGATGCTAATGCCACCATTGGTGTATGACGAACCTTGGTAACCCTTGTTTTGTGCTCCAGGCATATTGACGGTCCATCCGCTAACACTACCATCAAAATTGGGGTTTATGATGTAGTCCGTGTCGGCTTGAGAAAGGAGAAATTGCAGGGCCGTTGCTGCGCTTTCCAGTTCTTCGGCTGTAGATGAAGGGTTGTCGTAGACGGCTCCAATATCCTCCACGTCCATTCCAAGATGCATAGCCTGTTCGTGAAGGTTATAAAGGATGCAGCGCTGTTTGTATTCTGCATATTGCTGGTCTGTGATATAGGTCCACTCCGTCTCATTGCCTGTGGCAGTAGGACTAACAGCAAATATGCCGATGTTTGTCCCCAAACTACTACCATTTTCATTCTTGTCTACATTATTGGGATTCCACCCCAAGCGATAATTCGGAAGCGTACTTGTGTGCACATTCTCGCTTGCCAACATAATGCGGAAATGCCCATTGTTAACCGCTTGCAGTTTCCAATAGCTACAAGTGATGTCTTGTCCGTTGTAGTCGGTGTACACATTACCCTCCGTGCCGTCGTTTAGGAACAGGTATCGCTTGTTTCCAGCCTTTGGGGAATAGAGTCGCTGGTAGCTACCCAAGTCATAGATGATGTAGGGTAGGGCAGAACTGGGGTCGTCGGTCAGTGCAGCATGAGTGCCCCAAGTTGTGCCTTTGGTCAGGAACATTTGTCGGCCAGTATGAAGCAGATAGATTTGTTCGCCCATTGGGGGCAACCCTTCATTCGTGGGCATAGTAGGAGCAGTCCAACTAGCACCCTTGCTACTTATGGGGAGTAAGGTGAGTATGAAAAGTATTAGATGGGAACGAAAAAGTTTCATTCTTTTGTTATTCAATAATTTAGACGCGGGTGCAAAGGTACTTATTTTTTTTTAAATAACATTGCTATAAAGAAAAAAAATCCCCCAATTCCGTTGGAATTAGGGGATAAATGAGTTAATCAAGCCTCGCTGAAGTCATCCTTACCTACGCCACAAAGAGGGCAAACCCAGTCGTCGGGCAGGTCTTCGAATGCTGTGCCAGGTTGGATGCCGTTTTCGGGATCACCTACTGCGGGGTCATACTCATATCCGCAGATGTCGCAAACATACTTTTTCATAATCGCTTACTGTTTTAAGTTTAACGTTTTACGTATTTCTTTCCGTTCACAATATAGACGCCAGCCTTGGTTGCCTTTGTGATGCGTCGTCCACTCAGGTCGTAGATGGCTGTGGTGTTGCTCTTGCCGTCGTTAACCACGATGTTTTCCACCCCTGTTGCCACACCAAAGTTGTAGGTAAAGGGCGAAGCCGATGAAGCCTCCACCACACTTTGTCCGTCACTGGTCAGCACTTTCACAGCCGTCAGTTCGGGGTAATTGCCACTTGCAATGGTTACATTCTTCAGGCTTAGGTTGACATTGCCACTTACTACCACAGGACTACCTGTCGCCACGCTCTCAGCATCCGTGATGCTTAGCACTTCATTGTCATAGGTGGCGGTCTTCAGTCCAGCCAGATCGCTCTTGGTTACAGGGAAAGGGAGGTTCAGGGCGGCCATACCTTCGATGGTCTTCGTGAACGATACGTTCTGGGCTGTTATGGGCAGTGTCTCTTCCTCTTGCGTCACTGCAGGGATGAAGGTAGGCAGGTCGCCATTGATGACGATGCTGGTGGCTGTTCCGTCCATGTTGATGATGTTCGGTGTGGAGGTGATGTTGGCTGTTGCGTCAGCAGAACCAAGGACTCCGATAGCGTTATCGGGCAGGTAGTCGCTCAGTACGGTGCTTTCGCCAGCCCACCATTGCTTGCTCTGTCCTTCGTCTCCGAAGTAGATTTGAGCTTTATAGACCTTTGCCGTTCCACTTTTGTAGTAAGGGCAAGGCACATCCTTCATGTTGGCTTGGGCAGCCACTACCTTGTAGTTTTCGGGACCAAGCGTGCGCAGTTGTGTCGGCAGGGTGATGCTCTTGGCATTGGTGGCCCAGATGAGGTTGCCGTCCAGGTCATAGAACTTGTGTCCGATGTAGCCTGTTCCGCGGAAGGTGATGGTGGTTCCGCTGATGGTGAAGTAGTCGCCATCGACATCGTATTCCTGATGCCCGTCGAAAGCCTCGTAGTCACCCACGTCGCCCACGGGCAGACCGTTGTTCAGTTCTGTGTGTTGCGAGGTGTTGTTGCTCTTCTTGCCGTTTGCCGGAACTACACCTTCAAACTTGTTGTTGGGGTCGGCACTCTTCATGGGCAGGATGTGGTCGTCGATGAACATGATGTTGCCCAGTTTCTTCTCGTACTTCTGCATGTATTTCTTTGCAGCGTCGATGTCGGCTTGGGTCGTCGTCGTGTGATAGGTGGCATAGTCGCCAACCTCGTAGTTGTCGATAGGCACGAACATGCCGTAAGCCTCGAAGAACTCGCTCAGGTCGGCTTGTGCCACATCGCAGATCATCTTAGCCAAGTGCAGATAGTCGGTTGTTCCCCTTCCACTGTTCTTGTTGATGGGATTCTTACGCATGGTGCGGAAGAGGTTGGGGAGGAAGTTGTCGTCATGGTGCATGGCGTGGAAGTAGAGGTAGAGCTGGAAGTACATGCTGGTGGTGCACCAGATGTTACGGCCCTGCCAGGGTGTGCCCTTCACCAGTTCGGCAAAGTTGTCGCAAGGCAGTTGTCGGCGGGTTGTCTGTATGCCTTGTTCGAAGGTGTTGATGTTCGAGAACAGGTTGTTCGAGCTCTCCGTGGTTCCTACTACGTTGATGCTGCCTTGGTGGTTGTGACCGATTTCGTGACTTGGTCCCCAGATGTTGCCAGGCTTACGCATGTTGGCATAGTTCATGACGGTGGACAGCGTGCTTTCGGTGTACCATGTTCCGTAGGTTGTTGAGTGCATGTAGGAACTTGCTCCACTAAATACGTTCCAGATGTTGTTGTAGCGTCCTTCGAAGTCTTCCACACCCATGTATCGGTCTTCGTTGGCGCAGATGGTGTTCCAGATACGCATGAGACCTTCCATCTCCTTAGGTTCGCTCTGCTTCACCAGTTCAGCATCCATCTGGAATACCAGTCTCTCGGTCTTCAGGTTCAGGAATGGACTGGCAGTCAGCAGTTCCTTCTGCAGTAGAGCCCAGTCGGCGTTGGTCATACCGCGTGTGGCGTCCCAGTAGCCATTGAGCTGACCGCCTTCGATGTGAATCCTGATGTCGGGATAGTCGGCCAGATACTTCTTGGTGTTGTCGAGCTGGTAGAAGATGTAGAGCATGGCTTGCTGCGTGAAAGTGAAGAGGTTGAGGCCTTTCTTCAGGCTTTCCTGCTTGCCGGTGGCGTGGTTTCCTGCCACTCCGTCGGTGGTCACAGTCTCCAGTTTCAGGGTGCATTCGCTCTGTGGGTTGTCATCGACATAGATGTAGATGATGTCGCCTGGATTGGCCACGATGCCAGTGGGGTTGGAGAGTCGTCCGAAGGCATTGCTCATGGTGAAGTTGCTGCCGTTTGCCATCTCCGAATAGTTGCTGTAGATGTGGTAGTCGGTGACGCGGAAGAACCTCTCATAGTCGGCCGTATAGCCCGTGGAGGCGTTGGTGTATTGTTTCCAGGTGTTGTTCTTTATCTTCATCACCATTTCCTGCATGGCAGTGCTCAGTCCGGCATAGTCGGCGTTTGCTGCAAGTTGGGCGTCGGTGAGGGCTTGGATTTCGTCCTTCAGTTTGCTGCAAGCCTTGTCCTGGAAGAGTTTGTCGAGGAGTGCCTGATAGGTGTTGAGGTTCTTCACCAGTTCCTCGTATTCCTTCAGTCCACCGCGTGCGTTCTCTATCTCTTCTTCACTGAGTTCCACTTCCTCGAAAGCCCAAACGCTGGCTTCGGCACTGGTGTTCCACAGCACTACGTTGTAGCCTTGCGTGCTGGCAGTGTGCAGACCGACAGATCCGTTGTTGGTGTTGGAGATAACCCATTTGAATTCCCATTTGTCGTCGATGCGACGGGGGTAGAGCGTGGCCTTCGTAGTGCCAGTCCTGTAGGTGTTGCTCGTGCTGTTCTGTATCTGGATGTACTTTTCCGAAACCACGTTCTGTATCGACCATCCATTGCCGCTCTTCACCATCTTCCAGTATTGTGAGTAGTTGTCGGCATTCAGGGCTATGGACACGACATCGCCGTTGGACTCAGTCATGTAGCGGTTGTAGGTGGTGCTGATGAGTCGATAGTATTTGCCATCGGTGAGGGTTCCCACATATCCCTTGGCATTGTTCAGGTGCTCGCGAACTTGGTCTTCCGTGACGTCTTCCACCAGTTCGATGGCCCAGTCACTACCCGAGTCGTTGGCGTACGACCATTTGTAGATGGTTTTTCCGTCGCCATTCAGGTTCAGGCAACTCGTGCCACTGAAATCACTGGCCGATGAGATGTTGATGAACGACTGGGTTCCCGTGTTGTTGGGACTGAACTGGATGTACATGTTCGTGGCGCTTCCACCTGGTGAGTCGAAGGCAGCTTGCAGGTATTCGCCTGTGTTTGCACTGCGCAGGGTGTAGGCGGAACCGTTCTTCTCCAGAATCCATATCTGCGACAGTCCCGTGCTTGCCTTTGTTGCACCGATGGCACTGCCGTTAGTGTTCGTGGTCAGGTAGGCCGTCGAAGTGCGCTTGTTGTGCAGACGGATGAGGCCCAGCTTGCTCATCTGGTAGTTGTAGAGGTCGCGACCTGTGAGCTGGTCGGGTGTGGTCGTCTTCACTTCCACGAAGGCCCAGTCTCCAATGCCGTTCAGCGTCTTGTTCGTGCCACCCTTGATGTCGCTTCCGTCGGTAGGTGCCACCATGTTGTAGGTACCACTACCCAGGATCAGGAAGTGTCCGGCATTGCCCTCCAGGGTCTCGATGGTAATGGCCCAACTGGTTGTCAGTGTGGCTCCAGTACCGCGTGCCGAGGTGCTGTTGGGCGCTTTGTAATAGTTGCCAAGACCAGTCTTGATGTAATACTTGCTTTCGCCGGCGTCCTCCAAGGTCACCAGATAACCTTCGTTGCCACTGATGCTAACGCCCTTGGGCGATACGGACTGCTTCAGTGCATTGCTGGCATTTTCCTTGATATACTTGCTGGTACCACGATTCATCAGGTAGTACCACTTGCCAGTTTCCAGGGTAGTCACTTCCTTTCCCACGTCGTAGAGTCCGGTGGGAATGTCGAGTGCTTGTGCTGTGCCAACGCCAACCAGGGTCAGCAACAGGGTCAGAAATAGGTAGAACTTTTTCATGATATTCTATGATTCTAATTTATAATGTTTTATACTATCGGGCGACAAAGATACGAATAAGCGAGAATAAAAACAAATTTTATTTGATTTTTATCACTCAGGAGTATCTAAGAGCTTTCGCAGAAAGGTCAAAGAACGAATGCTTATTCGTGGCGCCTCGAACGCAGATTCGATTTGCATTGAACCTAATCTCACCTTTGCTACTACAAAGGTACGAAAAAAAGTTCATCCGCGCAAATTTCAGCTATCGATTTGGGACCAAATTCAACACGAATTGATATGATTTTTAGCAAGGGTGGATATAAGGTTATTAAAGAGAGAACAAGCTGTCGAGACCGAACAAACGAACAGATGAACAGATGAACAATTAAAAAAATAATGGTTGAAAAATTTACTTTATTATATATTAATATATAATAAAGTAATTCTAAATCTATAGAGCAAAAAACGAACTGTTCATCTGTTCGAACTGTTCGCCGGGATATTTATCTCGTTTTGTTCCTATAGAGTCTGCTATCTATAGATTTTTCAAAAAACGCCCATTTCATCGAAGAAATTAGGCTTCGCCCAGAGCACAACCTAAGGCCCCTCTTCCTAAATCCCTCCCCCGAATGGGAGGGACTTCCCTTAAAATATGAAAAATAATGGGGAAAATTGTGTGTCTAAAAGTGATAAAAAGAGTGAAGAATTACCACGAAAACAGTTCTTTAGGGATGGACGTTCAGGCAAAACATGTTGAAAAAGATGACTCCGCAAAATGCGGACTCATCGACTCAATGGGTAGAAAACAGAAAACCATCATCATCAACGACAGAGACCATGTGGAAACAGAAGATAAGCTGGAGGAACGAATCGTTACCTCAGGTCAATGGCGAAGAATTGTCATCATCAACGACAGAGGACATGTAAATAAGGATGACAAAGGCAGTACCCTGATTCGGGGTAGTGCCTATGCGATGAGGTGTTATCAAAACACCCCACAAGTCAGATGTGTGTTGGCTTTGAAACAAAAAAGAGAGGCCCTTGGACCTCCCTTCTCGTTTAAGTTGGATAAGCAAGCTCTGTCTTGTTGCTCACTTAACCACGACCTTGAACATTCGTTCTAAGTTGTTCACGTTCGGCAATGTAAGCGGGCTTTTCATTGCTCTCACTTAACCACAACCTTGAACATTTGTTCTAAGTTGTTCACGTTCGGCAATGCAAGTAAACTTTCATTGCTCTTACTTAACCACAACTTTGACACCATTGAGGATGTAGACGCCCTTGCCGTAGCGGCTTGCATCGTTGAGATTGCCGCTCTTGGTTACGAGCTTACCGTCGATGGTGTAGATAGCACCATTCTTCGATACCTTAGCAATGGCCTGCTCGATGCCGTCCTCGCCATTCTCGTCCCATATGATGGTAACTTCGCTGGCAGTGCTATAGCGACTGTCGGCAGAGATGTATGCACGGTTGGCGGCAACACGGGTCAACTCAACCATGATGGCGTCCTTCTCGATGGTGTTCACCACAAATTGATTGCCCTTGCAGTACAGTTCACCACGATCGATAACAACGCTCTCGAAGGTACCCTTCAGTGCAGATTCGGTCTGAGGCTCGGTAGCCTTGATTTCATAGCCAAGGTTGAACTTAATCATGTCGGCCTTTTCGCCTTCTGCGTAGTCATCAGTTGTACCGTTGATGTAGATGAATGGACGACCAGCTTCGCCCTTCTCCAACTTAACGAGAGTTACGCTGCTGTTGGCAGGATCAACACTGCTTACAGTCCACATCTGGCCTTCGTTGGCAGTGATGTCAACGGGGAAGCAGAATGCATTGAGAGCACCATAAACGATAGGTATCTGGAATTCGGTGCCTTCGTAGTCAGCAGCAACGTCACCAGCATCTTCGATGTACATAGCGCTGGCAGAACCCAGGGTGTAAGCATTCCAGGTTACGAGCACGTTGTAAAGCTTCTGACCGTGCAGATAGTTCTGGCTTGTGCCGTTGATGTTCTCGGCAGCAATGACGTTGAAGCCATAACCCACAGCCTTCACGTTGAAGAGTGAGGGATGAGCGTTCAGCGTTACTGTGCTGCTGCCACTGGTGGCTTTCAGGAACAGGTTGGTGGCCTTGTTCTGGATGATGTAAGCACTGTCACCTACAGCGATGAAGCGGAACATGGACATATCCTTGTTGGCGATGTCGCCATCAGCAACGAAGAAGATATTCTCACCCAGAGAAGCATCCTCAACATCCAGAGGCTCTATCTCGTAAGGCCTTTCTCCATCTTCAACTTCTGGCAATGACTCGTAATGAGCTACGGTCAAATACTTGTTCCACAGAGGAGCATCGGTGTTGTTTTCGTTGTAACCGGCAATCTTGTCCCACTCGTGTGTCTCGAAGTCTGCCTCAGAAGCGAAGCGGATGCGATACCACTTGCCTTCCTTGACGCCAATGGCGCTACCGGTGAGTGCGTCGGACTGAGCCTTCAGGTCAGCTACATACTTGTCGCTCTGTTCCTGAGTGTAAGCACCAGCCTTGTCGTAAGCTGTAGCGGCAGTGATGGTGCTTGAAAGAGTGGATGAAGCGGAATTGTCGGTCCAGTAACCTGGGTTGGTTCCGATAACCACGCCTTCGCCAGCATCCTGTACGCTTGCCAAGGTTTCACGCAGTTCAGCAGGATCAACAAACTTCTCCATGAATGCGTCGTAAGCAGCCTTCAGAGCTTCGTACTCTTCCTTGGTCAGGTCGTCGATTTCCAGAGACTTCTGAGCCTCCAGCACGTTGTCAAGATTCTTGGCAATGTCGCCCATAACCTTGTACTGTGTGGTGGGTGAGTCGATGATGGTGGCTTTGTAGAGCTGGAACTCGGAGACGTGTCCATAACCACGACCTGTGGTGGTGGCATTGATGTAGAAACGCAGGTACTTGTAGCCCTTGGTCTCGAATGCACTTGAAGAGACGGTCTCTGTGTTGTTGCCGAATGGTGTGCTCAGCACAGCCAGCTGTTCGCAGTCCTCCTTTTCTGCCTCAGCCTCATTGGTACCATAAACTCCCCATTCTGTGATGTGGTCATTTGCGGCTTGACGACGCGTAATGGTCAGGGCTGCTGCAGTAACGTCAGATTCGGTTATTTCTACTTGCAGGTAGTGTGTACCGTTGGGAACGTTTCCTCCACTCCATGCCGAATGCCAGAATGTACCAGCATTACCGTCAATCAGAGCGTCGAGCGAGCCTTCGCTTGGTTCTGTTGAAGGACTACTGAACTGAGCCACGTCTGTAATCAGAGCCTCATCACTGATGGACGACTGAATGTCTTTGGCAATTTCAAGCTTCTCCTTGGCGTCAGCCAGAATCATCTTGTAGCGCTCCTTCATCAAGGTAATATCCTTTTCGGGTTCGTATGCCTTGATGATTGCCTCTGCCAATGCTTCATCTACGGGAATGAATACCCATTCCGAACCGCCGGCAAAGACGGGAGTGTCATTGTTGGGGTTGTAGGAACCACTGCTGCTCCAGAGTACGAGGTTACCCTGTGTACCCTTACCGCTGGAGTGGCCACCCTGATGGAAGTACCAGTAACCTTCATTGCCATATGTCTCTCCTTCTACTGGAGCACGGCGAATGTTGACATAAGTAGTACCTTCGTAGGTGATGAATGGGTCTAATTCAACCAGATTCTGGCTTGCCAGACTCATGTACATGACGCCACTGGTGGCTGTGATGCTGTTAAAGCGTGATTCGGTGGCCATGTTCACGAGGTCAACATAACCGTCCTTGTTCGTAACCTTCCACAGCGAAGTGCAGTCGTTGTCGATGTCGTCAACCGACTGCCAGCGACCTACGATGTTTTCGCCCGAGAGGATGCTGGTCATGTACTTGTCGTGGTAAACGGTTTGCGAAGTCTCTTCACCAGTCTCTTCGTCGGTAATGGTCTCAGTGGTGTAGTACTGCAGACCAGTCTTGATGCGATAGTAACCATCGGCCAGCGTAATCGTGGTGTTGCGTGCAGCCAAAACAGCCTCATAGGCAGCTTTAATGTCAGAAACAAGGTTGCGATAGTACGAAGCCAGTTCGGCATCTGACAAGTCGTCGAGATCGGGATTGCCATCGGCATCATGAGCCGTCTGGATAGCTGCCTGGAAAGCGGCAACCTCAGCCTCGCCATAGTTGCCAGGCTCTGAGCCAGCCATGAAGTGATAACCCTCGTACTTGTCCAGAGCGCTCTGCAATTCCTGCAGGGCAGTCTTAGCCTCACCCAACTTCTTCACTGTTACATAGAAATTGCGAGTGCGTGCAAAGTTGTACGTACCTTCGTCTCTGTTGACAATGAACTGCACGGAGTACACCTCCTCGTCGTTGTTTTCCCAAGCCACGTGCTGAACATCCTCGATGTCTGCGCTGGTGACAGGCTCGCTGTCGCCCAGTGTCAGCGTGATTTGACCATCAGCCTTGTTCTCGTTGTTTGCACAGTCGTAGTCGAACTCAACGGATGTCAGGTACCAACCTTCTTCTACCGTGATTTCATAGGTTCCGTAGTTGGTAAAGAACATCAGCTCAGTACGGGTAGCATCCCATACCGACATGTTGTTGGCGCTGTTGTTGATTTCCTTGCCACGGATGTCCACAGACTTGTTGCCACCCTGCATACAAACAATAGAGATGGCGGGAGTGGTAGTGGAATACCAACTACGAGCCCAAGGGTTGCTCTCGTTTGCGTTCCATGCAATCCATTTACCATCGTTCATGGTCACATGGATGGTAGCTTCATCTTGTGCGAACGCTGTTGTTGCCCCAAGCATGGTAAGCAACAGTGTAAAAAGTAAGTAAATCTTCTTCATACAGTTTTTTTGGTTAGTTAATAATAATAAAAGATGTCATCGGGGGCAAAGATAAGAAAAAAGTGATATGATGCAAAACTTCTGTTTATAAAAATTGTAAAAAGATGTTTTTAAACTTATAATAAAAAAACTGAAGCACAGCCTTTGCCATGCTTCAGTCGAATAATGTGTGTGTGGAATGTTTATTTGACCATAATCTTAACGCCGTTCATGATGTAAATGCCCTTTGGCAAATTATTCAGGTTGCCTCGACGGCTTACCAGTCGACCATCGACTGTGTAAACTTCACCTCCCTTAGCCACCTTAGTCAGCACTTCGGCGATACTGTCGGCTCCATCGCCATAAACGACTACAACTTCTGCCTGCAAGTCATAAGCCTCGTCGGCAGAGATGTATGCACCGTTAGCTGCAACTGAGGTGTCCGACTTCTTGCTTACTGCCAGCGTGTTGCCAGAAGGAATGATGACACCACTACCCACTTGCTTGCTTTGGAAAGTACCCTTCAGAGGTCGGGTGGCTTGTGGTTCGGTCACAAGTTCGTAGCCATGCTTGAAGACAGCCATATCATAGTCGTCATCAGTGGCATCGGCAATATAATTCTCAGGCTTACCTTTCATGTAAAGGAAAGGACGACCAGGTTGGGCCTTTTCAACCTTCGATAGGGTGACTGTGGTGCCCTCAATCTTGTCTATGCCCCACATCTGACCGTCAACAACACTGATTTCCAGCGGGAAGCAATAAGCATACATCTTTCCGTCGAGGATGCGCATGCGGAACTCTTCGCCAGTGTAATCGTTAGTCACGTTTTCTGCTTCTTCGATGAGCATACCACTATTGCTTCCTGGGGTATAAGCATTCCATGTAACCAGCACATTGTTGGCAAGCTGGGCGTGCAAGTAGTTCTGTTTGCTACCAGTAAGATTGCTGGCGGCTATCACATTCAGTCCATAACCGATGGCTCGTACGTTGAACAGGGTGGGGTGGACGCTAAGGGTTACTTGTCCTGTGCTGCCTGCTGCTTTGAGGAACATACCTGTTGCCTTGTTTTGCATCATAAAGGCGCTGTCGCCTACATTGATGAAGCGGAACTTGGCAAGATCGGGATTCTGAATCTTGCTGATTTCAGGTACAAAGAGGTGTATGGTTTGTCCCAATCCGACTTGTTCGGCATCGGCTTCTTCAATTTCGGTGCCATTGTCCTCATTGCGAACAGCATCGGAAACGGTTAGATATTTGCCAAATAGAGCAGGAGTGGTGGCAACACCCGTTTCTGCGTTAATTTCTGCATTGGCACCCGACTTAGCCCAACCATAGGTTTCGTACATCTCTTCTGGGGCAAAGCGCAGGTAGTACCATTTGCCTTCCTTGATGCCGATGGCCGATGCAAATATATTATCGGCTTGAGTATTTAAGTCTTCGATGTACTTGTCACTTTGTTCTTGGGTGTAGTTTCCAGCAGCATCATACGCCTTTGCAGCTTCAATGGTGCTGGTCAATGTCGCTCCAGTACTGCTTCCTGTCCAGTAACCAGGCTGCGTGCCAATGACGATGGTGGAGGCTTTGTCCTTAACGCTTTCTATAGTCTCTCGCAGGGCAGTCGGATCTACAAACTTCTGCATAAATGCATCATAGGCTGTCTTCAAGGCAGTGAAGTTATCTATGGTTATGTCGTCTCGTTCAACATCCTTCAGTTCATCGACCACGTTCTGCAAGTTCGAAGCCAAATTGCCCATAACGTTATACTGGCAGGTTTCGGAGTGCAGGATTTCGGCTTTGTACATTTGGAACTCGGCAAAGTGGGCATATTTCTTGCCTTCATTCTCCGTGAAGTAGAAGCGAATGTATTTGTAACCATTCAGTGGGAAAATATCCGTGGTGATGGTCTCGGCTGGGTTCTTGTAAGGTGTGGTAAAGTCGGCCAAATGGTAACATCCATCTTCCAGGGCGTTGGGGTCGTCCGTACCGTAAACTGCCCATCCAGTAATGTTGTGCCATATGTGATTGCGGCGTGTGAACTGCATCACGGCATTTTCAACTCCCTCTGTGGTTATCTCCACTTGCAGATAGTGGTCGCCACCATCGTATTCGTTATGCCAATCGCTGTGCCAGAAGGTTTCGACATCACCATCAAGCAGGTATTCCAGATTCTGACCTTCCTCTGAGTCGGAACATGGACTGCTCAACTGGTCAACATCGGTAATCAAAGGTTGGTCGGTGTAAACCTTCTTCTGCACATCCTGAGCAATCTCCAGATTCTGCTGGGCATGGGTCATGATGCTGTCGTATTGGGCGAGCATCTTTTCGCGATCCCAATAAGGTGCATAAGCTTCGATAATCTTTTGTGCATCCTCTTCGCTAACGGCAATGAATTGCCATTCTGAGCCATGAGCTTCGCCCTCGCCATAGCTGGTGTACCAACCTACGATGTTTCCTTCAGTGCCAGCTCCATTGTTGTGTTCGCCTTGGTGTAGATAGCGTCCTTCAGAGGCATCCTGAGGATATACGTTGAGGTTGACATAAACGATGTCATTGATGACAACGGCTGGTGTGATAACAATCTCAGCGGTACTCTCTGTTGACATAGTCACGGCGCTGCTACGGTTCACGTTGTTGAATCCAGAGTTCGTACCTACATTCCACAACTTTACGCGTCCGTCGGTCAAGTTCGTGAGTTGCCAAAGGAAGGTGGCATCAGTCATGATGTCGTCGGGCGAACCCCAACGGGCATTGAGGGTGCTTCCATTGAGTTTTGTGTACATGTATTTTGCCACTTCCACTTCAGTCTCCTCAAATGTTTCGGGGTCGGTTTCGGTGGCAGTGTATATTTGTCCTGTCTTCAACCAATAGTATCCATCGGCGAGTGTGTAAGGTACACGGCTTGCGAGAACTGCCTCATAAGCGGCAATGATGTTCTGTGCCAGTTGGCGCAGTTGCTCAGGAGACAAATCATCTAAGTTTAGGTCGGGATTGTCGCGGTCGGCGGCATCAAGGGCATCGATGAATGCATTTACCTCAGCCTCGCCATACTGACCAGGCTCTGTTCCGGTAGTGAATGAATCGCGATAGTTGTTGTACTGTTCGAGAATCTCCATGAGTTGGTTCATGGCAGCATCGAACTCACTAAGGTCGGCAAAGATGACTTCGTGGAAAGAATAGTCGGCATTGCCGTCAATTCCCGTGTTCTCACCACTTCCCCAGATAGGTACAGGATAGCCAACGCCGGTGTTGTCGATGCGAACACCCATGGGATAGACGTTCATGGAGAAGTGTCCGTCGGTGTCCTGAATCTTGTAGACGTTTAGTTCCGTTGCGTCATAGATGGATGATGTCGAAGTGAATTTCGTACTGTTTCCGGCATTGGCAGGAACATTAACATAATTGCCTGTTCCGTATTGCAGGAGATAAGCATCCTCGTGTTCCTCGCTTGGAACGAATCGAACCAGGAATCCTGCTTTCTCAGTTGCAACGCTGTTGTCGGGCACATCATCGATGGAACGGGTATAGACTTGCTTTCCCTCGCCTTCATCATGCATGAAACCAGCGCCTTCGGGAAGGCCTCCGACTTCACTGTGAGCAACTTTGTTATCGTTTACAATACGACGCTGGTGCAGAAAATACCAAGTGTTTGGTTCAAAGTCAGCCACAGCCCCGCCAACGGTTACAGTTTTTTGTTCCAGTTCGCTAAGTTGGGCTTTAGCCTCACTACTCATGAAGAGGGCAGTAAGCATTACCATTAGGAATGCCAAAAAGGAGTAAATCTTTTTCATGGTCTCGTATTTTTGAATGTTTTTATGCAGTTCTGCGGGTAAAAGTACAAATAATATTTGATAGTACAAAAAAAGGACAATGATTTTTCAATCTCAGCCCTTTGCCTCATTGATTAACAACAAAAAATACTGCTTTCAATTCCAGACAATGGAACCAAAAGCAGTAGGGAATGGTTGTGTTATAGTAAATTAACTCAGTCGTTCAATCCATTTCTCGCCCAGAGCCGATTTCTTGGCAATGTGCTCTTGAACAGCAGTTACGAAAGGATTGCTCTCGAATTGTCCACGAACTTCGGCAAAGTCGGCTTCGGCAGTCGATGTGTTGCCATCAAATCCGAAACCAGTCTTAGTAGAGAGGGAGAACTCCTTCTGGGCATCCTGGTATAGCATTTTGTCGAGCCCAACGACAGCTTGTTTCCATCGTTGAATGATGCCGACCAACACTTCATTGTTTTCCAAATCGGATTCAGTGAGATTGTAGAAATGTAGCATCAATTGGTAAGCCCATGCCCATTCGTAGTCGTAGTAGTTTTGGTGTATGTCGTGCAATCGTTGGTTCATTTCGCTGTTGGTAGTTACCTTGCCAGCCTCAATGTCGTTCATCAGTTGTGTAATCATCGTGTGAGGTGCAATGAGTCCGGAAAGGTCGAGCCAGTCGCCTTCGCCAATGTTGCTTTCGGGCTTCAGTTCTCGCGTCTTCTCCAATCGGGAGATGAGTGAGTTGCCCAGAAACTTTTCGATAGCCATTCGGTAGAGAGTGATTCCGCGTTCCAATGCAGAGTGAGTAATTTTCGCACTTTGGTAGGTGTAGGTGTCGCTGGTTGCACCTGAAAGAGAACGCAGTTGTTCCAGTATGGCCAAACCTTGCACCATTTTGTCGATGGTGTACGGCGAGAGCAGGTTGAAGTTCACCAAATCCAATCGTCCTTCAGCCGGGCGATTGTCGCGTTTCGGCCACTTCTGTGCATCGCGTATGGTTCCAACTGAACGCAGGTTTACGCCTGGAGCCAGCCATGTTTCGCCCTGTTTCTCGATAAGGTAGGAGAAAGGGAGTGCAGAGGTGTCGGGGTTGGCAGAGTGGCGTCCCATCACCAAGGAGAATGCGCCTATGCGTGCAGGCCAAAGAATGTAAGAGTCTGATGCCGTCTTGGCACCACGCTCTAATGCTCCCTGATGGATAGGACCTAACTTATACATGTGATTGCTTTGGTTTGAGCCTGAACCTGCATTCATGAATGAGAACATGCCTGCGATGAGCAAGGTCGATTTATGGTGAGTCACCGTGAAAGGACCAGCAAAGATGGCACATGCCTCGCCGTTCTCCTCCTGACAGTTGCAGAAGAAGAGTGAGTCCGAGGCCGAATACCCATGTCCCAAAGTGCAAGCTTGTCCGACATAGACACGAGAAATGGTGGTGCAGTCTTCGATATGCGAACCATCCTGCACAATAAAGTCCTCAGCAATCACACCATACCCAATGTGAACAGGTGAATCTTCGCGTGACATAAGACTGCCGTTCTTCAGTTTTCCAGCACCCTCAATCTTACAGCATGGACCAATGTACAGATTCTTGATGTAACCTGTGTCCACGATGACGGAATTATGACCTATGCGTCCGCGGTCAGATTGTCTAAAATTCCCGATTTCATCGGCAAATTTCTTTAGTTTCTCGATAAGCACGGGGCGATGCCGATACATAGCTTGCATGTAAGCTTCCTGAGCTGTCAGTTGATCGTGGATAGTTACTTCGCGTCCTCCCGTTTCGTTCAGTACGCTCACTTCCACACCATTGCCGAAGCGTGTCACTCCGTCCACCAGAATGATGTCAACATTCTCGATGAAGCAGTTGGCCTCGATGTCGTAGTTTGCAATGTAGTTCTTAATGTTTTCGATGCAACAATTATCGCCAACGACCACATTGTGCAGGGAGACGTGGAACAAGCCCGAGTGCTTATGAATGCCACCTGGCATCGTGAAGGCCTTCTCGAAATGTCCAATACGACATTCACCGGAGAAGCGCACTTGGCGGATATATTTTACGTTGATTTGCGGATGGACCAGTATGGTAGCCCAGTCTTCGGCCGTGCAAGCCTGCATTTCAAGTTGTGCAATCTCTGCCTGCGATAAATAACGATATTCCATGACTACAAAAACTTTTTACCTTAATTTTCAAATTTACATAATAATATAACGTAATTGTCGTTAAAATATTATAAAGAAGACTTAGAAATGTTGCCTTTTCGCAATCCTTTTGTTTGGTTTTTGCGCTTTCGTCATCGTCGTGGCTATGGCATTCACTCGCCTTTTGCCTACAATTTGGTGACGCAAGTACTCTATTGTCCTGGCCGTTATTATGCCGACGACCGACTCGACGGACTCTTTAAGTGGTGGGAAAGAATCTTCTGCCATCGCAGCGTTTCGCGCAACAGATTGCTCTTCCGTTTGGTCAATTATTGGCAACCGAAGGAAGTTTACATTCCTGGTTTTGTCGTGTCGCGAACGCAATCATATCTGCATGCAGGATGCCGTAAAGCACGTCAACTGTTTGTCGATGATGAGGTCATCACCCTGCAAAGTCCTCGTGGAAAGATGGTTGTAGTAAGTGATTTGGGTCGCCATCGTCGCCATTGGAAACAACTGGTCAACGACTCCCGTGCTACTGTCACCTTTGACCTCTACGACATGGGCGTGGCCATATTCTTACCGAAAATGAAGAAACAACACTATATCATAAACTGGTAACCATGAAAAAAAGTAATGTTTATACTCGTCGGGGTGACGACGGAACCACTGGTCTTGTGGGAGGACAACGCATTCCCAAGAACCATACTCGCCTGGAAGCTTATGGCACAATGGACGAGCTGAATAGTTTTGTCGGACTATTGTTGACCTATGTAACGGAAGAAGCCGACCAGCAGTTGATTATCAAGATTCAGAACGACCTTTTCTCCGTAGGTTGTGAGTTGGCAACCATCGACCGCCCTGCCCGCCATGCTGTGACAGAAGATGACGTAGCAATGCTTGAACAAGCCATCGACGAGATGGATGCACTTTGTGGTGGATGGAAAGGTTTCATACTGCCTGGAGGCTCTCGTGGTGCGGCTTTGGCACATGTGTGTCGCACGGTGTGCCGAAGGCTCGAGCGACGCGTCTATAGCATCGACGACGGAGTGGCTACAGACCCCGTTTTGTTGCAATATATCAATAGGTTAAGTGATTTTTTCTTTCTTTTCGCTAAGAAAATCAATAAATTAGCAGGGGTGGAAGAAAATATTTGGCGAAATCGTTGATTATTTCATTCCAATGTTATATTTTTGCACGCCGAAACAGAAAAACGATGAACTCGTAAGTGAGAATCGTAACTCAAAACTCGTAATTCGTAAATAAAAAAGATATGTATTGGACATTGGAATTGGCCTCGAAGCTCGAGGATGCTCCCTGGCCTGCAACAAAGGAAGAACTCATCGACTACGCTGTGCGAAGCGGTGCTCCTTTGGAAGTGATTGAAAACCTTCAGGAAATCGAGGACGAAGGCGAGATCTACGAAACCATTGAAGACGTCTGGCCCGACTATCCCACGAAGGAAGACTTCCTTTTCAACGAGGATGAGTATTAAAAGAAGTCAAGCGATGTAACTTTAAGTTATGTCGCTTGTTTCTTTTATGCCCGTTTTCTTCGTATTCCTCCAGTTAGACGATTGAGAAGTCAGGAATTATCCTTATATTTGTTGCAGTTTACACGGTTTCGGACTCTTCAATGGCGTTACGATGGTGAAAAATCATATTCTTCGACTGCTTTTTATCCCCCTGTTATTCAATGTGCTGAGTGTAGGCGCACAAAGTGAGAAACAGCAGCCTCGCGAAAAGCGTTATTCGGAGTGGATGGTGCGTTCGGAAATGAAGCGCACGCCCCATTCCTACCTGTTGGACTTCTCCACGAAGCCTAAGTGGAGCTATGTGATGGGAATCGAGCTGGAGGCCATGCTCGACACCTACTTGCGCTATGGCGGAGAGGACATCATGGACTATTGCCGCGAGTATGTGGACACCATAATTGACAGCGAAGGCCACATTCGAGGCTACGACATGAAAGAGTATAACCTCGACCATGTGCGAACTGGTCATTTTCTGGCTCGCATGCAGCTAATGAATCCCGAACTGCGACTGATGCCGGCGATAGGAACGCTGATGCGGCAACTCGACCATCAGCCTCGCACCGTCGTGGATAGTGTCTTCTGGCACAAGGCCATCTATGCCTATCAGGTTTGGCTCGATGGCATCTTCATGGGTTTGCCCTTCCGCGTATTGGCGAGGCCTCTCTTTTCTTCCTCTTCATCGCTCACTCCCAGCTTTGCCATCTACGACGATGCAGTCAACCAAATCATCACCACCTACCAGCGAACCCTCGACCCCGTGACGGGACTCAACCGCCACGCCTATGACGAGAATCGGAACATGTTTTGGGCCGACCCTGTGACGGGTCTTTCGCAGCATTGTTGGGGTAGGGCGCAGGGATGGTTCACGATGGCATTGGTGGAACTCTTGGACGCACTTCCTGAGGCCTATAGCCAACCCGTCATCGACTTGTTGAGGAAAGACCTCGATGCTGTCATCCGTTGGCAGGACGAACGAAGTGGACTATGGTATCAGGTGATGGATAGTCCCAATCGTGAAGGCAACTATCTGGAAAGTTCCTGCTCGTCGATGTTTGCCTATGCTCTGCTCAAGGCTGCGAATCGCGGATGGCTGGGCGATAAATACCGTCAGGCAGGCCTGAAAGCCTACAACGCCATCGTTCGGGAATTCATCCGTGTCAATGCCGACCAGACGATATCTCTGACCTCGGGTTGTGCTGTAGCCGGACTTGGACCAGGCTTCAGTCGGGAGGTGGAGACTGCCTTGAAGCATTTGAACCCACAGGCACAGTTGAAGGAGAATCGCCGTCGTGATGGTTCGTATGCCTACTACCTGAGCGAACCCGTTCGCGACAATGACCCCAAAGCGGTTGGTCCCTTTATTTGGGCGTCGTTGGAGAAGGAACAGATGGAGGCTCGAGAGAGGAATGCTGAAGGAATTTTGGACAATGAACGCCGTGTTGCCGACCAGATGCTGCTCTATCAGCGTGTGACAGGTGGATGGCCCAAGAACGTGGACATGGCGCGACCTTTGAGTGAGGAGGAACGGCAACAAGTGCTTCGCGACAAACAGCGACGCGACGATTCCACCATCGACAATGGTGCCACGACGACGCAGATGTCCTACTTGGCTCGTATGTATCAGCAGACGGGCGATGTGCGCTATCGAGAAGCATTCCTCCGAGGGGTGGATTACCTGCTCGGCGGACAGTATGCCAACGGCGGATGGCCTCAGTTCTGGCCAGAGATGCATGGCTATCAGGAACACATTACCTTCAACGACGATGCGATGGTGAACACCCTGCGCCTGTTACGCGACATAAAGGAACAGCGTGAGCCCTATCAAGCCGACCTGACCGACGAAGCGCTTCGCAGACGCGTCTCGCAAGCCTTCGACAAAGGCATCGACTGCATACTGAACACACAGATCATCAGCAACGGAAAGCCCACGGTTTGGTGTCAGCAACATGATCGCGTGACACTACAGCCAGCAGGAGCAAGAGCCTACGAACTGCCCTCGTACTGCCCGATGGAGAGTGTTGCCATCGTGGAATTGCTGATGGAACTGGAGAAACCCGACAAGCGGGTGAAACGCGCTGTCAATGGCGCCATGAAATGGTTCGACGAACACAAACTCACGGGTTATCGGGTGGAACGCACTGTGCAGGCAGGCAGTCCAGAACGCGATACCCGACTTGTTGCCGATGCCAAGGCTGGTCCGATGTGGGCTCGTTTCTACGACCTCGCCTATGGTGAACCCTTCGTTTGCGATCGCGATGGCATTCCGCGTCGGCATCTCGAACAGATAGGGAGTGAGCGGCGCAACGGATATTCCTGGTATGGTAATCGTCCTGCCCGTCTCTATCCACTCTATCAGCAATGGGTCGAGAAGCATCGTGTCCGCAATTCTTCCAAAGTTAGTCTCTCGACGAAGGGAGGCAACGAAACGGGCGCCATCGACTGGTTCCGCAAACCTCAGAAAATGGAGTCGGACTTCGACGTCGTCGTACAGCCTGGCGACAGCATCCAACTGGCCATAGAAAAGGCGCCTGCCTCGCCCCAGCAACCGTTCAAGATACTCATTCGCAATGGTGTGTATCGGCAGAAGGTCATCATCGACTGCCCGAACATAGTCCTCGTGGGCGAAGATCGCGACAGCACCATTCTCATACTTGCTGAGGCACGCGAGAAAATGCCCAAAAGGGAATATCATGGCAAGGAGGTGGGCAATGGCGTCATCGTCATGCAGGATGGAGCCGACGACTGCATCATCAGCGGACTGACGGTTTACAACAATTACGGAACAGCGGTGGAACCAGGCAACACCACGCATCAGATGGCCATCTACGGACGCGGCACGCGATCCATCGTCATCAACTGCAACATATGGGCCGACGGCAACGATGCCCTCTCGCTGTGGCCATCGGGTGGGGGACTGTCGTATCACGCCGACCTCTTCCTGCGTTGTCCCGGCATCGATTTCCTGTGTCCACGAGGCTGGTGCTACGCCACCCGTTGCCATTTTCTGGGCAACCGTCGCGCTATCCTCTGGCACGACGGCAGCAATGACAAGGATAAGAAGCTAGTGGTCAAAGATTCCTATTTCGATGCCCTTTCGCCAACCATCTTAGGTCGTTATCACCACGATGCCCAGTTCGTTTTGCTCAACTGCAGGCTGTCGGCGCAGATTCTGGACACCAACATCCGTTACGCCTATTCCGACCGGCAGGCCGACCCCAATCAGTGGGGTTTGCGTGCATACTATTACAATTGCTATCGTGAAGGAGGCGACAGTGGATGGTTGAGGAACAATCTCGACCAGATGGAGGGTGCTCCTGCCCCTCATGCCATCACTGCCCAGTGGACTTTCCACAACCAGTGGGACCCTGAAGCCCGCATTCGTGAGTTGTGGAACGTGTTGGCGTACTAAGGTAGTTGACAGTCGACAGTTGACAGTTGATAGCTTATTAGGTTAATAGTTTAAAGGCTATTGTCTCCTTCGCAAGAGGAAAGGGGGTAACGAAACGTTCCTCCCTTCGTCATCATCGCCCACATGGTCGGGTGTCATAGGCAAGGCCCTGAATCGGAGCGGTGCCCATGTTATCGTCGTTCACTAGGTCGGTTTCCATATGGGGAAGGCACTACCCCGAAACGGGGTACTGGTTTAGTCCTTCAATAAGTGCTTTCGTGGTAATTTTTCACTCTTTTTTATATAAATTGTACCCCTATATACTCCCCTCGCTACAAGATGGGGGCCTTGTCTTTGTCCTTTTTTCGCCCATTTTAAGTCTGATTTCTAAGGAAAGCCCTCTTCCTATGGGGGAGAGGGTTTGGGAGAGAGGCTCTGGGCGAAGCCTAATTTCTTCGATGAAATGGGCGTTTTTTGAAGAATCTATAGATAGCAGACTCTATAGGAACAAAACGAGATAAATATCCCGGCGAACAGTTCGAACAGATGAACAGTTCGTTTTTTGCTCTATAGATTTAGAATTACTTTATTATATATTAAT
>JAGCVH010000040.1 GCA_017962495.1 Bacteroidaceae bacterium
CTTGGGTTCTTGGGATCCCAAACGGGGGCATAGGTGGGCGTATTGATGATTGAGGTGATTACACCGCCTCGATTCGAGCCTGTACCCGAAATGATGCCCGTTCCCTTGAACGTATAGTCACTATAAGCGACACTGGCACTTACGGTGAGCCACTTGCTGATGTCGTTGTCGATGGTGGCACGCACGTTGTAGCGACTGAAGTCACTCTTCTTGAGCACACCATTCTCTCCCGTATAACCACCCGAGAGGTAATAGCGAAGCTTTTCGTTGCCATTGGTCACCGAAAGCTGGTAGTCCTGGGTGAGACCTGTGCGATAGACCTCATCCTGCCAGTCGGTGCGATCCACGAGGTTGGCAGGCAGTTTCACCAAGCCAATCTCATCCTGCAAAGCTTTGTACTGCTGGGCATTGAGCGGAGTCTGGTTGTTACGCACTTTGTTCATACCCACATGTCCGTTGAAGCTTACCTTGGCGACACCTTCCTTGCCCTGCTTGGTGCTGATGATGATGACGCCATTGGCTGCACGCGAACCGTAGATGGCTGCCGAGGAGGCATCCTTGAGCACCTGGATGCTCTCGATGTCGTCCGCGCTCAGATAATCGATATCGGTGAGCGGCACTCCATCCACCACGTAGAGCGGGTTGTTCGAACCGTTGAGCGAAGTGGTACCGCGCACACGAATGGTGGGCGACGAACCAGGCTGTCCATTGGCCTGCGTAATCTGCAAGCCTGCAGCCTTGCCCTGCATGCCAGAGACGGCACTTACGATGGGGCGGGTTTCGAGGTCCTTGGTCGAGACGGTCGAGACGGCTGTGGTCACATCCTTGCGCCTTACCGATCCATAACCGATTACTACTACCTCGTTCAAGTCGGTGCGCTCCTCTTCGAGCACTACCTTCATGTTTGTCTGAGCTTTCACCTCCTGAGTGGTGTAGCCGATGTACGATATTCGCAACGTGGCTCCT
Source organism: Bacteroidaceae bacterium (assembly GCA_017962495.1). GTDB lineage: Bacteria > Bacteroidota > Bacteroidia > Bacteroidales > Bacteroidaceae > Physcousia. The sequence goes on from JAGCVH010000040.1 coordinate 967, forward strand.
TTGGAGACAGTGAGCGTGAAGTTTCCGTCTATATCGGTCACAGTACCATTGCGTGTGCCAACTTCAAAGACAGAGGCCCCTATGACCGACTCATTGTGCGAATCGGTCACAACACCATTCACTGTAAGATTTTGTGCTGAGAGAGCCACGGCGAACATCATGGCCACGAGCGTCGATAGGACGCGTCGGGCCACCGATGTCCTGTGTTTCATTTGATAATATAAATAGTGTTTTATTTGATCAAAACAACCTTGCCGTCAATCACGTTCAGACCCGTCTGACTAGACTGCAATTTACGGCCCATCACGTCGTAAATCGAGCCGCGGGCTACACCAGTCTGAAGCAGGGTAATGCCCGAAGTCTTGTCGGTGATGGTGAGTTCGGCACTCTGCTCGTCGTTGGCAACCACGAGGACGACATGCACATTGTAGTTATTGCCTTCCTCACCGATGGTGAAGTTGTTGTCGTTGTTTCCACGAGCGCAAGTGTATGGGCTGCCGAAAGTCAACTGAGTAGGAGCATCCTGAGCAAGGAAGCACTCCCAAGTCTTGTCGATGGAAACCTTGAACATCTGACCGCCGGGGAACGACTCGATGTCGGTGGTCCAGCTGCCGTCGCTCTGCTGCTCAAGGAATGCAGCATTACCGGTGTTCCAGCCCTGGAACGAACCTACAAGTCCGTAGGAGTGCTCTACAGCGGTAGTGCCTTCCACGGCGATGGTGGCATTACCATCCTCAAGAATCGTGAGAGTGAACTTGCCGTTCCTCAGAACCACGCCAGCGGCAAAGCCGGTGTTGTCACCATTCTTGTAGAGGTTGTAGGTGTTGCCTGGCTGCATATTCATGCCACCGCCACCCAAAGCGTCAGTCCAAGAGTTATTCTTCACAATCTTCCAGTCGCCATAGATCTCATCAATGGAAGCGGTATAGACGCCTTCGCCCTGATGCTCGAACTTGAGCGGATTGTTTTCGAAGCTCCATCCCTGCCAGGTACCTACCATCATGTATTCATCGACCTTATCGCCAGGCTCACCCACGGTGATAACCTCATCGGCCGTGATACGGAAATAGTCGAGGGTGTTGTCAGAACCAGGATAGAACTCGAATTTCACATTGTGCAGAGTCACGTTGTTGTTCTCGGCGCCAAGGTAGATGTTGTTGCCCTGTCCGTCCTCAATCCACCTGAGGGTATAGTCAGTACCGGTAGCAATAGGCTCGCCGATGCCGTACTGATAGGTCCAGCCATCTACAGCGGGGTTCTTGATGATCTTGAATCCCCATTGACCTGTTGTGAACTCAGCTGCAGTAGCTGCGTAGCCTCCATCAGCTTCAACGAAGGTAATGCAGTTCTCGGAGAGGCTCCAACTGTTGTAGTCACCTGTTACAATGTAGGTGTCCTGTGCGTTTGCCATACCAACGAGGGTGAAGGCAGACATAAGAAGTGTAAAAATTTTCTTCATAACTGTTAGATTTTAGTTATTGATGTATATAATATAATAATGTACACGCGATGGAGGAAACATGCCAATAAAGCTGGTTTGCGCTGCAAAGATACGGCATTTTTTTGACATTTGCACATCAACAAAGGTATAAGAGTGGATAAATTCAAGGAGTAAATTTGTACAATAAACTGTTTATTAATCGAATAAAAATGATTTTATAGTATTTCGAAGTGGATTATAAATTATTTTTTTGAAGGTCATTCAAGCCTTATTTGATTCACTATAGAGCCATTATTTGTCAATTCTGCGCAACAAAAAGCAGAGGAATGTGCGCAATAAGTATGTACATTGAGCAGAAATAGCGGGGAAAGTTTGGAAACAATCTCCCTGTTCCCTATCTTTGTGCAGCAATCAACCCAAGAAAACCTTCTGAAATGAAAACGCAGAACATTTTTGCCCTTTGCTGGCTGCTCGTCCTGACAACGAGCGTCCATGCCTATGACCTGGATTCGATCTA
>JAGCVH010000041.1 GCA_017962495.1 Bacteroidaceae bacterium
TAGCTCAGGCTAAGGTTCTCGCTGGGTGAGAGACTGCGCCGGCGATTGAGTTGCAGAGTCTCCGTCTCACTTGTGCGTGTGAGGTAACCGAACACTTGTCCATACGGAATGGTCAGGTTGCTTTTCAGGCGGAACTCGTTGCCCAAACCTTGGTCAAGTCCCATGCTGACGCTTGCCTGTCTGCCACCCCGCACCATCTCGGGATGTGTGACATAAACGCTTGTCTGCGGATTGTATGTCTGCACGAATTGTACGGCACGGTCGCTGTTCTGGAAGTTCAGTCCGATGTTCAGCATACGTTGCCGCTTGCTGTTAGTAGCGTTGTAACTGAGCGCGAGAGTGTTGGTGTGCATGTTGCAGAGGTCGGGATTGCCTTCGCGGATGTACAGCGGGTCGCTGTCGTCACGATAGTGGAGGGTTTCGATAAGATTCGGTTGTGAAGTGCGTAGGCCATAGTTCAATTCCAGCGACGACATCTTCGTGATTTTCCATTTTGCCTTCAGTTCGGGTTGCAAGAACATGGCGTGGCGGGTGGTCGTGGTGTCGAGGTTGCCACGAGTGTAATCCTCATGCTCGCGGACGGCTTCCCATGACAACTTTGGTAATAGTTGGACAGTGTTGAGGTTTATGGTTGAACCGACTTCCATGGTGTGCCTGTCGCTTGTGTAACGGTCATCATAACTATTGGGCTCGTTTCGCATGTCGTTCTCGAAGAAGTCTTCGGTGTCATGCCGATGTGTGTCATGGAAACGATAGTTGACATTGAGCAACACATTCTCATGCACCCACTTGCTGGCACTCGCCGTCAGTCTTACCAACATGCGCTTTGTGGGAGTGTGTGTCGATTGTTGCAGTGTCGATGTAAGCCCGTCTCCGATAAAATGTTCGATAATTCTTTCTGTCTGTCCGTCCTGAAGGCTCTCGCTGTAGTTCACGGCACCCGTCAAACTCAGTGAACCCTTCTTGATGTAGTGCGTCCAAGTGGCATTGGCTCCAACGGCCGAGGAGTGTCCTTCGGAAGCTGATCTCGTGCGGTTACGCAACAGCATACCGGGTAGCGAAAGCGAATCGAAGGCTGTCACGAGGGGTTGTTGCCACGACTCGTAAGGGTCGTTGTCGAATTGTGCCGAACGGTTGTCATTTCGGCTACGGAGGCGTTTGTGGTCGAATGTGGCATTGAAGCGAATCGTGTTCTTGACATTGAAGGCATTCTGGAACGTGACTTCTGCATTGGGATTAATCGCATGGTTGCGAAGATAGCTGGAGGTGGTGGTGTAATTGTAGTCCTCGCCGGGAAAAAAGTTCTCGGTGTCACTGCGATTGCGACTCCAGCGATCGTCGTGTGCCACTCCACCACTTACCGACCAGTTGCGTCTCAGTGTCTGTCCTGCCTCCTTTCGGTTCCAGTTATGCTGGTAGCCGGCTGCTCCATACTGTTCCCGTCCGAAATCCTTTGAGAAATTTGATGAAGACATTCTCATCGTTCGACGATTCTGCTTGTTCAGGTCGTTGACTGCTGCAGTTATCATCAGGGGATTGTTCTCTGAGAGTTTGCGCACAGAGGCATCGGCTTCATAGTGCTTGGGAGTCTGGTAAGCCCCCTTCACATCACCATAGAACTTGTCGAGGAAACTCTTCTTAATCTTCAGGTCGAGCACCATATCCTCACTTCCATCGTCCCGGCCCGTTCGTTCGCTAAACTCCGAAGCCTTGTTATACGCTTTGATGGTCTCCACCGCCTCGGCAGGCAAATTATTGTAGAAGTCAGCACCTCCTGGGAGCCTCTCTCCGTTCATGACTACACGAATGGGTTTGCCGTTAAACGTCAGGCCGTTCCCGCCCATCTCCACACCAGGCAGTTGTGCAATAAGTTCTTCCAGTCGCGCCCCTTTCTCCAGATGGAATGCCTCGGGATGGAACACAATGGTGTCGCCACTCATGGTGAAGCGCCGCATCCGTCCTTTCACCTCCAGCGCCTTCATCAACACTTCCGAGAACTTTAGCTTGATATCGCCTAAGTCTATCGTATCTCGGTCACTATCAGAAATGGCAATATAGTTCACCTCCTTCGGATAGTAGCCAATCAGTCGCGCCGTGATTTTGCCCGAAGTGTTGGAGAAGAACAGGAATCGCCCCAGAGAGTCTGTGGGCAGATGGCTATTGTATCGGATATCCATGCCATTCTGTTTGTATGCTCCGCTACATAGCAAGTCAACACCTGGTAGTACCTCGCTGGTTTCGGCATCGATTACGCGACCGCGGATGATTTCAGCCCTTACAGGTAGGGCCACTATCATACTAATCCATAAGGTAAATAACAAAAGAATGTGGTTTCTCATAGAGCTGTGAAGGGTTAGCCAACGGCTTTGATAACATTGGGATGAGGGTTGGTAAAAAGATATTTAGTCGCTTATAATGCCATCACGATATGTTCAAGCGAAACGGTTGGGTCGGTAATTCCAAAGCCTTCTTTTTTCAGTTTCTGCTTTCGGTGTTGTACAGCCGAAACAGTAAGGGAATAGATGTTTGCCAGTGCATTATTTGAGAGTTTCAGTCGGGTAAGCATACAAAGTCGGATGTCTTCTTCCGAGAATTTGGGGTAGTCGTGACGCAGTCGACTGACAAAGCCGTTATCCACTGAGTCCAGCGTAGCCTCTATTTCTCGCCAGTTATGGGTGTCGATAATGATGCGACGATTGTTTCCTTCGTTTTGACGCAACATTTCCATGATTTCACTCTTGTCCATGATGTGTCTGCGCAGTAGGGTAATCATTGTTTCCTTCTTTTGCAAATGCTCAGCCAATTGTTCGGCCTCACGCTGGTGTGCTTTTCGTTCTGCTTCATGGCGTTGCCGCACTTTCATTCGCCAGTTCCAGAAAAGCAGTAATACCATAGCTACGCACAGCGAAAGCAAGGCAATGATGGTCATTAACAGGCGCGATTGTAGCATAGAGGTTTTGCGGACGTATCCTGGAGCCAGATAATTATGGCTTTCGATTTCGAAAGTGTGAGCAGCCTCTGTCATATATTTTGAATACAGCTTCGTTAGGTAGGATAAGTTTATGGAAGATTCCTCTGCCTCTGCCGTCGCTCTTTTCTGTTGGAAATCTTCAAAATATGTTATGCAACCAGTCTCCCCCTTAGAAATCAGAGCTGATGAAGGAATTGAATGCCAAAAGAAATCCAAGGTCGGAGTTTTTTGGACGCTGTCGATGAGCTGAAAGAGCGTATCATAGGGAGGTGAAGTTTGTTGTGTATGTAGAAGCGAAGTTGCATGTTGGATTCTACCAAAGCATTGTGGGTCTAAACACATGAACTGGCCAATTCTTAAATAATAGTATCCATAATCGTTGAAGAGTGTCAACAGATGTTGGGGGAAATCACGGCTTTTGTTATAACATTGCATAGCCTGACAGATAGCCCAGTATGCTTCGCCATACTTACTATTTCCGTGATTCGAAAAACCAACAATATGCTTTGCCCAGCGATGATATGCACGATAGGCTATTCCCCAATCCTCTGCCACTTCGGCAGAGTGGATGGCAAGATGAATAAGTTGGTCGAACTGTGGTTGTAAGTCAGTATCATCATAATAATAACTGAGTGCATAGCAGATGCGACCAAAGAGGCGTACAGCTTCGCGGTTGTCCGACGTTCCACCAAGACTCTTACGATCATAATAATGATAAGCGTGTAGTAGAGTACTATCGTTTAATCGTAATTTCCTTATAGATATTGAACCACGATGGTAATTTATCATATTCTTGGTGATGCGATGGAATTCCCATGATTCGTCTGTAACCTGAAGACAAACAGTTGTATCGCAGAATTGACGTAACCGTTTTTCATCATGTATTAGTGCTTGCGTCAGTGCCAAACGGGCTTGGGCGTCCTCGTCAAGGGAGGCGATGTTAACTTGTTTTAATAAGGAAGTAGCCTTGTTGGGGTTGGAGAGAGCTTGCGACTCGGCTTTTGCAATCACGTATGAAGGGCGATTACTGCAAGAAGTCCACAGCAAACTGCCCACTATAATAATAGTTTGGAGAAAAAATATCTTGAATGGAACTTTTCTATTCATGGCTTTGCGATTTACTTTGTTCGCCGTTGCAAAGTTACGGCAATTCGGTGGTCTTTACAAGGAAAAGGGGTGGAAACCTTTTTTCCAGCTATTTCACGTTGATATTCAGTCTCTTGTTGTTAAAATCACCACCCATTTTCCATCTTTTGGGGTGGAAAATATGCCTTGAATGCTCGTTTGTTGCCACAATTCTCAAGGCAAAGCATGCAAGAGGGGTACGCAAAGGGGAATTTGATAAGAATTTTTTTGCTGTCCCCAAAAGTCGATATTGCCCAGACGTCATTCCGGTTTCACGCTTTACGCTCGAAAATGTTCAAACAAGTTGGGCATTTTACTCACTCAATCAGTATCTTTTTCCCACCTTGAATATACAACCCTCGCTTTGGATTGATAAGTCGCCGTCCGCTGAGGTCATACATGGATTTGTCTTTTTACGCGCTCTCAAAAATTTTTTTATGCAAAAATCTACTGAATCTACTGCAATAGGGGTTTAAATGATTGATTGCCACCAACATACATTGCAGTAGATTCGTTTTTCAAATCTACTGCAATCAGCTGATTTTAGGTAAAAACAGAGGGTAGTCACCAACATATCACCTTAAAAATGCGTCTCTATGTGTTTGTCTTCCTAAAGTATATGCAAGAATAATAGTAAGTCTCACCAAGAGCGACTAAGAGCGAGATGGAGTCTCAAAGGTGTTACGGAAAAGTAACATTAATGATACGAGAGAGTAACACAAGTGATACAGGCATAAGATAATAGGCCTTATGCTGGAAGACCCGAGGCCTTAAGCCTGAATGCCTAAGGCTCGGTATTGCCCAGGCGTCATTCCTGTTTCGCGCTTAAAGAACTTGGTGAGCGAGGCGGGACAGGGGAAAAGGAGGCGTTCGGAAATCTGTGCAATGCTCTCGTCGCTATAAGCCAACCAGACCTTTATTTCCTTTACTGCTGTTTGGTTGATCCATTGCATCACCGTGCGGTCGCTCTCTTGCTTGACAAGTGTGCTCAGGTAGTGAGGGGCTATGCAAAGCTTTTCGGCATAGAAGGGAATGTTGCGTTCCTTTGCTGCATGAAGACTTACCAATGAGAGGAAGCGTCGCATGGTTTCCTGTTGGCGGTTGGTGGGGCGGTTTACCATTGCTTGCCCGTGTTGCCTGTCAACATAGATTAAAAGCGAACGCGTGAGCAGGTTCACGTTGTCCTGTGAGAATGGTTCCTGATGAACGATATTCCACAAAAGCTTGAAATGCTGTTCGACGATGGGCATCGTCACGTCGGTGAGTTGTAGGCGTATGAAACTAGGACGTTCCTTTGTCTCGTCTTGGTCCTTGAATTTGCTGAGTCGGCTATCATAGCAAAAGGCATCAAACTCGAAGTCGTCCGAATGCCCTTTCTTTTCCACCAGTGTATCGGCATAGAAAACAACGAGATCGCCTGCACGGAAGACGTAATCAACCAGGTTGAAGGAATAGCTTGCCCAACCACGTTTTACCCAAACGAAACGATTCTCTTGCAGACGATAAGGTTGGGTGGAGAAAAGAAACTCACGATGTCGAATATCAAAGTTATGTAACATCCAAAACCAGTCGTGCAGGAAAATCTCGCCTTGCCCCTTCCAGTTCTCGGTGTTACTGAATAGTTCGAGTGATATTGTGTCGACTAACATGGGAACAAATGTAATACATTCTTACAAATTGGCAATAAAAAATACAAAAATGTTAACGCATGCGTGTGAAATAACCTCTAATTTTGCACGCAATTACTTATTTATCTTTATTTTATGAAGAAAAAATCGTTTTTCATTGCCGTTTTAATGCTTAGTTCTTTGACCGCTTTTGCAGGTGGTTTGATGACTAACACCAACTACCACATTGCCTTCGACCGCATGATGGCACGTGGTGCTTCGTTCGACATTGATGCCGCTTACAGCAACCCAGCAGGTCTTGCTTGGGGACATGAAGGCTGGCAACTCTCATTCAACGTTCAGAAACCTTTCCAATATCGTAATGTTGAGGCCACACTGGGGCAACCTTATGCGACGCTCATGGGTTTTGAACAGCATAAGTTCAAGGGTAAGGCAACGGCCAATCCCTTTGTGCCTGCCTTGTTTGGTTCTTATAAACACGATAAGTGGGCTATTAGTTTGATGGCTGGTATTGTCGGAAGTGGTGGTAAGGTAACTTACAAAGAAGGCGTTCCCATGTTTGTTGTCCCCGTACGTGCTATGATGGCTCAGAACGGACTTCCATCAAGTGCTTACAACCTCGATGCTTATATGCAGGGCAAGCAATATATCTACGGTGTTCAGGCGGCTTTCACCTATCGCTTCAATGACCATTGGTCGGCAGCAGCAGGCTTGCGTGGAAACATCTATAACGGTTTTAATCGTGGACATGTAGTGGCAGAGATGCCTACTCCCGTCGGCAATGTCGAATTGTTGAACATGCAAATCGATGTTGACCAGAAAGGGTTCGGCGTTGCTCCCATCTTGAGTCTCAATTACAAGCTCGACCGCTTGGTTGTGACTGGTCGCTATGAGTTCCGTTCCAAGTTGAACATTCCCAATGACACGAAAACGCTTAGCGTTAGTCCTGCATCTGTGGCTGCATTGGTCGGTCCTATGGCACCATCCTATCAGGATGGAGTGAAGACTCGTTACGATATGCCCGCATTGCTCTCTTTGGCTGTTGGGTATGAGTTCGTGCCAGAGAAGTTCCGTGGTACATTGGAATATCATTGGTTCGATGACAAACATGCAAAGATGGCAGGCGACCGTCAGGAAACCTTGAAACATGGCACGCAGGAAATCCTCGTTGGTCTTGAGTATGACATCAATAAGGTAGTGACTGTTTCGGCAGGAGCCCAGCGTACGGATTACGGTCTTTCTGATGACTATCAGACAAACACCTCATTTGCCTGCGACAGTTATTCTGTTGGCTTTGGTGCTGCTTTTAATGTAACCGACCACCTTCGCATAAATGCAGGTTATTTCTGTTCTATATACAAGGATTATTCGCGTGAAACTCAGTACATGACCATCCCTCTCACGGAGACCTATTCTCGCACGAATCACGTCTTTGGTTTGGGTATTGATTACAAGTTCTAAAGCGTTTTAACTTATTTTATACAAATCTTCGCTTGTGCGTTGATTCTTTATTCGTACCTTCGCAGCGTTATCGCATAAAACTTTAGGTATAATGAAGAATCAACGCATCTTTTTATTCGCAGCACTTGTTGCCCTGATAGCTACCCTATGGGGGTGCAAGGACATACCCCAGAACACAACCCAATGCAACCTTGTCGAGATTGCTGACGGCGAGGGGCTTGATAGCGCTCACATCAAGTTCGTCCTTCCTTGGTATGGCGACAAACGCGTGAACGAGGCCATTATCGAACAACTCAACGAATCGTTGGGTGGAATCTATGAAGGCTCCTATAGCGATGTCGATTCCATGGGTCGTTGTTATCTGGCTCATTACATGAAGGATATGAAGGACATGAGAGGCGAGCTTGAAAACACTTTGCCTTACGAACGGAGCGTTTCGGCCATTCTCGATTGTGAAACAGACGATTATGTGACCATCGACGTACAAGAATATCAGTATTCCGGTGGCGCTCATGGAGGCACAGTTTCCTATGGGCTTACCTTCCGCAAGTCCGATGGTCGACAGATGGGAAAGAATATCCTGAACAATCTCGTAGGCGATGAAGAATGGAACGATATGGTGAAGCAACAATTGATGGAACATTTTGATGTGAAGACAGAAGAAGCTTTGCACGAGAACCTTCAACTGTACCCCGATTACTTCCCCTTCATTCCCATGCCTCAGACTGAACCTTACCTTACCGAGAAAGGCCTTGTCTTCATCTATCAGCAATATGAGATAACCAGTTATGCCGCAGGTATGCCTGGCTTTGTTATCCCATACGACAAGCTGAAGAAGTACCTTAACAGTACGGGCAAACGATTATTGGAAAAGTATTATTCGTTTAACTCATAAAAGAATACAACAATGAAAGCGTTGAAAGAACACAGAATGCTTTTGTCGGCCATCATCGTGGCTTTGGGTTTATGTTTTCTTGGTTGCAGCATCAAGAGCGGTATCGTACGCTTTAAGACCCTCGACCGCCACATCACGGTCAAAGGTTTGTCAGAGCGTGAAGTCCCGGCCAACAAGGTTACTTGGCCTCTCATGTACAAGGAACTGGGCAATGACCCATCGGCGATGTACGAACTCATCGAGCAGAAGAATCAGAAGGTAGTCAGCTTCCTCAAGGCTGCAGGCATTAAGGATACGGAGATTAGCGTCAATTCGCCTACGATTCGTGACCGCCAGGCCGATAACTATGGCAACGAGATCATGAATTACCGCTATAAGGCTTCGTGCGTTATCACAGTGACCTCTACCGATGTCGATAAGGTTCGTCAACTTATGAACCGCCAGTCGGAATTAATGAAGCAAGGCATTGCTCTTGTTGCCGAAGAGTATGGCGACCAGAATGTCAGCTACGAATACACAGGTCTGAACGAGATTAAGCCTGAGATGGTGGAGGAGGCAATGAAGAATGCCCTCACCACAGCCAAGCAGTTTGCTCAAGACGCTCGGGCGAAGCTTGATGGTGTCATCAATGCCCAACAGGGACAGTTCAGTATCGAAGACCGTGATGCAAATACGCCTTACATCAAGAAGATACGCGTTGTGAACACGGTTACGTATGCCATCAAGTAAGGATGGAATGAAGCAAGACATTGCCATCTTCACGCTTACGTCGCAGTTGCACGACGAACTGGCTGTTGCCGAATCTACGCGTGAGTTCTTGGATTCCTTGGGAATCGAGTTTGAAATGAAGGGTGCCGACTATGCCGAATACGGACAGTCGCCCCTTTCATTAATATATGTGCGCACGGGCGGGACAGAAGGCATCTTCCTCCGACTCCTTTCTCAGTTGCGAAGGGCTGGCCAACCGTTTCGCCTCCTAACCTCAGGCACCAGCAATTCGTTGGCGGCTTCAATGGAGATTCTCTCTTATTTGCGCCAACAAGGACTACCGGGCGAGATACTGCATGGTTCGGTTCAGTACATCCGTCATCGTATCGAAGTCCTTCGTAGGGTTGAGTTAGCCCGTCGTCAGTTGAAGGGTTGTCGTTTGGGCATCATAGGCGAACCGTCCGATTGGCTAATCTCCAGTTGTGCCGATCGCGAGGCTGTGGTACGGCGATTGGGCATTGAGTTGGTGGACATTCCCATGTCTGCGCTTCTTAATAGACTGAATAAAATCAAGGCAGACGATAAGGTTTCGTCGTCCGCAATTAATGACGCTCCTTCGTCAGTGCAGGCTTCCTTGCCCGAAGCCGAACGCATCTATCAGGCTCTTCGCCAGTTGGTTGATGACTATAAACTGAAAGGCTTCACGCTTCGCTGTTTCGACCTCCTTACCAGTGTTCATAACACGGGTTGTTTGGCTTTGGCTCGACTGAACAGCGATGGTTTTGTGGCAGGCTGCGAAGGTGATGTTCCCGCCATGCTTTCCATGATGGTGGTTCGCTCACTCTTAGGTGTGTCTGGTTTCCAAGCCAATCCCGCTCGCATCGACCCCGAGGCGGGCGAGATGACACTTGCCCATTGCACCATTCCCTTCGATATGGTCGAGCGTTACGAACTGGATACTCATTTCGAGTCGGGCATAGGTGTGGGCATTCGCGGATACATGTCCTTGGGACCTGTGACTTTGTTCAAGGTTTCTGGTGATTTGACTCGCCACTTCATAGCCGAAGGCGAACTGGTTCGCAATGAATCGCGTCCCAATCTTTGTCGCACGCAACAGGTCATTCGACTCTGCGATGCCTCGCAAGCGCGCTATTTCCTGACCAACCCCATTGGCAATCATCACATCGTTGTGCCTGGCCATGTGGCCGACCTCCTGCGAGGGCTCATCGGAGATTGGACAAAGGCTCGATTCTAAGAAGGCTTAGGCTCGAGTGTCATCAAACATAGGTTCAAGTGCTATCGAATATAGGTTCGATGTGCCTCGAACCTATGTTCGTTTTTATGTGAACTTAGATTCGAAATCTCAGTTGCAAGGATAAGTCCTGTTTCCAAGGGCTGTCGATGAGTTGCATGCCTGAGCCTTGGCTCTCTCGGTCGGTATATCGGGTTATCGAATACAAGACTTCGGCAGTCAGGCGTTGCTTCCAGAAGGTGTAGTGTGCGCTTGTGGCAAGGCGGAAGCCCTTTCCGTAGTACATGGGGAATCGGAACATGTTGGTGAGAAGAGGCTCGTACTGAAACAGTCGAGTGGCATAGTTGGGGCTGTTGAAATAGGTCAGCAATGCCGACAAACCTCCGTCTTCCTTCTTGAACCTCACCCTTTGGCTCAAAGCCCACCCTACTCCACCGGCGTCGACGCTATGCATGAGCAACGTCGATTGCAGACGCCACCACTTGCCTTGCATATGGGTGTATTGCAAGCGAAGGCGATTGTGCAGTCTCATCTGGTCGCTTTCCTCCTTTCGCTTCAGTTGATAACGCACGCCGATGGTGTTATTTCTCTTTATTTGATACTCGGCTTGTGCCATCAGTTCCTGCCCTTGACTGCTGTGGGTCATGCTATAGCGTGGCCAGGGATTATAGAAGAAGTCGATGTAAGCCACCACGTTCAGTCGTCCCCTCGGTGTTGCGTCCAACCGAAGCATTCCTCCACTTTCGTTTTGAACGCGGCTGTTCTCGCTCAGGGCTGAGGCGTAGAACGAATAATACTTATAGGAATAGAAGCGATGAGAGGCCGTCAGCATGTACTTGTCCGATATTTTCCACGAGGCTCGATGCAGGGTTGCCCAACCTCCCTTCTCCGTGCTGTAGGCGGTCTCTCCTGACACCTTGAACCACACATGGGAATAGCCGTAGTTTGCACCTATGACCCCGAAGTCTCGTCCGCTGGGATAGTAGTGTCTGTACACTTGTTCGCCAGGCGAAAAATCCCGATGAAATCGCTGATAATATCCCGTCAGGCCTGCGTGGAACCCATGTTCCTTCCAGGTCAGGTTTCCTCCCGCCATCATGCTCTTCAGGTTATGCTTTCTGTCGAGTTCGCTATTGGTTCTGTGCAAACCATTGGTCAGGAGGGTGCTAACGGTTCCGTCGTCGCGCAGGGTGGCGTCGAGTCGGCGGTAAGACAACCACACGGAACCGTTGAAATGCTTTCCTCCCAATGTGGTTGCCAAGCCTCGGAAGTAGTTGTATTCGTCCATACCACGCTTCGCACGAACGCCTTGGGTCGGTTGTATCATACCGCTCTTGCCTGTGGAAAATCCACTATTCACCACCAGACCCTCGCCAAAACCAACTCGAAAGTCGCCAAAGCTGAGTGTACGCAATATTCCGATGTCATGCAAACTTAGGTATCCACCATAGTGGTCCCAACCTTTGTTGCCACGAAACGGTTCGCCTTGGTCCTTTTCAGCCGATAGTCCTGCCTCCAGATGCTTAGTGCTTGTCAGTCGGTAACGCAGGTTGTGGTAGAGTGTGCTTCCCTTGTAACCGCCCTTGTCTGGAGGATAGGAATAGCCTAAACGATAATAGAAAGGAATGTCGACCCTTGTGCTCAGTTCGTGATGACTATGTTTGAGCATCGATTTAAGGCTTAGCGTGTCCTTCCTGTCATAGGGCCAAACGTCGGCGTTAACAAATAGGGAGAGGAAGCGTCGAGTACGTAAATCTATCGATGAAATGGCCATTAATTCGCCAAGCGACCGCATGCCTCCGTGCAAGAATATGTATGTGTGTATTTCCTCTATCTGCTCATCGTTCAAGAATGGGAGTTGCTGCAGCTGTTCGCGAGTGGCTGTGTTAATATCCATTGGGTTTGACGCCAACTGAGCCAGTTCCTCCATGTGTTGAGACCAGTTTTCTTCTTCCGCATATTGGTCGTCGGCCATGTCTTCCACAAAGTCTTGCCATGTGTAGGGCGTTTGGGCACAAAAAAACTGACCTTGCATCAGGAGGATGCAGGCCAGTATGCAGTTTTTATGCCATTTCATCGCGATTTCTTTAGAATACAGGTTCGCCGACGCAGGCACTGGGTTCTTGGATGTGCAGAAGCGAGCATATGGTGGCGGCAATGTCGGTTATGTGGACCGTGTGATTGTTTTCGGCTTTTGGCACACCATTGCCCAGAAAGACGAGAGGAATATGCACGTCGTCAGGTCCCCAGAGCATGTGGCTTGCCCCCTTTAGGTTCTCTGTGCCGTAACGGAAGGCTTCCATCACGCCACCCTTAGGAACGATTTGAATTTGCCCTGTTCTGCCTGGGTAGTAACCATTTTGCGTCATCGTTCGAATGGGTTCGGGAATGTAGTCGGGCATACGCTCTACGTCGAAGGCAAAGTGCACGAACGACTGCGAACGCAGGTAGTTGACAACGAGGTCCACCACATCATTCCGATTGAGTCCTTTTTCTTGCATCAACGGTTCGTTGAGCATCACCTTGAAACTGCTTATTCCCATCACCAGTCTGTCTGCGACTCCCGTCTTGTCGGCAATCATCTGATTGAGGTCCTTAACTAATTGCGTCGACTCCCAAACCTCGGCTGGAATCTTGTTGTCCATGCGCCACTGTGGGTTGTGACTGCCTGCGTGGTCGGCGGTGAGAAAGGCTGTCCACTGCCCCTTGCCTACGCGTTCGTCGAGGAACTTGAAGAACTTATCCAGGTCGCGGTCAAGCCAAAGGTAAGCATCCTCTACGAGCGATGAGTTACAGCCTACGCGATGGGCTATGGCATCGGTGGAGGAGATGCTCACGCACAACATATCGGTAAACTCGTCCTTCCCGAGTTCTTCGCCTTCGACGGCTGCCTTCGCCATTTCGAGGGTAAGTGTGGCGCCCCACGGACTTACGCGTACTTCCTCGCCAACCTTTATCTCTATGCGTTCGTCCAAAGGATGGCTTTGCACGTAAGTCTCTTTCGGATACATCATCTTACGCGGCCAGTCGCGTTTCATATATTCTTTGCCCAGTTCGCGCTTATTGAAGTCCACCACCCATTTGGGCAATTCCTTCATGTAATACGAGCTTGTGATGAACTGGTCATTTGGGGAGTTGTCGAGCCAATAGGCGGCGTTGGCCGAATGGCCTGCAGGCAGGATGGAGGCGCGGTCCTTGATAGCAACGCCGATAACCTTCGAACGGAAGTTGGTGGACATGCGTAGTTCGTCGCCCATGGTTGTGGCCATCATCAGGTGAGGCGAACGCTTTCCGGCATCGGTCGTGCTTCCAACCGTCAGCATGTTTGCGTCGTAGGGGGCAGAAGTGCTCTTCCCATCGAGGTGGAAACTATTGTTCACAATGCCGTGAAGGGCAGGCACACTGCCCGTATATACTGATGTATGGCCCACTGCTGTTACGGCTGGGATGTAGTTAATCATGCATCGCGTGCAGTTGAACCCTTCCTCCATCATCCTTCGGAATCCGCCTTCGCAATAGCGATCCTTATAGCGTTCCAGATAGTCCCAACGCATTTGGTCGACCATGATACCAACAACCAATTTTGGCTTCGTTTGACAATGAACGATGGACAATGGACAATTGACAATGAAAATAGTGATTAGTGCCAGTAGTTTTTTCATCTTTCCGTTTATTTATAGTGTTTCGCAAAGATAGGAAAAATATTTCGAAAACTATTGTGCCAGTACTCTTTTTTGTGTATATTTGCTCCCAATAAATGCTATGCATATATGAAAAACGCTGTATTATTACTCCTTTTTGTAGGCTTTTGCCTATCTGCCAACGCTGATGTTCCCAAGCGCAAGATGTTGGAACAGAGTAAAATGTGGATTTATGCCTATCATCACTTCGAGCCGCGTGAGGACTCAGGGTCTGCCGAATCTTATAAAGAGACGATTTGGGCAACGGAATATTGGTTGGAAGGCGATACCGTTATCGACGGACGCCAGTACCTGAAAATGTACAGACGGGATGAGGAGAGTTTTCAGACCACTTACTATGGTGCTTTCCGCGAAGATGAGGAAGGAAGGGTGTATATGTTTGACTACCTGGGTGATAAGAAGGATTTCCTGATGCTCGATTTCAGTCTGCAGTACGAAGGTAGGTTCGAAAATGTAACTCCTATTCCCGAAACCATCAAAACGGAGGGTCGGTTCTTTCGCCGTTACCGCTATCAAGGCGTTACGCCCGATGGCGACACCTATGATTTGGGATTTGTAGGCGTGGAAGGCATTGGTTTCCAGAAGGCTGGAATTCATTACCCCTTCGAGGAGGAACCCGATTGCCAGTGTGACTACGAGGAGCTTGTCTCCGTCATGGGGAATGACCTTTACTTTGAAGCCTCGGCTTTCTTCGTTTCAAGAGAAATCGAACTGACGGAAGGCGAACGCCAGATGATAGCCGGAAATAATGACTTTGCCTTCAAGCTATTTCGTGAGGCTCGTGGAGAGAAGAGTACCGTACTCTCGCCCCTAAGCATAACCTATGCCTTAGGCATGTTGAACAATGGGGCAGCAGGCAAGACCCAGCAGGAAATCAACCAGACGCTGGGCTTCGGAGAAGCGGGTGCCGACGCCATCAATGCCTTCTGCCAGCGGATGCTCCGCGAGGCAGCAACGCTGGACATGAGTACCAAGGCACTCATCTCCAATACCATCTTCGTGAACGCAGGCAAGGGCTATTATCTGCAAGACGGCTTTGTTGCGAAGGCAAACGAGTTCTATGATGCCCAACCGCAAAGCCGTGATTTCTTCGACGGGCAGACGATGGACGTCATAAACAAGTGGGCTAACGACCACACGGAGGGCATGATACCAAGCATCTTTGATAAAGAGTCATTCAACCCTTGGGCGGTAAGCTATCTCCTGAATGCGCTATATTTCAAGGGTGCATGGAGCGACCCCTTCGAAGTCTCGCAGACAATGGACGAACCCTTTGGAGGAGGACCGAACGTGCCTATAATGAATAAGTATTGTACGGATATCGACTACACAGAGAGCGACCTCTGCCAGGCCATCAACCTTCCGTACGGCAACGGTGCTTATCGCATGACGGTGTTCCTGCCTCGGGAGGGTAAGACCATCGGCGATGTGTTGGAGAGCCTTGATGGCAAGAATTGGCAGATAAAGGGACGCAAGTATGACATCGACCTGAAACTGCCTCGCTTTGAGACGGACGCAAACATCAATCTCGTCAAGCCTATGTCTGACCTGGGTATGCCTACTGCCTTCACGTTGTATGCCGAATTTCCCTATTTCTGCAATGGAGACGAAATCTTTATCGGAAATATGTTCCAGGTGGCTAAGATTAAGCTCGACGAACAGGGCACCGAGGCGGCTGCTGTCACGGTCATAGAAATGATGGATGGAATGCCTCCATTTGCAAAGTTCTATGCCACGAAGCCTTTCCTTTACATCATTAGTGAGCAGTCGACAGGCTCTATCTTCTTCATCGGCCAATATACGGGCAACGTGACTGCTGGGGACACCAACGGCGTCATAGACACGATAGCCGAGCCCGACGAAAGCAGGACAGGCGAGCTTTATAATCTGGCTGGCCAGCGACTGAGCAAGGCTCCTGCTCGTGGGCTTTACCTGCGCGACGGAAAGGTTGTGGTCCGGTAAGGGCAGACACGTTCAAACTTAATTGCAATCGAGCCTATGTTTAAGTCACATCGAACATAGGTTCTTGCTCCGTTTCTCTACGCAAGCGTAGCTTCGCGTCCGATTACGAGCTTTATCGAATATAGGTACGAAGCCCATCGAACATAGGTTCGAGACGACTCATACCTAAGGTGCAAAAAAATAAGGCCTGAGGCCTTCGGAAATAACCCCTAAGGCCTTCGAGCGGAAGGCCTAAGGCGTGAATGAATAATCCCTAAGCCCTTCGGACGGAAGGCTTAGGCGTGAAAATCGGAAGTATTGAGTTTGATTGCAGGGAGGCCTGTTATCCCTTCACAATGCGCTTAATGTCGTTAAGCTTGTTGAGGGCTTCCAGGGGGGTGAGACTATTAATGTCGAGACCCAGTATTTCATCGCGTACTTGGGCGAGGACGGGATCGTCGAGCTGGAAGAAACTAAGTTGCACGTTGTCCTCCTTCTTTGTCAGTTGTATGCTGCCTCCTACCTCGCTGTTCTTCGTGGCCTCGAGTTGTTTCAGGACTTGGTCGGCTCGCTTCACGATGCTCGAGGGCATACCTGCCAGTTTGGCAACGTGTATGCCGAAGGAGTGTTCCGAACCACCGCGTTCGAGCTTGCGCAGGAAGATGACCTTGCCGTCGATCTCGCGCACACTGACATTGAAGTTCTTGATGCGCGAATAGGTTTGTTGCATCTCATTCAGTTCGTGATAGTGTGTGGCAAAGAGTGTGCGAGCCTTTGCGCGGTTGTTCTCGTGGATGTATTCCACGATTGCCCAAGCGATGGAAATGCCGTCGTAGGTCGATGTGCCTCTGCCCAGTTCGTCGAAGATGACCAATGAGCGTGGCGAGAGATTATTGAGTATGTTCGATGCCTCGCTCATTTCCACCATGAAGGTACTCTCGCCCATCGAGATGTTGTCGCTTGCTCCAACACGAGTGAATATCTTGTCCACCATACCTATGCGCACTCGTTCGGCAGGGACAAAGCAACCTATCTGTGCCATCAGGGTAATGAGTGCCGTCTGCCTGAGCAAGGCGCTTTTACCCGCCATATTAGGGCCTGTGATGATGATGATTTGCTGTGTCTCGTTGTCGATAAAGACATCGTTGGGGATGTAGCGCTCGCCTACGGGCATCTGTGTCTCGATGACGGGATGACGACCCTGGCGAATGTCGATCACAAAGGAATCGTCCACCACTGGACGAATGTAATTGTGCTCGCGGGCGGCCATAGCAAAGGAGAGCAGGCAATCGAGGCGTGCGATGAGGTTGGCATTGATCTGAATCTGGGGAGTATATTCTGCAAGTGCCACTACAAGCTCGTTGAACAGGCGTGTCTCCAAGGCCAGAATCTTGTCCTCCGCACCAAGGATCTTCTCTTCATACTCCTTCAATTCTTGCGTGATATAGCGCTCTGCCTGGGCTAAGGTTTGCTTCCTCACCCACTCCTGAGGCACTTTGTCCTTGAACGTGTTTCTGACCTCAAGGTAATAACCGAACACATTGTTATAGCCTATTTTAAGACTACTGATGCCCGTGCGTTCGGCCTCGTTTTGTTGTAATTGCAGGAGGTAGTTCTTACCGCCGTAAGCTATCTGGCGCAGTTCGTCGAGTTCCTCGTTCACACCGTTGGCTATCACATTGCCTTTGTTCACCAACAAGGGAGGGTCGGGTTGAATCTCGCGAGCTATGCGTTCGCGAACACTCGCGCAAGGACTCAGTTGCTCGCCAATCTGGCGGATGGTCTCGTCGTCGGCTTCTTCGCAAGCCATCTTGATTTGTTCCACTGCCTGCAGGGCAATCCTCAGTTGCACCACGTCGCGAGGCGAGACTCGTCCCGTGCTTACTTTCGAGATGATGCGTTCAAGGTCGTTGATGGGATGGAGATTTTCTTCGATGAAATCGCGGAATTCTGGCTCGCGGAAGTAATAATCGACCACATCCAATCGCTTCTCAATAAGGCGCATGTCCTTGAGCGGGAATGTTATCCATCGACGAAGCATTCGAGCTCCCATGGGCGTAATCGTGTAGTCGATGACATCACAGAGCGACTTGCCTTCTTCGTTCATCGAACCCAGCAGTTCCAGCGACCGCATGGTGAACTTGTCGAGGCGCACGTAGCGCTCTTCCTCGATTCGTCGCAATGAGGTAATATGCTTGATCTGGATGTGTTGGGTGATCTCGAGGTACTGAAGAATGGCTCCACTGGCCACGATTCCGCTTTTGAGGTGCTCCACGCCAAAGCCTTTCAGGTTCTTTACCTCGAAATGTTTCTTGAGTTTATTCGTTGCAAATTGCTCTGTAAATACCCAATCGTCCATCTCATATACGCAATGACGCGTGCCGAACGAACCTTCAAATTGCGCCCTACGCCCGCGCTCGAAAAGCACTTCCTTGGGGAGGAAGTTGTCAATCAACTTATCGACGTATTCCGTTGTTCCTTCCGCACACAGGAACTCGCCCGTGCTGATGTCGAGAAACGCGACTCCGCAGGTTGCCTTACCAAAGTGTACGGCACAGAGGAAATTGTTCTCCTTGTAATTGAGCACGTTATCACTCATCGCCACACCTGGGGTCACCAGCTCAGTAATGCCTCGCTTCACCAGCTTCTTCGTCAGTTTGGGGTCTTCCAATTGGTCGCAAATGGCCACTCTCCTACCCGCTCTGATGAGTTTGGGCAAATAGGTGTCTAGTGCATGATGAGGGAATCCCGCCATCTCTGTAGGATTCTCACCTCCGTTGTTCCTCTTTGTGAGTGTTATTCCTAGTATGGCCGATGCCTCGACGGCATCCTGACAGTAGGTCTCGTAAAAGTCTCCGCAACGAAACAGCAATATGGCATCGGGGTGCTTCGCCTTCAGGTCGAAGAACTGCTTCATCATAGGTGTTAAACCTTCGGTCTTGGCCATAATGGTATTGGTGTTTTGTTTGTTTATTGGGTTAGGATGAATTTGTTTTACCACATGGCAGCACATGCCTTTCGGATATTTTTCATGCGCTCTATAAGAGCGGGCTTTTGTTGTGCAATGGCCATATTGTAGCGATTCTGCATATTAATTAGTAACATAGGATTGATACCCAATGCCGCCTCAACCATAAGTGCAAAGTCGGATGAAACTGGACGTTTTCCGTTCAGAATCTCATTTAATTGTGTGTAAGGAACAGACAACAACTCGGCAAATTTCTTTTGCGAAATGCCCCTGCTTTCTATCTCTTCTTTCAATACATCGCCAGGATGCGTTGGTATTCTTGTATTCATAGTGGTTATTGATAGTGATTTGTAATATCGGTTATTAGGCAGATAGTAAATATTTCTTCTGTCCCTTTCGTTGTTATCTTAAATTCTAGTCTATAGTGATAATCGATGCGAATAGAATAGTAGTTATTTTCTAATGCCTCAAAGTTAAGTGAGTTAAAGACAAACAAGTCTTCCAATCGAGTAGCAGCCATTAGCGTATCTATTCGCTTTTGGTATTTATTCACTACTTGGGGCTGAAAGCGATATTTCTTATTCTTGCATTTCCCCTTTTCGTAAAGTTCTTTTAAGTACTCCTTTTCGTATTCTATTATCATTCGATATTCTTATTCTTGGCACAAAGATAAGACATTATTTCAATATTCACAAATTTAGTGAATAGTTTTATATTATAGCAAGCCAACATGATTACCTCTGTGCGAAATGTCAAATGCAATGTCAATGCCTTGTTGTTTCATTGGCTGTATTCATCAAATGTTTGGCAATTCTCAAAAGAAAGTAGTAGCTTTAAATAGTATTCTAAGGTTCTCTTGTTGGCTTCACCTTCCTCATTCACGACTTGGCCAAACAAACAAGTTTGATGGCTCTCGCTGCTCTTTCGGTTCGAAAAAGCTTAAATAATTTGACCTTCAGTCTTATTTCGTCGCGACTCTGCATAGATTATGCAAGCATATCTCTGCATTCTTTCTCCATTTTATTGCGAAAGCGTACTAAAGAAACGATTACGCTGCTCCAAAATTTGGCTTTTTACTAATATAACCGTATCTTTACAAGGCAAAAGAGAGAAATGAGTATGAACGACGTACGTATTATTGCCATGAGGCAAACGGTTTATGACGACCTGATGGAACGCTTCGAGAATCCGATAGAGCATACTTGTGATGTAACAATAGGGCAAGAGTGGATTTCCATAGGCGGACGAAGGCCAGAAGACTTTTGTCCGTCGGCATGGGAGGTTATGCGTCCCTTCGTGGAGTCGCTGGCTCGTGGCGAGGGGAACTTTTTCGATGGATGGATGCAAAACCCCATGAGTGCCATGATTAGCTGTAACGATGGTTTTCGACCAGTTAGCTTTTACTTGGAAGCAATAACCAATTCATAATTCACAATTCACAATGTCAAATTCAAACATTTTATTGTTTATGAAAAAGACATTATTATCGTTGGTCTTAAGGCGAGTGCATCACATAGGTTCCTTCCATACCGACGACTGGTCAGAATAGTCTTTAAGTAGAGTTTTAGAGTGGTGCGATGATTTCGCACCACTTTTTTATGCCATTAAGATTATTTAACGCCCCCAACCGACATATTTTTAGTCCTTTCTGCGTATATATAATAAAGGAAGAATAATAAATTGAAATAAATATGAACAAGCAAACCATCATCACCATTCTGCTTGCTTTTGTTGCGATGTTAGCACAAGCACAGCGGAATCAGGTATGTTATAGGCTTGAAGGAACGATTGGTGATTCGACATTGAACACAAGGTTGCTGCTCTACCAAGAAATATCGCCCATGCGAATGGTGAATGCCGTTATAGACACCGTTGAAGTTGTGCGTGGAAATATAATACCAAGGGAAGGAACGCTCGATGAGCCTGGTAGTTTCCATTTGGAATCAATCACAAAGGATGATGAAAGGCCAGACATTATCTCACCTGAATTCATCATAGAGGAAGGAAAGATATACATCCACTTTAATCAGAAGGCAGAAGAGTATAAAGCACCGGAAACACCGCTTAATAAAGCTTTCAGAGACTTTGTAAACGCATTCTATCCTTTACTGCATGGTGATTTTGTCAGGCAACAGCGCCTTGATAGCCTGATGCAAAGCGAACTTAAGCGCCATTACGATGATGTATTGGGAATGCAGGCTTTGGCGATGGCCTTTGCTCATGTCAAGCCTACGACCATGGCTTCGTGGCTCGAATTGATGAGTCCGCGCATCAAGGCTGGAGCAGCTTGGAACGAGATGAAACTGGCGCTTAGTGCTATGGGTGTTGAGATGGAAACGCAGGAACAATTCTTCAGCCCAACTGTTGGTGAGAAGTTCGTTGATTTCTCTGTTGAATACGAAGGCAAGACTACGCGTCTCAGCGATTATGTGGGAAGAGGTCGGTATGTGCTTGTAGACTTCTGGGCTTCGTGGTGCGGCCCCTGCCGAATGGAAATTCCCAACATCATTGCCGCTTACCATAAATACAAGGACCGAGGTCTTCAGGTCGTCGGCATTGCTGCTTGGGATAAACCAGATAATTCATTACAAGCAATCAAAGAAGACGGCGTCCCCTATCCTCAGATTCTCAACACGCAGGATATAGCCACCAACGCATACAACCTCCGAGGCATACCCCACATCATCCTTTTTTCCCCAGACGGCACCATTCTTGCCCGCGGCTTGCGTGGGAAGGATATAGAAAGGACGTTGGCAGAGTATTTCGTGGAATAATTCCAGATGCTTTACTGTTTTCCCAAGATTATGTTGACCAGGGCTGTTACGTCGGCA
>JAGCVH010000042.1 GCA_017962495.1 Bacteroidaceae bacterium
ACACCGAATACCTCGAAAACCCCTATCAATGTCCTTGTAGCCACCTCTGGCGATACGGGTTCGGCAGTTGCCAACGGCTTCTTGGGAGTGGAAGGCATTCATGTCTATGTGCTCTATCCCAAGGGCAAGGTAAGCGCGATACAGGAGTGTCAGTTCACTACTCTTGGACAGAACATTACTGCCGTCGAGGTAGATGGTACTTTCGACGATTGCCAGCGTCTGGTGAAGTCCGCCTTCGTTGATGAGGCGATAAACGCCCACTTGCGTCTCACCTCCGCCAACAGCATCAATGTTGCTCGCTTCCTTCCCCAGTCCTTCTATTACTTCTGGGCTGTTGCTCAGATGGCAAGAATCGTGAATTGCCAATCGTCCGCTCGTCCAATCGTGTGCTGTGTTCCCTCTGGCAATTTCGGCAACATCTGCAGTGCCCTCTTCGGCAAGCGTATGGGACTGCCCATCTCGCGCTTTATAGCCGCCAACAACCGCAACAGCGTCTTCTTCGAATACCTGCAGTCGGGCGACTATCGTCCGCGTCCCAGCGTAGCCACTTTGGCCAATGCTATGGATGTTGGCGACCCCAGCAATTTTGCTCGCATCCTTGACCTCTACAGGCATAGCCATGAAGCCATCTGTAGCGACATCTCTGGTGCCACCTATACCGACGAACAGATTGCCGACACCATACGCCAATGCCTTCGTGACACAGGCTATCAGCTCGACCCCCACGGCGCTTGTGGCTATCGCGCCCTGAAGGAAGGCCTCCGTCCGGGCGAAGTAGGCTTCTTCCTCGAGACCGCCCATCCCGCCAAGTTCAAGGACACAGTAGAGCGCATCACGGGTCAGTCCGTAGAGATTCCTGCCCGCCTTGCTGCCTTCATGCGTGGTCAGAAGCAAAGCACACCGATGTCGAAGGATTTCGCCGACTTCAAGGCCTATTTATTGTCCAGATAAGGCTATAGCGAGCCCGTGCTGCGTGTTCAGTACGAGCATCGCCTCATACGCTTGTTTGCATCGCCTCATACGCTTGTTTGCGTCGCCTCATATGCTTATTCGCAGTTGCTCGAACTCAGGTTTGGGGAGCCTCATTATCATTTTTGCCACTTTTGCCACTTTTGCCACATGCCACATTTAGTACCTTCAATAGTTTGGCAGAGTAAAAAGGGCAAAATAGGCGAAATCATGAACTCCCCCACCAACATCACTTTTATAAGTTTGAGTGCAAAAATGAGCAAAACGACACCAAAAATCGGGCAAATGAGAGTATAATTACATACTACTATGTAATATACTATTATTATAATATATTGATTATCAATATATTAACCCCTTCCCTCCAACCTTCTTGTCTCAAAAACCCCCTTAATGTGGCATGTGGCATGTGGCAAAATTGGGTTTTCGGGTCTTTTTGGGCCTATCTTGGTGCACTTCGTTTTGTTCTTTTCCTGATTCGTTTGCCATCATTCTTGCTCGAAAAGATGATTTTTTAATCTAAAGAAGCCTTCGAAGGTTTTATCATTCTGGGCATTGTCTGTTTGCACAATCTATGACCTCGTAGAGGATAGGATGCGGCGAGTGGGGGCAGACCTAACGTCCTCACTTTGTTTTTGTTAGGCATTAAAATGCGAATTTTATGCCCTACCTGCACAAAATAATCTAATTATTTTGCATTCCTCTCTACTTTCACTATCTTTGTCACCCGAAATCGGAAAATATATCGTATAATGAAAAAGTTGATATTGTGTTTGGCTTCCTTCTTGCTTGTGGCTTGCGGCTCGAAACAGCAAACGGCAGAGGAGGAAACTATCAGTGTTAAGATTGAGTCCGTGACTCCCTCGAGTAATTATTCCCAGTTGCCCTATGTGGGCGTGGTGGAGGAGGAATCCTCGACCAGCGTCAGTTTCACGGGTATGGCTATGCTGAAGACGCTGACCGTGAGCGAAGGGCAGAGTGTGAGAAGGGGGCAGTTGCTTGCCGTCATCGACGAGACACAGGCTCGCAACACGCTCATGACGACAAAGGCTGCATTGGACCAGGCTTTGGACGCGCAGGCGAGAATGAAATTGTTGCACGAAACCCAGTCGTTGCCCGACATGAAGTGGGTGGAGGTGGAAAGCAAAGTGCAGCAGGCTCAGTCGGCCTATGACATAGCCAAGAAGAACCTGGAGGACTGCCGCATATTTGCTCCCGTCAGTGGTGTCGTAGGCACGAAGATTATGAATGTGGGTGAGACGGTCTTGCCTACAGAACCCGTGCTGACCATCCTCTCCATTGACCGCGTGAAGGTGCGCGTGAGCATTCCCGAACGCGAAATCTCGGACATCGAGAGTGGCACTCCCACGCAGATAACCGTCGATGCCCTTCAGGGTGAGACCTTCCAGGGAGGACGCATAGAAAAGGGCGTTTCGGCCGATGCACTGACACACACCTACGACATTCGCATCTCTGTTCCCAACCCCGGTCATCGCCTCTTGCCTGGTATGGTGGCTCGCGTGACGATGGGTAAGAAGGGATTCGAGGAGAAGAAGATTACATTGCCCGTTCAGTCCGTACAGGAGACGAGCGACAAGCAGTTGTTCGTGTGGACGGCGAAGAACGGCAAGGCGCACCGTACGAATGTGACCATCGGACAGGCCACAGGTAACCGCGTCGTCATAGAGTCGGGCCTGACGGAGGGCGACAAAGTGATTGTGGAAGGTTACCAGAAAGTAGGAGAGGGAACACCGGTGGTGGAAGTGAAGAAGTGATGCATCGAGAATATTGAATTATACAAATGAAATGGAATAAATCATGGGCCGCATGGCCTGTAAATAATTATCGCATTACCATCGTCATCACCGCGTTGATGCTGGCGTTCGGCCTGTATGGCATGTATAAGATGCCCAAGGACGAGTTTCCTGCCTACACCGTTCGACAGGGACTCGTGGTGGCCGTGATGCCTGGCGCAACAAGTGAAGAGGTGGAGGCTCAGGTGGCAAAGCCATTGGAGCGTTACCTGTTCACATATAAGGAAGTGTTGCGTAAGAAGACCACCACGACGAGCCAGAATGGCATGTGCCTGGTAATGGTGCAACTGCAAGACTATGTGAACAATAAGGACGAGGTGTGGAGTAAGCTTAAACATGGGCTGAACACCTTCAAGAGCCAGTTGCCAAGTGGGGTGGTGGCCTTGATTGTGAACGACGACTTTGGCGACGCTTGCGCCTTGCTGATAACCGTTGAGAGTCAGCAACGCAGTTACCGCGAATTGCAGCAATATAGCGACGAACTTGCCGACCGCCTGCGACGCGTGAAGTCGGTCTCGAACGTGCGCCAATACGGCGAGGTGAAGGAACAACTGACACTCTACGTCGATCGTGAACGACTGGCATCATACGGCATAGGTCAGGCGGCTCTGATGCAAGCCATCAACGGGCAAGGAGTTACCACGATGGCAGGAAGCGTCACGGGAGGTGAACAGAACATACAACTGCACGTCAGTCCTACGCAGAACAGCGAGGAGGAACTGATGAACCAAATCGTCTTCTCGAGCAATAATAAGATAGTTCGCGTGCGCGACATCGCCACCGTAAAGCGTGAATACGACACCTCGGAAAGCTATGTGGAGAACAACGGAAACCGCTGTGTACTGCTCTCCTTGGAGATGAACGCCGGCAACAACATCGTGGCTTATGGCGAACAGGTGGATAAGGTCATCAGCGAGTTTAAGCAGGACTATCTGCCCGACGATGTGGAGATTCGACGTATCACCGACCAGCCGAAGGTGGTGAGCGATTCGGTTCACGACTTCTTGCGTGACCTCTTTGTCTCCATGCTCATCATCGTTCTGGTGATGATGATTCTCTTCCCTGTTCGCAGTGCCATAGTGGCCGCCATCACCATACCCCTGAGCACATTCACCTCCACTGGCATCATGTATGCTGTGGGTATCCCCTTGAACACTATCACACTGGCGTGTCTCATCGTGGTATTGGGAATGATTGTGGACAACAGCATCGTGGTCATCGATGGCTATCTGGAATACCTGGGCAAGGGCATGGGACGAAGGGAATCGGCCGTGCGTGCCGTTAAGCAATACTTTTCACCCATGATGCTGGCCACCGTCTGCATCTGTGCCATATTCTACCCCCTGATAATGACCATGCGAGGCGAGGCTCACGATGTGATACAATCGTTCCCCGCCACTATGACCATCAACCTGATGGTGTCGTTATTGGTGGCTGTGACGGTCATCCCCTTGTTGGATGCAGCACTGATAAAGAAGGTGAGCAAGCCGAAGGAAGGAAAGATGAAACTGACCGACCGCGTGCAGGTGTTCTATGAGAAATGCCTGAAGTGGACGTTCAAGAATCCTTATCTGACCATGATTGGGGCAGTGGTGCTGGTGATTCTGTCCAGCCTCATCTTCCCACGCCTGAAGATGCGTCAGTTCCCTTATGCCGACCGTAACCAGTTTGCCGTTGAAATCTTCCTGCCCGAAGGCGAAGGCTTGGAGCATACGCGAGAGATAGCCGACTCGATGCGCAATGTTCTGCGACGCGATAAGCGCGTGACCAGTGTTACCTCATTCATCGGGTGTAGCAGTCCGCGATTCCAGGTGTCCTATGCCCCGCAGATAGGTGGGCGCAACTTTGCACAACTTATCGTGAACACGCCCGACATAGAGACCACCTTCGGCATGCTGAACGACTATGCGCCAGAGTGGAGCAACCACTGGCCTAATGCCTATGTGCGCTTCAAGCAGATGGACTTCATGTACGCACCTACCCACGAATACCGATTCTATGGCGAAAACCTCGATAGCATCAACCATGCGGCAGAGATGCTCATGGCAGAGATGCGTCATATCCCAGGCATCGAGTGGGTGCATACTGATTATGACCAGCCCCATCCCATTATGGAGGTCAATCTTGACCCCGTCGCTTCGGCACAGTTGGGTATTAACCGTACTACCGCTCAACTGCAATTGACGTTGCAGACGGGCGAGATGCAGGTAGGAAGCATTTGGGAGGGCGACTACGAGGTGCCTATCGTGGTAAAGGACGCATCGACACAGCACATGCAACTTGGCGATTTGGGGAACACCTATCTCTCTACTCCCATGGGGCAAAGCCTGTCGCTTCGTCAGGTGGCTCAGGTGTCTCCCACATGGACGCAGTCGAAGATTGTACACCGCAATGGCGAACGATGCATCAGTGTTACTGCCGAGGGCAAGCGCAATGTGCTTGCTGCACCCATCCAATCGCAGATTCAAAAAATCATGAAGGGTATGAGACTGCCTCAGGGCGTGCGTAGTGAAGTCGGTGGAGAAGTGGAACTCAACAACGAGATGCTTCCTCAAATTGCTGCAGGTATAGGCATCGCCTTGGTCATTATCTTCTTCTTCATCCTCTTTAATTTCAAGCGCTTCGGCATCACCGTCCTTTGCATGGTCGCCATCGCACTCAGTATGCCAGGCGCACTGCTCGGACTTTGGATAGCCAACCGTACGCTGGGCTTGACTTCTCTCTTCGGATTCATCACCCTCATGGGTATCATCATGCGTAACGAAATACTCATCTTCGAACATGCCGACCAGCGCTTGCAGGAGGGATGGACGGCAAAGGATGCTGCCTTCGACGCAGGACGCCGACGCATGGTGCCCATTTTCCTGACGACGGCAACAACTGCCGTAGGTGTCATCCCTATGATTATCGCTGGTTCTTCGTTCTGGATGCCCGTGGGTATCACCATCTTTGCGGGAGGTATTGGTACGCTCATCCTCGTCGTTACCGTCCTGCCTGTGGTGTATTGGAAGTTGAATGATAAAGCGCCAAACAATCCGAGAACTTTGAATGCATCGAGTAATCAGAGTGCTTCGACAAATACCCCCAAGATATGAAACGCATAATATCGATATTTCTCATCCTTTCCTTCTCTCATAGTCTCATTACGTATGCTGAAACGCTGACGCTACCCCAGTGTTTGGAGTTGGCTAAGCAGAACAACCGTACCTTGCAGAATGCTGCACTCGAGATAGAGATGGCTAAGGAGCAACGCAAGGAGGCTTTCACTAAGTATTTCCCTGACATTCAAGCCAATCTGCTGGCCTTCCGCGCTTTCGATGAGATGGTGAAGGGCGATGGAACTGTTCCTATGGAGATTGCTGCCATCAACCCTGAGTTTGCGGCATTTATTGGTGCACCATTCTCGTATAGCGAGTTCAATCGTGGCTATACCGCAGGTATTATGCTGTCGCAACCCTTGTTTGCAGGCGGACAAATCCGTGCTGGCAATAAGTTGGCCAAGATAGGAGAGGAAGCCGCAGAGTTGCAATTGCGCATGCAAGAGAAGGATGTCCTGCAGAAGGTGACTGAGTGTTATTGGCAGATAGCCTCTGTCCGTTACAACCTTGGTACCATAGAGGCGGCAGAGAAGCAGTTGGATGCCGTTTGTGACTTGGTGACCAATTATGTAAACGCAGGCGTTACTACGCGCAATGACCTGCTTCGTGTGGAATTACGCCAACAGGAGTTGGCCTCCAATCGCCTGAAACTGGAGAATGCTGAGCATGTACTCCTCTTGCTGTTGGCTCAGCAAATAGGAAAGTCTGGCGAAGCAATAGACATCGATACAAGTACTTTGCCCATAGCTGTCAACCCTGCTGATGTGCGTGTCGAAGCATCTGACGCCGTAGCCATTCGTGAGGAGACGGCTCTGCTTGAGAAGCAAGTCGAAGCCAATCAGTGGCAGGTTCGTCTCGAGCGTGGCAAGTATCTGCCGACCGTGGCCGTTGGTGCTATGGGGTATAACATGGGCTTTGGAGGTTTGTCGGATAATGTGCGTAAGTACATGGATACGAATCAAACCAACGGACTTGTCTTTGGTACTGTCTCAGTGCCCATCATGTCGTGGTGGGGTGGCAAGCATGCCATTCGTCGCACGCAAATGAAGTTGGAGCAAAGCCGCAATCAAGCCCTCGATGTGCGTGAGCAGTTGGCCGTAGATGTTGAGTCGTCGTGGAGCAATCTTTCCGAAGCCTATCGTCAGATTGACATTGCTCGTGCAAGCGTGGCATCGGCAGAGGAGAACCTGCGTATGTCCACTGACCAATACAAGGCGGGTACGCTCTTGCTCTCCGACCTCCTCGATGCCGAGACACTCCATCGCCAAGCCCGCAGTCAACTTTCCGATGCCCTTGCCTCCTATCAGGTTCGTCTGGCCGAGTATGGGAGAAAAACGAAATGATAGCTTTACATTTTACATTAAACATTTCTTGCTCCGTTGCTCTACGCAAGCGTCACTGCTTCGCAGATGCCGAGCGGACATTTTACATTAAATAAGGTATGAAATCCTCACTTACTGAACGCCGTTATGTGGTGCCGTTTGTGCTCATCACCTCATTGTTTTTCCTATGGGGTTTTGCACGCGCCATATTGGATGTGCTGAACAAGCATTTCCAAACCGAGTTGAACATCTCCATTACCCAGTCGTCGCTGGTGCAGGTTACCACCTATCTGGGTTATTTCCTCATGGCCATCCCTGCAGGCTTGCTCATCAATAAGGTAGGGTACAAGCGTGGCGTGGTCACTGGCCTTTTGCTCTATGCCATAGGAGCCTTCCTCTTTGTTCCCGGCACGTGGGCAAACTCTTTCAGTGGCTATCTCGTGGCACTCTTCGTCATTGCCTGCGGACTCGTATTCCTCGAAACGGCGGCTAATCCCTATGCCACAGAACTTGGTCCCAAGGAGACGGCAAGCAGTCGACTCAATCTTTCCCAGTCGTTCAACGGCATGGGTTCGGCTCTTGCTCCCATCGTGGTGGGCGGATTGCTCTTCAGTGGCAGTGGTGCCGATGTCTCCCTCCCTTATGTGGTAATGGGCGTCATTGTGCTTCTGGTAGCTCTCGTTTTCTCCCGTTCTCAATTGCCCGAGATTCAACGCGAAGAAGAACAATCGTCAAATGAGGAAGTTTCCGGCCTTGCCAACCTTCGCAGGCTTTTCCACAACCGCACATTCCTCTTCGGATTGGGTGCTTTGTTGGCGTACGAAGTGAGTGAAATAAGCATCAATAGTTACTTCATCAACTTCACCACAGGAATGGGATGGCTCACGGCGGCAAATGCCTCCTACATATTGGGTCTTTCGCTCTTCATCTTTATGGGAGGGCGTTTCGTCGGCAGTTGGATCATGCGTCGCATCCCTGCTCAGCGTGTCCTTCTATGGTGTGCTTGCGGCAGTGTTTTGAGCATCGCCCTGCTCATTCTCAATGGTCATTTCTCAATGGTCAATGGTCAATGGTCAATCGTTCTTCTCGTTGCCAACTATTTCTTTGAGGCCATCATGTTCCCCACCATCTTCTCATTGTCATTACGTGGTTTGGGCAGTCTCACCAAGAGTGCATCCTCTCTGCTGATGATGACACCTGTGGGTGGTTGTGGTTTCCTGCTAATGGCTCTGTTTGCCGATTATTCAGGCTCTTTGATACTTCCCTTCCTAATTCCTCTTTTGGGCTACGTCGTAGTCCTCCTTTATGCTCAGCGACAGGTGAGGGCAGAAGTAATCAGTGAATAGAATGAAATAGAATTGCAAAAACCGAGAGGCCAAAAGTCTCTCGGTTTTTTTCTCATTCTCTCAATCCGTGGTGCGGTTTCAGTATAAGTATTTTGCGGTTTCAGTATAAGTATTTTGCGGCTTCAACATAGGTATGTCGTGACTTCAACATAGGTATGTTGTGACTTCAAAATACCTATTTTGCCCTTTCATAATAGCTATGTTGATTAACACTCACACCGGCACAGTCGGCCAACTGTTGTTTCGACATTGCTTTCATGGTTCGAATATTATTATTTTGACTTACCTTTCACCCCTCACCTCTCACCTCTCACCCCTCACCATTGATGCTTTGCATCGAGCCTGCTCACGCTCGACATAGCTCAAACGAGTTTGGCTCTGTTCTCGCTTAATCGCAGCCTTCACCATTCTTGCTCCACCTTGTTCTTGCTCCACTTTGTTACGCAAGCGTCCAAAGGCCGATTCCGCAAGCGTCCTAGAGGCCGAGCGAACCATTAAACATTACACATACACATCTTACACTGGAATTTGCAATCTTTCTCGTGCGTACGCGGGAACTCACAGAACGCAGAAAAGTTCCTGCGGACGCGCGAGGGACTGTTAGAAAACATCTGTATCATCTGTATGTGTATCGGTTTCGTTCTCTGTTTCGGCAGTGAGTCATGCACCGTGAAGTGACATTAGGGATTTAGTTCTGCCTCCTTTTTAACTTCAAAACTATTCTTTATGGTTACTTGAGGGCTATTAATGCTTTACCACCTTTTTCCCATTCTGTATATATACTCCCTTCAGGGCAGAGGAGGGGGAGACGCGGCGACCGCTGAGGTCGTAGATTTGAAGTACTTCATTCTCATTACTTGAGATTGTAATTCCTAATGGGAAATCAATATATACATCATAATCATCATATGATATGAGTTCTCCCCTTATTATTCCATTCTCTCTTTGTGTCGCCACAGAACTCTGGTAGCCGATGAGTTCACCCAATGAGTTGCGGCAACCAATTCCCTCAATTATTTCCATTCCATTACTCAAGAAGAACACCCTGCGTTCAATGTTGTCGTATGAAGTTATTTTCATTATCTTGGAAACTGTGACATTGCCGTTCATTGGGTATGTATCACCTTCGTTGAGTGTGAAGTCATATAGTAGGTGTTCCCCCTCAGGACTTGAAAAGAAAGGAGATTCCGCTTCAAAAATGTTATTGTTGGTAATAAATTGGGTATAACTATCCCTTTCTGCATACACTTTCCCTCCTTCTTCGCGAAGAAGTACAATCGGGTATTTGGTTTCATCATTGGAAACTCTTTCCCTTGTTTTTTTTCTGGTTACTCCCGCCCCATCCATGTAATCATGGAAAACTCGTATCTTATAGTATTCTTTCTCTCCAATATCTTCTATACCTACTACATAATACTCTGAACCCTCATTGTTAAATGTTCCCTGTTCATAATAGCTGGCATATTCCCAATAACTATCCAAACTAAGCATTTGTCGGCTTTGCGCATAGGCATCACACGAGAGCATCAAGAATACTAAAGCAAAAACATTTCTCATAGTTAATTACCATATTGATTTTTAATCTCAAAAGATGTTCCCAATTCTATTGTTGTATGACCTTCTATAATTACCTCCGTTCCTATTAATGAGACATTATTTCCTGAGAAAACAACAGGTCCTGAAGGCTTTGAACTTGTTACGTTACTTCCCACGGATATTTTATTTGCTCTATAAATTTTGTTTTCAGAGATTGTTTCATTTTGTATATATAAAGTGCCTGTAAGATCTTCAATATATGGAATTCTGTTCGGTGCCGAAATGCAAACAAGTACAGAATCTCCAGTCATTCCGCAATTGGCGTGTGTTCCAGTGTAACAACTGACTTCGTCTGTAGCTTTATTGTAGAATCCTATTTGGGCATCTTCTCCGTGTGTGTTGACAACGATGGAATCTGATGTTCTGTCAATTAGTATATTGTTAAATGGTTGAGGAGATACAGTATACAATCTCATGCTTGGATCACCGAAACAAATATAATATTTCCTGTTATTTCTATCACCAAATCCGTTCTTTTTAATAGTATGTAACCCGTATTGAAGAATTTCTCCCATTCTATATAAGGGCTTTATGGTGTCAGGTTGATTAGAACTATAATTAATTAAGCCTGGATAAGGCCAAATGGCCTCAATAAATCCTTTTGCCATACAATCATTTGGGCCAGGATATGTTTTCGTGGTTGCCGCTATGATTGCTACACATCCACCACCTTTCTTTTTCAAGAAAGTTTCCGCAAAACAATCGGTATTTCCATGCGTTGGTTGATAATTAAATTGTCCGCAGTCACAATCAATACTAAAAACAACAGGCAGTTTTTCACCATTATTTAAAGATTCTATACAAATTGTATCAAATTCAATAAAAGGCCAACCCCTGTATATACCATGATCCCGATGAAGAACGAGAGACACGCCTCTATTTATAGATTCTTTAATGTCTTCTCCTGTTCCTATCCAGACAGCAGTGTCCTGTAATTCTTCTGGCATGAGGGTTCCATTTGACCAATATTTGGGGAAACGTAGGAAATCAGCATTGTATACTCTGTACGTTGATTTGCCATTAATCTCTAAATAGTTTCTGATATCTTCTGTTGTTTCTACATAAGGTGTCCCATCAATGTCTGGGTGATTTTCTAGAGCTTGGAAAAAAGAACTAACCAAGACAGAATTGTAGAAATTCTCATCTTGCATAGGGTTTCTCTCATAATTTATTATTTTGTCTATAATCGTTAGCGCTTCGTTGTTCGTATGTGCGGATATTCTTCCCATGTATATATCTGCAACATAGTCACTTTTTCCTCCCATACAGCTATACTTTAGGTCTGAAGGGACAAATTGATGGTTGTTGTTGGGACGATTGGCTGCTGGTACATCATCTTCATCACCAATAAGTAACAAATAGGCAAGATTCGTGTTTGAGTCATTATACAGGTTTCTAATAATGTTTTTTACGCTATCAACTGCCCATGAATTACTGATGGCAAGATGGGTACGGAATCCAAGTGTACGCTTCCATTCTGCAAGTTTTGTTGCGGCATTAACAAATTTTGATGTTGTAACTATCAAATAATCTTCTGTTACAGGAGTTGATTCATTTGTAGAATCATTTCCCTCATAGTAATTTAGTACTAAATTATGCATTACATGGTGAGGAATTATTTTCGGTGGAAGAAAAGATCCTCCTTGTTGACTCCAACTGATTTTATATGTGATATAATTACATATCTGCGCTGACATATTTGTGTAATGGTATTTTATAGGACTAATGCATATATCTATTATGTTTTCTCCCCTATATTCTATAGTATCAATAGAAGAGATGTAACTTTGAGGGAAAGATCCTGAGTAGGGGACTATGGGGATGATGGAATCTGACAGATTTTCCATCTCCCATTCCGTCAATAAAGGAATAGATGGCGCGACTTTAATAGGCAGGTTTATATACGAACTATCTATGACGGAAACTGTATAAGTTTTCCCTTGTGGAATAATAAAAGAATCCCATCTTATCGGAACAGAAGGTTTTCCTTTTTCATGAATAGGTTCAAAACCATCCAATCGCAATACATGTGCAGTTGAATCAAATCTATCGGGATAGATATTTATATTTTCAAAATGATATGAAACAATTATACCATTTGATACATTTTCTATTGTACATGTTGGTGCAGAGGCAAGTATTTCATTTACAAATCTGCAACTATCTATCATGAATGTCGTTTGGGAAAGACAAGACATTAAACTAATAAACAAGAAAAAAAGACAAATTAAAATCTTTTTCATAATGACCTTCTCCTTTCTTAAATATGCTGGACAATCACCTTACGGCTGAATCGTACCTTACCATCCACAATGAGGCTGTATGCGTAGGTTCCTGCAGACAGTCCTTTGGTATAGGTAGAAAGACGAACATCTCCGCTTCCGTTAACATCCATTGTGCGAACTTGCTTACCACTTAAGTCATAGATGTTCAGCTGTATCTTTTGTGCTTTGGCTGGAATGGAAAGGTTTACATTATCTGCGACGTCCATGGAGGACGACCTAGCCTTTATGGCTTTTGAGTTTCCTCTTTCTGCCTCTAAGGCTTCGACCTTGGCAGAAAGCTCGTTAATGGCCTGCACAAGAATGGGTACCATCTCAACATAGTTGATACTATAGTTCCCATCCTTGTCTTCATATACCAGTTCAGGGTACACCTCTTTGAGTTGGTCGGCAGCAAGACCATAACTGACAGAGGAAAGCTTTGTCTGGATAGGTTCTTCTGCAGATACATCCTTCCAATTTTCATCAAGGATGTTTTCTTTTTCAATGACTTTATTGGCAGCAAGGCTTCCGTCTTGATTCACACGTTCCATCTGTAGCAAGTCCACTTGTCGGAGTTTTTCCGTGATGGTTTCTCCTCTTGTTGCCTCTTCTGAGAGATTTATGGTAGTGCCACCTTGAGATGGAGAGGACACAGACGAGGGACTTACTAAAGTTCCATAGATAGTTCCAGTTGCCTTGACATCACCACGGAAGTAGCCGGCATATATCCCACCAGGAGCAATTTCTGTACTACTTGTACTTCCGTAAATACCGACACCATTCGACATGACAGAAGCGCTTTGTAGACCACCAAAAATACTATAACAATTATTGCCTCCATAAACATAGTTTTTTATTCCAGTTACTCTATTTGAGTCAAGGCCTTTAACACTTGAAAAAAACCAATAGGTGTGTTATATGAACTTTCGAGTCGTGAATATAGTGCATACCACGCGTCTCGGCATGTGGCTGTATCTGTTACAAGAGAAAGTGCACCATGTCTGGTAACATTTATTTCTGCATTAAAAGGAGGGCCATCGTATGTGTTTGACGATGATGCATGGGAGCCTTTAATTGTAAACAAGGCTCGTGGACTTTGATCAGTATTAATACTAACGCGCCCATTGCTTTTTACATACAACTGTGCACTACCACTCACTACCATAAACGTGGCCAAAACCAATGTAATTGTCTTTTTCATAATTGTATTTATTTAAGATTTTCCTCGTAAAATTAGGAATTTTATTTGACGCCTCAAATTATTTTCGTAATATTTTCCCAGTAAGATTCCTATATCATATCACAATAAGGCCATTATGGCCGAAGGGTAACACCTATACTCCCGCTTTGGTGGGAGTTGTTTTTAAATATTCCCCCAAATCACAATGCTTCGTTAATTAAGAATTCTTGCTCCCCTTTGGTACGCAAGCGTCCCGTTGGGCCGAGCGAAGAATGAAGAGTGAAGAATGAAATGAATTAAGCGCAGATTACGCAGAATGAAGAACCGAGAGATAAATATGCCCCTCGGTTCTCGTTAACTATGCACTATGAACTATGCGCTCGGCCCAACGGGACGCTTTCAGAGCGAAGCGGAGAAAGAACTGGGCAGAATGCCCTATGCCTTCTTTGTGGGGCGCAATCGTGCTAAAGCATCAGCTTCCGTGCCACAGAACGGACCTGAAGCCTCGAGCTTGATGCTTGCTACTGCCGAAGCAAAGCGACCAGCCTGACCAGGATCGTCGCCCAACAGGCGGCGATAGACATAAGCCATCACATACGTGTCACCACATCCTGTTGCATCCACAACGTTCAATGGGTCGTAGGCGGGAATGTCATAGAAACGTCCGTCGGCATACACTACAGAACCGTAACTGCCGAGCGTAAGCAGGACCTCCTTCACACCCCATTCGGCTAGCAACTCGCAAGCGCGGTGCTGGTCGGTAACGCCAGTGAGGACTTCTATCTCATACTCATTGACCTTGAGAATATCGACATAGCGCAGTGCCTCGCGTTTCTCTTTCCAATCGATGGCGTGTACTTCTTCGCCTCTCACCTCGCGCAGATAACCCTGAGCATCCACCACCAATGTGCCACGCTCTGAGAGATAGCGCAGAGCCTCGAGGTCGAAATCGTCGGCAAGCAGAGTGCCTAACACGATATAACGCGCACTGATGTCACCCAACTTCTCACAAGTGAAGGGGTCGGCTTTGGCACGCACACGCTGGCGACGGTTGTTCTGGTTAGCACCATAGATGTTCTCGAAATACACCGTTTCGCGACTTGGGATGACTTCCACCTCTATGCCTTCGCGACGCATGTCCTCCACAGCCTTCATGTCTTTTTCGGCAAGGGAAGTGATGAGGCGGTAATTAATGTCTTTGCGGTCGCCCATGAGATGGCGCAAGCCATAAGAGAAGTAAAACGAAGTGCCACCAGGCATGTGGACGTCGCGGTCGGGCGTGACAATGCGGTCGTGCGTAATGTGCCCAATGCAGAGAATGTCGGGGGTCATGAGGTTCGAGATTGTGAAATCAATAAATAGTTTAGCGCTGCAAAATTACGAATTAATTCTTAATTCTTAATTCTTAA
>JAGCVH010000043.1 GCA_017962495.1 Bacteroidaceae bacterium
CGCCCATCATGGGGAAGCCCTCTGGGAACTGTGGAATGGAGTCTCCCATCATCGGGAAACCGCTAAAACCGCCCATCATGGGGAAGCCTTCTGGGAACTGCGGAATGGAGTCTCCCATCATCGGGAAACCGCCAAAGCCGCCCATCATGGGGAAGCCCTCTGGGAACTGTGGAATGGAGTCTCCCATCATTGGGAAACCGCCAAAGCCGCCCATCATAGGGAAGCCCTCTGGGAACTGCGGAATGGAGTCTCCCATCATCGGGAACGAGCCAAAGGGGCGTGGTTTGGGTCTGGACAGCTTTTCCTCCTCAGATACAAAGAGTTCGGGGAAAGTCTCGAAATGGTGGGCAAGGCAGGGTGCCAGTAATCGCACCTGTTCGTCGATGTAGTCATTGATGTGCTTGTTGCTCAGCACACCCTTGCGAAGCGCCTTGTAGCGCACCTTCACCGCTTTCCGGAAGGCCGGGTCTTGTAGCAGTCGTTGCCACAGGGCAGGCGTAGGGCTGTTGGAAGCGCCTTCGAAGCACCAGGCTTCGGGGTTGTCGCCATTGGAGAAATTGGCGTTGCCATAAGCCAGATTATAGTCCCAGACAGGTCCTGCCACCAGTTTGCCACCCGTGCCGTCGGCCTTCTGCTTCTCCTTGTAGAAATAGGCGCTTCGCTTGTATCCATCGGCATTGAGACTGAGTTCGGTGTGGATGAAATAATCGACAAACGAAGGCACATCGATGTATCGGGCATAGCCCAGAACGGGGTCGGCAAAGGAGTCGGACTGAATCACCTGCTCCACCGAGTCGATATAGTTCTGGATGTATTCAAATTGCTCGGGTTGCAGTTTCTTTTTCTTCGGGTAGATGCACGACCAGATGACCTGACTCGTCATGTTACCCTCGCCTATGCCCGGGACTTTGGAGACGAAGGTGGCGTCGTCCTCGTCGTAGGTGTCGATACGCAAGAGATAGCCTCCCGTGATGTCGCGTCCCTTGGTGTCGCTCTTCTTCAGCTTTGCCACATTCACGCGCTCCTGGCCTCGTTTGATGGCTTCCGAAAGGATGTAGATGCCGCGATACTCTCCGTTGAGCGTGAGTTCCACCATCTGCGTGCGTGGTCCCCAATGCCCCATGTCGCGCCAGAGTTGGAAAGCCAGCGGGTCGCGCAGGGTGGAGACATCGATGTAAGGTGCCAGCAACACCCAGTCGCTGTGGGCGGGCATTCCCATGAGAGACGCTTCCACATCCCTACCCTCTTTGTCGCGAAGTTCTATGGTATATTTCTTTTGGTTGAAGGAAAGCGAACTGTTGCCGCGCAGTTTGATGCCTATGGGGCCGTCGTAACCTTTCACTCGCATGTGACCCGTCACCTTGCGTCGGGCTTGCAGGGTGGAATCCACCGTGATGCTTATTTGCCCCACCTTCTTCTGTCGGGCCACGACGGGAATGGCCAAAATGGTAATCAACAGAAGCGTAGAAAGTCTTTTCATCCTTTTATTCATCAATATTGCGAGCACAAAGGTACGAAAATATTCGTCCTCTGGCACAAAAGATGTGGGTATTTTCTTCACGAAAATTTGTAAAATCGCTCGTTTTTTTATACTTTTGTAGAGATTTTCTTTAATACGATAGAGAACGATGGAACAACAATACATTGTGTCGGCTCGGAAATACCGCCCCATGACCTTTGACAGCGTCGTTGGGCAACGGGCTCTGACGATTACGCTGAAGAATGCCATCCTTGCAGGCCGACTGGCTCATGCCTACCTTTTCTGCGGTCCGCGAGGCGTGGGAAAGACCACTTGTGCGCGCATCTTTGCGAAGACCATCAATTGCGAACACCTCAACGAGCAGGGAGACCCCTGCGGAGAGTGCGAGTCGTGCAAAGCCTTCGACGAAGGGCGTTCGCTTTGCATCCACGAACTGGACGCCGCATCGAACAACTCGGTCGATGACATACGCGAACTCATCGAACAGGTGCGCATACCACCTCAGTCGGGCAGGTACAAGGTGTTCATCATCGACGAGGTCCACATGCTCTCGCAACAGGCCTTCAATGCCTTTCTGAAGACACTGGAGGAACCCCCTCGCTATGTGGTGTTCATCCTTGCCACGACGGAGAAGCACAAGATTCTGCCCACCATCCTCAGTCGTTGTCAGGTCTATGACTTTGCCCGCATCACCGTGCAGAGCATCGTTGACCACCTGAAATATGTGGCAGAGAAGGAGGGATATAAGGCAGAGGAAGACGCCCTGGGACTGATAGCCCAGAAGGCCGACGGAGGAATGCGCGACGCCTTGAGTCTGTTCGACCAAATCGTGTCGTTCACGCAAGGGAATGTCACCTACGAAGCCACAGCGGCAAACCTGAATCTGGTGGATGTGGAGTATTACTTCCGCCTGACCGACACACTCCTGGAAAAGAATATAGAGGGTGCGCTACTGCTCCTCGACGAGGTGCTGCAGAAGGGCTTCGACGGAGGTAACTTCATCAGCGGGTTTGCCTCACACCTGCGCAATCTGCTGGTGGCTCGTGATGGCCGTACTCTTCCTCTCCTGGAACTGAGTGAGAACCTGCGGAAGCGCTGTCACGAACAGGCTATGCGCTGTCGGCCGCAGTTCATCTTCAGAGCGCTGCGTCTGGCCAACGATTGCGATCAGGCCTATCGCCAAAGCCGGAATAAACGCTTGCAGGTGGAACTGTGCCTGATAGAAATGGCGCAGGAGGGAGACGAGGATGGCGATGGTGCGGGGCTTCGCCCTGCGAAGACACTCAAACCCATATTCTCAAAAGGTGCAGAGACTAATAAACAGCCCATTACTGCACCAAAGACGCCACAGGATAAGGCGCAGAAACCAGAAGGCCGTGGCGAAGCTACTGCAAAGACTCCCGAGAAGACTCCTGAGAAGGAAAAAAAGCAAAAGCTGACGAAGATAGACCCAAACGCGTTTAGCATACTCGGTGGGGCTAAAGGAAACAAGCCTATCCCACAAAATCCTACTCCAGAGAAGAAGGAAGTGGAGAAGCCGGTAAGTGATGAACAGGACGACGAAGAGTGGAACCATCGCCCGCTGACGGAAGACGAACTGATAATGGCTTGGCAGCACTTTGCCAATTCGCTTCCCGAAACCGAAAAGGCTACTGCCGAACGCATGCGCGCATTAACGCCACGAGTCGTTGGCGACAATAAGTTCCGTGTCACCGTTGGCAATCCCTTCGTACAGAAGGAACTCAACATGATACGGAACAACATTCTGGTGTTCATCGACACAGAACTTCATCGCGAGGAAGTGGAGATGGAGATTGAGGTGGAGCTAATAGAGAATAATGTGCTCGCCTTCAGTAAGCCAGAGTTGTTCAACCAGATGCTTAACGACTTTAGCAGTTTCGGCAAGTTGCACGAGTTCTTTGGCTTGGAGCTGGATTAAAGGTCCCTCGTCCCAGAAAGACTTTGCCCAATTAAAGATAGTATAATGTACAGCTCCGTCGGAGCAAATATAATATGTACAAAGGAGCTATGTACCATCTGGCTCGCCCATGAAATAATTTGTACATAAATAATTTTTGAATTTTGAATCTGATAAACCCTTTGCCCACTTCCGCCCAAGGCATTACGCCTCCCATGCAGTTCACATATCCCTTCTGCTATGTGCCACATCCGTTGTGCCAGATTGCGGCGGAAGAGATAAAGCGTGTGGTAAGGGAAAACGCCGAATGGAATGCTGAGGTGCAAGAGGGAAAGATGCTGGGAGTGCTTGTGGTGGAGGGAGGTTTCCTTGCTGCCTTTTCAG
Organism: Bacteroidaceae bacterium; assembly: GCA_017962495.1. Taxonomy (GTDB): domain Bacteria; phylum Bacteroidota; class Bacteroidia; order Bacteroidales; family Bacteroidaceae; genus Physcousia. Next base: position 3,783 of record JAGCVH010000043.1, read on the forward strand.
GTACGCTCTGCGGGAAATCGACTCTACCCTATTTCGTGCCTCCCGTCTTCGACCTGCATGGGACCTATTTCGAGGAAGAGGAAAAGCGCATCTCCCAGATGCCGCTGGGCGAGGAAAGGCGCAAGCGAAGTCAGGACCTGCAGAACTGGTTGTTCGAACATTATCATTTCCTCAACGCAGAGGGCAATACGGCAGAGATGAAGGACATTTTTCCTGTTGCTTTGCCCCCTGCAGGAGCAGGCGACTGCTGTGCTCCAAAGTTGCTCCAGTATGCCTATCTCCACCACCTTAAACCTGTGGCTATGGGCGAGTTCTGGATGGGGCGTTCGCCAAAGGGTGAGATAAGGGAAGAAGGACATTTCTATCCCGCTTGTCAGCATAAGTGCAAACCCATACTGACTTGGATGCTCAAAGGCCTTGATGTGGAGGTGAATCCGCTTAGGAAGGACTATGATTTGTTGACGGAACAACTGAGGATTGTCTTTCAATCGCCCGACTTCATCGTTGTGGATAAGCCTTCGGGCATGCTTTCTGTTCCGGGCAAGGAAGACTTGCCTTCGTTGCAGGAAATCATCCAGGAGCGCTATCCTCAGTATGCAAATCCCATCATCGTTCACAGACTCGATATGGACACCTCTGGATTGATGATTCTGGCCTTGAACGAGGAGACTTACAAGGATTTGCAACAGCAATTCATCCATCATGAGATTAAGAAGCGCTATTCAGCCTTGCTCGAGCATCCTATGACGATTGGGGATAAAGGAGTGATAGATTTACCGATTTGTCCTAATCCTTATGACCGTCCTCGACAGATTGTTCACGAGGAATATGGCAGGCGTTCGATTACGCGCTATGAGGTGGTGGACAACATAGACGGGCATGCGCTCGTACACTTCTGGCCAGAGACGGGTCGAACCCATCAGCTTCGCGTTCATGCGGCTCATAGCATGGGACTGAACAATCCTATTCTCGGTGACCGCCTATATGGTAATGGCGTAGGGCGCTTAAGGCTTCAGGCCGACAGACTTGCGTTTGCCCTGAAGGGCGAAAGCTATTCGTTTGAACTAAACAATTTAATATAAAAGAGATATGAAAAAGTATGTTTTATCAATTGTTGCCATTGCTTGCTTTGGTGCAGTCAAGGCCGACACTATCGAGGTGAGGAAGATTCGACTCTCGCAACCTTACATGTCGGCAAAGCCCTTCCTGACAGACAGCACGGATGTGAACAACAAGAGTTGGGACCTTTCGCAAATGCTGGTGGACGGGACTATCAGTCAGCAGGCATGGAAATCAGGTACGCCAACGGAGGATATGGTCATTCCCGCCTCCGGCAACGATGCCCTGCGTCTTGCAGGCTTTACCTTGCAGAATGAGAGCTTTGCCAAGGCTAATGTGCTTGTAGGTGGTCCGAAGGATTACAAAGTGTTTATCGACGGAACGGAAGGGGCTTCGCAGAATCTCGTGCCAGGTCGTCATGATGTGGTAGTGCGCTGGTTACAGAAAGCCAATAAGGCCGATACCCTGAAGTTGCGCGTCGATTGCAATCATGCCCTTGCGGTTAATCCCGAAGGCAAAGAGCCTTACACGCTGAAGACACTTATGTATGGCACTCGTCTGTCGGCTGTGAGCATTAGCGCCGATGGTCGATTCATCACGATGGACAAGACCCAGACGCGAAACGACGCAAAGACTGAACGCACGAAATATCTGGTTGACCTGAAGACCAATAATCGAAGCGTGATAAGCGATTTCAAGCAATGGACAAGCACAGGGCATAACTATATTGCCACTTCCACAGGAACAGACTTGACAACGGAGTACGAGATTGTGGATGCTGCCACGGGAGAGCGCAAGCCATTCTTCACCGACCTCCAGAACCAGCAGGGACAGATTCTGCCCGGAGAGCGTCAGATGATGATATTCGACCGCAAGGATGGGCCAAAGGAGGATAGCGAAGTGTTCCAGGTACTTGTTCCCGATGACAGACAACCGGGTTGGCGTAACCGTTCGAACATTAAGTTGATGGATATTGCAACAGGGCAGGTTCGCACGATTACGGCTGGTCAGCATAATGTCTATGGAGAACTGAGTCCTGATTCCCGTCGCATGCTCTTGCAAATTCATGAGAATGATATCACGAAGCGCCCCTTCGAGTTTACGACAGCAGTCGTGCTTGATCTCGAAACCATGCAAGCCGATACGCTCTTTGCTCACGATGGTTTTGCTGGGCAAGGACAATGGAGTCCCGATGGTCAATATCTCGTCTTCCAAGGGAGTCCCGAAGCCTTTGATAACATCGGTAATCGCACACCCAAGGGTATGACTGCCTCCATGATTCAGCAAGAGTTGTTCCGTATCGATTTGCCTTCGAAGAAGATAACTCCCCTGACGGCAGACTTCAATCCCAACATCAGTTCCTGGCAATGGTGTAAGGCCGACGGCATGATTTATGCCTTGTGCGAGAATAGGGACAATCAGGACATCTTCCGCATAGATCCCAAGACGGGAAAAGCCGAACAACTGGCTTTGACTGAGCGCTATGTGATGCGATTTGATGTGGCTGAGGATGCTCCCATGCTTGCCTATTACGGTCAGGGACACTCGAATAGCGACAGACTATATGTGTATGACCTGAAGAAGAATCGCGAGACACTGGTCGAGGACTTAAATGCCGTTCGGATGAAGGATGTGGAACTCGGAGAGTTTGGCGAATGGAACTTCAAGGCAGAACGGGGAGACACCATCTACGGACGCTATTATCTGCCTCCTCACTTCGACGCCTCGAAGCAATATCCCATGCTCGTGTATTACTACGGCGGATGCTCCCCAGTCGGCAGATACTTAGACAGTTATTACTCCTTCCACGGATGGGCGGCTATGGGTTATGTAGTCTATGTAATCCAGCCTTCGGGTTGCACGGGATTCGGTCAGGAGTTTGCTGCTCGCCATGTGAATGCCTATGGCGATTATACGGCAGATGACATTATTCAGGGAACGAAGCAGTTCTGTACCGAACATCCTTTCGTGAACAAATCAAAGATAGGTTGTCTGGGTGCTTCCTATGGCGGATTCATGACACAATACTTGCAGACGCAAACCGACATCTTTGCTGCTGCTATGAGTCATGCGGGCATTAGCGACCCCACAAGCTATTGGGGTTATGGCTATTGGGGCTATTCCTACAGCACAATCTCTGCCGCTAACAGTTATCCTTGGAACAACAAGGAACTCTTTACCGACCACTCGCCTCTGACACTTGCCGACCGCATTCATACCCCTATCCTCTTCATGCACGGAGCCGAGGACACGAATGTTCCCATCAACGAGAGCATCCAACTCTTTACTGCCCTGAAGATACTGGGACGAGAGACAGCATTCGTTACCGTTAAGGGCGAAAATCATCACATACTCACCTATTCGCGTCGCATCAAGTGGCAGAACACCATCTACGCATGGTTTGAACGCTGGCTGAAGGACGACCCAACTTGGTGGAACACCATGTATCCCGAGAAGAACTTATGACAAAGGACATAGAAAAAAAGCTTGGTTTCGATGAGATTCGAACCTTGCTGAAGGGCCATTGCATCTCTCGTCTCGGTACAGAGCGAGTGGATGAGATGACTTTCATGACCAATGTGGAGCAGATTCGCTATAAGTTGGCGCTTGCCGATGAGGTTCGTCAACTTGTTGATAACGAGTTGCAACTGCCTGGAGAAGACTTTTTCGACATGCGTATCCCTCTTCGTCGGATTCGTGTCGAAGGCACACGCCTCGAGGAAGGTGAGATGTGGGAACTCAAGCGCTCGCTCGACACCCTGCATTCGTGGCTTGCCGTGATTCAGACCGACGAGAAGCCCTATCCCGCGCTTGCTAAACTGGCGGAGGGAGTATTCAGTTTCCATACTGTCACCAAGCATATAGAGAGCCTGCTGGATATGTATGGTCACATCAAGGATTCGGCAAGTCCTGAACTTGCCCGCATTCGTCGTGAATTGATTCGGACTGAAGGAAGTGTCGGACGCACGCTTAACGCCATCCTGGAAAGTGCCAAGAAAGAAGGGCTTATAGAGCAAAGCACGATGCCGACCATTCGTGACGGGCGACTCGTCATACCTGTTGCCCCTGCCTTGAAGAGGCGCATCCGAGGCATTGTGCATGGCGAGAGTGCTACGGGAAAGACCATATTCATAGAACCCTCTGCAGTCGTTGAGGCAAACAATAACTTGCGCGAATTGGAAGCCGAGGAGAAGCGTGAAATCATGTGTATTCTGCAAGCCTTCTCCGATACCCTTCGTCCCAATCTTCCCGAGTTGATGAAGGCTTATGAGTTCCTGGCCGAAATCGAACTGGCTTTGGCGAAACATCGTCTTGCCCTGCAGATAGGAGCCATCGCGCCGAAGGTTTCCAACATGCCCTTAATTGATTGGACGCTGGCTCGCCACCCTCTGCTTGAGTTGAAGCTTCGCCGTCATGGCCAGCGCATAATCCCCCTCGACATCACGCTTAGTGCCTCACAGCGCATACTTGTTATCAGCGGGCCTAATGCAGGCGGTAAGAGCGTTTGCCTGAAGACGGTAGGCTTGTTGCAATATATGCTTCAATGCGCCATCCCCATACCCGTTGGCGAGAACTCGCGCGTGGGATTCTTCTCAGATATGTTTATCGACATCGGCGACGAACAAAGCCTTGCCGACGACCTCTCCACCTACTCCTCCCACCTGCTTGGCATGAAGCAGATGATGAAGGAGTGCAATTCCCATACCCTACTCCTCATCGACGAATTTGGCTCAGGCACAGAACCCAACATCGGAGGCGCTCTGGCGGAAGCCATGCTCGAACACTTCGTCGAACAAGGGACTTATGCCGTCATTACCACCCACTACCAGAACCTGAAGCATTTTGCCGACAGTCACGAAGGTGTGGCTAACGGTTCGATGCTTTACGACAGGCATCAGATGCAAGCCCTCTTCCGCCTCGAGATAGGCCATCCTGGCAGTTCGTTTGCGGTGGAGATAGCACGCAAGATAGGCATACCAGAGCATGTCATCAGCAGGGCTTCGGAGATAGTGGGTCAGGACTACATCAATGCCGACAAGTATCTGCTCGATATCGTCCGTGACAAGCGCTATTGGGAAGGTAAACGCCAAACCATCCATCAGCGTGAGAAAGATGTTGAGCGAACGATTGCCCGATATGAGGATGAAGTGGAGTCCTTGCAAAAGCAACGCAAGCAAATCATTGCTTCTGCACGCCAGCAGGCAGAGGAAATCATCAACGAGAGCAATGCCCTGGTTGAGAATACCATTCGTGAGATAAAGGAGGCACAGGCCGAACGCGAACGCACCCGTGAAGCTCGGAGCGAGCTTGATGCCTTCCGCACGCAACTCAGTAAGGAGGAGCAGGAAGAGAGTGATGCCATCGACCGCAAGATGCAACAGATTTTGGCCCGCAAACAACGCAAGGAGGAACGGAAGCGCCAGAAGATGGAACAGGAGCAGAAGGCGAAGACTGCCGTGCAAACGGAATCGGAAGCTAAGCCTCAAAAGCATGGTCCTATGATGGACGAGGGCTCTCATGTGCGTATTAAAGGGCAAAGCACCATGGGCGTCATCGAGACGCTGAGAGGGCGCAAGGCTACAGTCCTCTTTGGACAAATGCGTACTACCCTGCCCCTCGATATGCTTGAACTGGCTACTGATGTCGCTGTGGCTCAACCTCGCACAACCGTCAACAGTTACATCAGCAAGCAGACGCTCGACCAGATGCATAAGACGCAACTGAACTTCCACTCTGAAATCGATGTTCGCGGAATGAGGGGTGACGAGGCCTTGAATGTGGTTACGCGTTTCATTGATGACGCAACACTTGTTGGTGCATCTCGCTTGCGCATTCTGCACGGCACAGGCACAGGAGCACTTCGCCAACTCATCAGGCAATATCTGCAAACCATTCCCAATGTCCGCTCTGCTCACGACGAACATGTTCAGTTCGGTGGTGCAGGCATTACCGTTGTAGAACTGGAGTGATTCGGCTCGAGCCTATGCCTTATTGCTGAAGACCTGAGGTCCTAATCTGTAGGGCCTTAGGTCTTATTTTGTAAGGCCTTAGGTGTTATTGTCGAAGCCCTTAGGCCTTATTCTATTGAACCATAGGTCTGCTTGCAGAAGGCCTTATGCTCGCTTGCCCAAGCATGGTGTCTTGCTTGCTCAAGTAAAGCGTCTCGCTAGTACAAGCGTAATGCCTTGCTTGTATAATGCTTAGAGATTCATCGCCTGGCAGAAAGCGCGATAATCGGCACTAAGTCGAGCGAGTTGATAAGGTTGGATGCGTAGTGAGAAAGTACCTTTCAGTTCATCGAGCCCATAATAAGCCTTGAGCAGACTTGCGAGATTGAAGCCGAGTGCGTCGCCCCGTCGCATAAGATAAAGTGCTGTGCGAGTAAGCATGGCGGTGTCGTGGTCGATGTGGTGAAGGGTGTGGAACAACACATAACTTGCCGCCAGTGTCTGTACATTTATCAGATGGGCAATGCGCGGGCGACCTTCCTCTACTGCCAGTTTGCGTAACAACCAACTGATGTCGTCAGGCTCTTTCAGGACGGGTACGAGCGTGGCAATAACCTTCTTCTTGTCTTCCTCATTGCCTTGAACTTGTGCGAGGAACGAACGCGAACCATTGCCGCGCAAGTGAAGGCTTCCTTCCTGCAGACGCAGACTTATGGCCTTCATCATCGTTACCAGAAAGGCTTTGGAATTATTCGATGTCAGTTCTTGCGTAATTGCCCAAGCGTCTGCTTCGTCGAGTTGAGGAATGAAGCGTTCCGCCACAATATATCCAGCCGTACGGAACTGAGCGTTCGAGAGGCTGTCGATATAAACGAAAACACCCTGCCAATCCCGTTGTGCTACAAGTGTTTGCAGCCTTTGGTATATGGCAGGGTTATAATGTTTGTCAGTACTCAAGGAAATAAAAATATTAATTCTTCATTTTTAATTTATCATTTTTAATTCCCCTTGGGTGAGCCTCTTGTCGGATTCGAACCAACGACCCCGAGATTACAAATCACGTGCTCTGGCCAACTGAGCTAAAGAGGCGGGTGGGAAAGCTTGCCGCATCGCGCCGCTACAACCAAGTACCCTTGCTGCGGTCAAGCCCTGGGGGATTCCGAGGGAGCATGCCGTACGGGACTTTCCCATATTTGCGGGTGCAAAGGTACAATAAAAAATGTAAAATGGCAAATGTAAGATGTAAAATGTTGAATAAATTTGTTTTTCCTCTTACTTATTCCTGTCTTTAACTGCGTTTTTAGACACTCTCGCTCGATAAAACTTAATTTCATTCGGTTTTTCGCACGCTTATTCGTCCCCTAAGTCCCCTTTGTGGGCTCGAAGATAGGCTGCATCTCGGAAAAACTCAAATATATTTGGTTTTTCGCTCGATTTGCACTATCTTTGCGCGAATGAATAATACAAATAAATTTAATGGCGTGCAGGCGCGCGCGTTTTGCATGCAATACGGATTGGTCGTAGGTTTGCTCACAAGTGCAAGCTTTCTGGCCACGATGTATGGTTTGGGTGCTCCCACATTAGGCTTGCTGGGCAACATCCTTGGCATATTCGCCTTCGTTGCCTGCACTCGTTTTATACGCGCCTATCGTCAGGAGACGGGAGAACTTACCTTCTTGCAAGCCTGCTATATGGCATTCCTCACTTTCTTCTTTGCCTCGTTGCTGACGGCAGTTGCTCAGTACCTCTATCTTGCTTTCCTCGATCATGGGCGTCTGTCCATGCAAATCGAGCAGATGCTGAGCATGCCTGAATACGAACAATGGCTAAAGCAAATGGCTGGTGGCGCAGATGTGGAGGAAGTGAAGAAGGCAGCTTTCGGCTTGGTGTCGAATCCTGCTAAAATGACGCTGCAATTGCTCTGGAGCGACACCTTGCTCTCGCTCTTGCTGGCCATTCCTGCCGCTTTAATAAGTCGGTTTGGTAATAAGCAAATGGATAAATGATTAAATGATAAATAAGAGATGGATGTTTCAGTAATTGTTCCCTTGTTTAATGAAGATGAGTCGTTGCGCGAACTCTACGAGTGGATTGAACGCGTTATGCGGGAAAACAATCTCTCGTATGAAGTGATATTCGTCGATGACGGTTCTACTGATGACTCTTGGAAGGTTATCAGTGAACTCAGTAGCGAGCATCCCGAAGTGCGTGGCATCAAGTTCCGTCGCAACTATGGCAAGAGTCCTGCCCTGTATTGCGGCTTTGAGCGTGCAGAGGGCGATGTGGTGATAACAATGGATGCCGACTTGCAGGATTCGCCTGACGAAATACCTGAACTGCGACGCATGATTGTGGAGGACGGCTATGACCTGGTAAGCGGATGGAAGATGAATCGCAGCAAGGGCGACCCCTTGTCGAAGACCATTCCCACGAAACTCTTCAATGCTACGGCTCGTAAGGTGAGTGGAATCCATAACCTGCACGACTTCAATTGCGGACTAAAGGCCTATCGTCGTGATGTGGTGAAGAATATTGAAGTCTATGGCGAGATGCATCGCTATATTCCTTATCTGGCGAAGAATGCTGGTTTTTCAAAGATTGGCGAGAAGCGTGTCCATCATCAGGCGCGAAAGCATGGGAAGTCGAAGTTTATGGGTTGGAACCGCTTCGTGAATGGCTATCTCGACCTGCTTTCCCTTTGGTTCCTCAATAGCTTTGGTCTCAAGCCGATGCATGTCTTCGGATTCGTGGGAACGCTTATGTTCATTATCGGATTCATTGCTGCTGTAGTTGTCGGTGCCAACAAACTCTATTGCCTGGCCAGTGGCGTTCCCGCTCGTTTGGTAACGGATAGTCCTTACTTCTATATAGCTCTCACGATGATGATTCTGGGTACACAATTGTTCGTGGCCGGATTCCTTGGCGAACTCATTAGCCGTAATTCGCAGGAGCGCAATAACTACCAGATTGAAAAGGTTATTTAAGGGAGTGCGAGGGAGAATGAGGAAGTTGAAGGCAAATATCAATTCATTGGGGAAGCGACTTGTGTTGCTTTCTCTCTTTGCCGTTTTGTCTTTACCTCTGTTTCTATCCTCGTGCGACGGCATTGACTGCACCATCAATAATGTGGTGGCTTTGCACATAGGATTCTATTCGTCGGATGGTACTGAGCTTGCCTATGCCGACACGCTTACCATTACAGCAGCAGGAACGGATTCCGTTTTGCTGAATCGTGGTGTTCGGCGCAAGGCAGTGGATTTGCCCATGAGCTTTGAAGCAAAGGCAGACACTTTGTCTTTCTCTTTCGATGGTTATGTAATAACCTTGCGCGTAGCTAAGACTAATAAGCCTCATTTCGAGTCGCCCGATTGTCCGGTTGTAGTTCACCATGAATTAGAAGGCCTCGACTTTGACGACCCTTTGGGACAGGTCGATTCTATTGTAATCGTTCGTAAATCAGTAAATAATGAACCGCTTGAGAACATTCGTTTCTATTTTGCTGATTAGTTTGGCAGTGTCCACGCTTTTGGCGCGCGAGCATGAAGAGGTTATTCCTAAAGCTCCGCTCTTCTGTGGCGCTGCAGTCTTTGGCGACTTGTCAGGACCTGTCATGCTGGCCGTTGGCAGTAGGTTCAGCCAGTTGGAGGTGGGCGCACGCTTGAACTTCCGCGACCATTATTTCCCTCTTTGCGAATTGGGCATTGGAGAAAGCACGCGTGAAGGACAGGAACAAAACAATCGCTTCCATACGCGAGCACCCTATTTCCGTGTGGGAATGGATTACAACTTCAACCGAAAGCATAATGGCAATCGACTGATGGCGGGCATTCGCTATGGTTTCACAAGTTTCAAGTACGACTTCAAGAACCCCGATTTCCAAGATCCCGTATGGGGAAGTTCGCAAAAAGGCCTCGACATTCATGGGCAACAAGGTCGTGGTCAATGGCTTGAGTTTACGGCAGGTTGCGAGACAAAGCTTTGGTCTTTTATCCGATTGGGTTGGAATCTTCGTTTCAAGGCCCGCCTTCATCAGAAGAAAGGCGACTTTGGCGAACCCTATTACATTCCTGGCTTTGGCAAGAATGGAAGCAGTACTTTCGGAGGCACGGTTAATCTGATATTTGACGTTGGTAGAACCTCGAAAAAGAACAAGTCAGTTGACGTAGGTAGAACCTTGATAAAGAATACGCAATGAACGGAAATAACAAGTGGAAGTGGCAACTTCCCTTCCTCCTCTTTCTTATAATAGCGACGGTGCTCATTATTCGTCATCGCCAACCTCATCAGATTCCCTTCCAACGTAGCGAAGGTATGGTGTTCGGTACGGTATGGCATGCTACCTATCAGAGCGACAGTGTCCTCTCCCACTCCATTATGGAGGAACTTTCGCGAGTCGATGCTTCCCTTTCGATGTTCAATCCCCATTCAACGGTAAGCCGAATCAATTCGGGCGAGAGCGAGGAAACGGACTCCTTATTTAGGATGGTCTTCGTACAAGCGCAACAAATAAGTGAAGCTACCAACGGATGCTTCGACGTTACTGTTGCTCCCCTTGTTAATGCCTGGGGCTTTGGCTTCAAGAAGGGAGAGTTGCCCGACTTCTCCCAAGTGGATTCGTTGCTTCAATTTGTTGGTTGGGAGAAGATAAAGCTTGAAGGGAACCTTCTTCATAAGTCCGACCCTCGCATGGTTCTTGACTTTAGTGCTATTGCAAAGGGATTTGGAGTCGACCAAGTGGCTAGCCTTATGCGTCGGAAAGGTATCACGAACTTTATGATTGAGATTGGAGGAGAAATTGTAGTAAGTGGTCATAATCCCAAAGGCGAGAAGTGGAGCATTGGCGTGAACAAGCCCGTTGAGGATTCAACAAGCACCAATCAGGAAGTGGAAACAATCTTACACTTAACTGATTGCGCTATGGCTACAAGTGGGAACTATCGCAACTTCTACATAAGTCCTGATGGCAGGAAACTATCGCATACCATTGACCCACACTCAGGGCAACCGGTTCAGCATAGTATATTGTCCAGCACCGTTGTGGCACCTACTTGCTCAATGGCCGATGCGTTCGCGACCTCATTTATGGTGATGGGACTTGATGAAGCCAAGAAAGTGCTTTCGAAACATCCCGAACTGCAGGCTTTATTTATTTACAGCGACGAGAACAAGGAACTAAAGATATGGAAAAATCTCTCGGAATAACTACCCTGCCTATGTTGCAAGGCGTGAGTTTGCTTGAAATGACAACATTAAGCAAACAACTTGCTAACCACGAACATTCGTTTGCCGAGGGAGACTATATCGTGTTTCAGGACGAAGCCTGTAATGGTCTCTTGTCCATCATCGAAGGTGACGCTTGCATAGAGACGACATATTTCGGCAATCGCTTCTGTATGGTTGAGTTCGTTTCTGCTCCCTATACGATAGAACCCGATGTGCTTTATGGCATTCAACGCCGATATCAGAGTTCCTATCGTGCTCGCTCGGTTTGCCGCGTGTTGGAATGTCCGAAGTCTATTGTAACGGAACTAATGGCTTCTAATGTGGTGTTCCGACTCAACTATCTCAATCTCCTCTCTACCCTCGCCTCACGTCGTCGTCAGGCTTCCCCCTCCACGCCTATGCCTTCGCTCGAGAGCCGTTTGGCTCAGTTCTTCTTCCGCTTGTCGACGATTCCGAAAGGCAGGAAAGAACTCCGTACACGCATGTCCGACCTGGCTATATACCTCGGATGTTCTTGCCCTTTAATATCGGAGAGTCTCCATCGAATGCAGGTACAGGGTGTATTGAACATGCGTCGTGGACATATTGAGATACCCGATATGGAACGCTTAATGAACACTACTTTTGTTTGATATATATGGATAATCCCTTTTTAGAAAAGAAATATAATACTCCGTTCGAGACAGTACCCTTTGACAAGATTTGTTTCGAGCATTATGAAGAGGCTATGCGTGAGGGCATGAAGCGCGATGATGAGGATATCGAACGCATCGTCTCCAATCCCGAACCTGCTTCTTTCGACAATACGATTATTCCGAAAGGCGATCGCACGCTTTCAAAGGTGTCGAACGTCTTCTTCAATCTTCTAAGTGCAGACACTAACGACCAAATGGACGAATTGGCACAGAAGATGTCGCCCATACTGACGGAACACTCCAACAAAATCATGTTTAATGAAGGGCTGTGGCAACGAGTGCAGGCGGTTTACAAGGACCATCGTGAACTTAGTGCTGAGGAAAGCATGCTCCTTGATAACATGTATCAGTCGTTTGTTCGTCATGGTGCTTTGCTTAGTGCTGAAGATAAGAAAAGTTTTGCTCAATTGCAAATGGAGCTGAGCCAGATTACGCTCCAATATCAGCAAAACATGCTTCGCGACACCAATGCCTTCCAACTGCACTTGGAATCGGAGTCGCAATTAAGCGGACTTCCTGAATCCCAGATTGAGGCAGCGGCACTTGCTGCCAAAGAGCGTGGATTGCAGGGATGGGTGTTCACGCTTCATGCACCCAGCTTCAGTCCGTTTATGACATATGCCGATGATGCCGAGCTTCGCAAACGCATGTACATGGCTCATGGAACGCTTTGCACCCAAGGCGAATACAACAATCTTCCTCTTATTCCCCGCATTGTCAACACCCGTCGCCAATTGGTCAATATACTTGGGTACGACACCTTTGCCGACTTCATTCTCGAGCGCCGTATGGCAAGTGATGTCGCACATGTTCGCAAGCTGCTCGACGATTTGCTTCAGGCCTATATGCCTGCTGCCCGCAAAGAGATTGAAGAGGTTGCCGAACTGGCGCGTGAGACTCAAGGTCCCGACTATATCCTGCAACCCTGGGACCTTGCTTACTATAGTCATAAGTTGAAGATGCGCCGTTATGACCTCGACAGCGAGATGTTGCGTCCCTATTTTGAGCTTTCTCGCGTCAAGGAGGGAGTCTTTGGCTTGGCCTCTCGCCTTTACGGAATCACGTTCCATCCCAATAAGGACATCTCTGTCTATCATCCCGATGTGGAGGCTTGGGAGGTACATGATGCCGATGATTCCTTGCTTGGAATACTATACACCGATTTCCATCCGCGTGCTTCGAAGCAAAGTGGCGCATGGATGACAACCTTCAAGGAACAATGGACCGATGAGGAAGATGGCGACAGCCGTCCGCATGTTTCCGTGACGATGAACTTCACGAAGCCTACCGAGACGAAGCCAGCCTTGCTAACATTAAGTGAGGTCGAAATCTTCCTTCACGAGTTTGGTCATTCCCTGCATGCCTTGTTCTCGAAAGTCCGTTTCGAAAGTCTTTCGTGTACAAACGTCTATTGGGATTTCGTCGAGCTTCCCAGTCAGTTTATGGAGAATTATGTTACCGAACCAGAGTTCCTCAACACCTTTGCCTTCCATTACGAGACAGGTGAACCTATTCCTGAGGAACTCATTAAACGCATTCAGCTTAGCCGCAACTTCATGGTGGCATACACCTGTGTGCGTCAGGTAAGTTTCGGTCTGCTTGATATGGCCTATTATACCATGAAGGAGGATTTGGATGCAGATATCTATTCCTTCGAACGTGAGGCTTTTGCCCCATGCCAATTGCTGTCGTCTGTTCCTGAGGAATATATCATGAGCACGAACTTCTCCCATATCATGAGCGGAGGCTATGCCGCAGGCTATTATAGTTATAAATGGGCCGAGGTGCTCGATGCCGATGCCTTCGATGAGTTCCGCAAGCATGGAATATTTGACAGGACTACGGCACAGCGCTTCCGTAACGAGATACTCTCTCGCGGAGGAACTGAACCACCCATGCAACTATATCGTCGATTCCGAGGAGCAGAGCCTACTATCGACGCATTACTTAGAAGAAATGGGATAAAAGTTTAATCGTTTAATCGTTTAATAGTTTAATGAGATAATAGTATAATTCTTCACTCTTCACTCTTTACTCTTAATTATAAATATAATTTGATGGATAAGAAACAACAAGATCTCGACTTACGCTACTTGCGCATGGCTACTATCTGGGCAGAGAACAGCTATTGCCAGCGTCGGCAAGTAGGAGCTCTCATCGTTAAGGATAAGATGATTATCAGCGACGGATATAACGGGACTCCCTCAGGCTTCGAGAATGTTTGTGAGGACGAGAACGGCCTCACTAAGCCTTATGTGCTGCATGCCGAAGCCAACGCCATTACCAAGATTGCGCGTTCGGGTAATAATAGCGATGGTGCCACGCTTTATGTCACCGACTCTCCCTGTATCGAATGTGCCAAACTCATCATTCAGTCAGGTATCACTCGTGTTATATATGCTCGCGAATATCGTCTCACAGAGGGTGTCGACCTTCTGCGTCGGGCTGGTATAGAAGTTAAATATCTTCCAATTGAATAATAACCCAATCCCCCACTCTCTCCTCCTTCACGGGGAAACGGAGAGAGGTCTATCTAACGCAATATGAAATCCCGTATCACTCCCCTTCTCATCGCCTTGAGCATGATTGTTGGCATACTCGTTGGTACGTTCTATGCCAATCACTTTTCGGGCAATCGGCTAAGTATCATCAACACAGGTAGCAACAAGATAAACTACCTCTTGCAGATGATTGACAACAAGTATGTCGATACCGTCAGCATGAATTCCCTTGTCGAGCAGTCTATGCCCAAGATTCTGTCTGAGCTCGACCCACACAGCTCTTACATCCCTTCCAGCGAGGCCGATGAAGCCAACGACGACCTTCGGGGAAGTTTCTCCGGCATAGGTATTTCGTTCAACACCATTTACGACACCATCAACGTCATGGCTCTCATTAAGGGAGGGCCAGCCGAACGCGTGGGAATCATGCCAGGCGACCGCATTATCATGGCAGATACGACAAGCCTCATAGGACTTAAGGACCAAGATGCCATCCATAAACTAAAAGGTCCTCGTGGTTCGACCGTAAAGCTTAAGGTCCTGCGTCGCGGACATGACAAGCCGCTCACTTTCTCTGTCGTTCGCGATGAAGTGCCTGTCAAGAGTATCGATGCCTCCTACATGCTGCCTGATAATGTAGGATACATCCAGTTGAAGAGTTTTGGCGAGCAGACCTATGCCGAGTTCATGATAGCCATGGCTCAACTTGGTGTCGAAGGCATGCGCAGTCTCATACTCGACCTTCGTGGAAATCGTGGAGGCTATATGCATATCGCGATTCAGATTGCCAACGAGTTCCTGCGCCAGCGCCAGCTTATCGTCTATACCGAAGGCCGTAAGTCGCCTCGCGAAGACTATCGTGCCGACGGACATGGAACATTCCCTTCCCTGCCCCTTGTGATACTTATCGACGAGGGTTCGGCTTCCAGTAGTGAGATTCTTGCCGGAGCCATTCAGGATAACGACAGAGGCACCATCATAGGCAGGCGTTCGTTTGGAAAAGGGCTTGTTCAGCAACCCATGCAATTCAAGGATGGCAGTGTCGTGCGCCTAACCGTTGCCCGCTATTATACGCCTTCGGGCCGTTGCATCCAGAAGCCTTATCAGCCAGGCCACGACCAAGAGTATGAGAACGAACTACTTGCCCGTTACGAACGAGGCGAATATTTCTCATCCGACAGCATCCATCAGTCTGGTCCTGCTTACGAGACCCGTCTTGGGCGCACGGTTTATGGCGGAGGAGGCATAACCCCCGATATCTTCGTGCCAGAGGATACGACCGACGTCACCAGCTATTACCGCGAAGCAGTCTTCGAAGGCCACATACGTCAGTTTGCTTTTGACTATGCCGACCAGCAGCGTTCCACGCTTAGTCGTTTCCGCACCACTGACGAACTGGTTAATCACCTTCGCCGTCAGAATCTCCTTGAGCAGTTTGCCCGCTATGCCGAGGGTCACGGCTTGCGTCGGCGCAATCTGATGCTCTATCGCAGTCGCAGACTCTTCGAGCGTGCAATCTTTGGTAGCATCATATATAATGTTGCCACTCCGCAGCAGTATGTCGAATATTTCAATCACGACGATGCCTCCGTAAAGCGTGCTTTGGACATCATCTCCAAACGCGAGACTTTCCCGAAACCTACGGAATAAGAGACGTCGGTTATATGTATTATGAATGAAGGGGAGCTTATACTCCCCTTTCTTCGTGCCTATATTCGATTGCATTAAGACCTAAGGCCTTCCGCATTAAGACCTAAGGGCTTCCGAGATAACGCCTAAGTCCTTTTTCGACTAAGCCTATATCTGGTTAATGCTTGTACAATCTTCCACTTATGCTTGTACAACCTCTTGCTTATGCTTGTACAACCTTTCGCTTATGCTTGTGCAATCTTCTGCATATGCTTGTGCAATCTCGCGCAGACATAAATACTCATGCCTGTCGCAGGATAGGCAAAGGCGAGAAACGAGTTGAAATTAAGGATGTCAGCTTCGGCTCACTTGCAATCCCGAACGACTTAGTGACATGTCCACGAAGCGGGCGCGGGCGTTGGGTGGATTGCTATTGAGGATTTCGCGGATGCGGCGTGCTGCTTCGGGGTCTTTGGCTATCATGTAGAGGAAACCGCCTCCTCCTGCACCAGGAAGTTTAAGTCCGAGACAGAGGTCGCTCACCTGCTTGATGATGGCTTCCACCGCAGGCGGATTTGTACCTGAGTCAAGGTCTTGGTTTTGTTGCCACGTCTGTGCCACGAGCCTACCCATGCGTGTGAAGTCGCCCTGCTGTATGGCATCATAAAGTCGGAGGGCATGGTCTTTCATCTCGCCCAGAAGAGCAAGGCGGGGTGTGTCGGCAAGGAACATGCCTCGAACAATTTCGGCAAGGATGGTCTTGGCCGTTCTGGTGTGTCCCGTGTAATAGAGCAAATGGCAGGGACGATAGTCGAGAGCCGTGAAGAGCGTATCGGGAAGCCAGCGCACTTGTGGGGTTTGGTCGAGACCTGCATTGGTTTGCAGTAACTTGATGCCCGACAGGATGCCTCCATACTGGTCTTGCCATCCGCCTCCCGTGGTGAGGAGTTGCTCGAGAACGAGGGTTCGGTTGCACACTTCCGCTTTGTCCCATCCCAGTCCGCAGAAGTCGCTAAGCGTGCCAAGTACCGTTGCCGCGAGAATGCTGCTTGTTCCGAGTCCACTACCTGCAGGCAAGGCACTCAGCAGAGTAAGTTCGATGCCGCTTCCGAAGGCTTGCAGTTGCTGTTCCAGGCTTGCATATTGAGCTTCGGCATATTGCGGAACAAAGCCGGCAAGGCAGAGCGCAGCCTTGGGAATGGAGAAGGGAGAGCCGATGTGTGCGTAATCGGCGAGTTGCTCGAATGTGGTCACCTGTTCCGAAGCACCAAGGTCGATGCTCCGAAGAATTATCTTGTAGTCGCGACAGGGCTTGATGTAAACCTGCAAAGGCGGTTGTCCGTTGAGTTCGATAGCGAGGTTCACCACATTTCCGCCCTGTGTCAGGCAATAAGGAGGCGTATCCGTCCATCCTCCTGCAACATCTATGCGAACAGGACTGCGCCCCCACACGATTTGGTCGGCACAAACGTCGAGTCGAGGTTGCTGGCGATGGGTAAGCACCGGAGAGGTTAGGCCTTGACGCAGGAGGGCAAAGGCTTCTGCTTCATAGGCAGAACCATCGGCACCTTGCAAGGTTAAGAGCTGGCGACGGAACATTTGGTCGCTGATGCGCTTAAGCAAGGGTTCGTCTTCACTCAGAGGTGCGGGCATGGGAACATGAAGTTGATGGAACTCCTGCGCCATGTCGAGCAGATTGGTCTGATAGAAAACGCTATTGCGATGGTTGCGCGCAAGTTGGGCAAGGTTTTCGCTTCGGAATTGCAGGCGTTGCTCTTGGAGTCGCAACAGATTGGCTTGCTCGGAAAGGTCGCTTGCCGAGAGTTTCTTTGCCGACTTCCATAGCTGTGCTGCTTGTTCGCTTTGGTCTAAACCCAAAGTATATCGGAGTAAGATTCCGAGTTGACTGATGTCATTGGTCAGCGGAAAGCGCTTCTCGAACTGAGCATCTCCACTAAAAGTATCGGTGTACTTATAGGTTCGCAACGCATAAAAGTGTTCGTCCACCGGAACAATATCGACACAAGTGTCATCGGGTAAAGTGATGTCCCAATCGTTCTTGGGAATACCCGTGAGAATGTGGTTGCGGTGGAGCTTCCAGCCCTTATTTATCCAGGAGTTCTCTATCCAGATGTTCTGCATGTCCGACTTGAGCTCCGACTCGTTGTGGGCATTCTGGATGAAGATGGACGGATGTGGCTTGATGTCGAGGTGCATAATCTTCCGCTGGTCGTTGACCAGGTTCTGCAGGCGAAGCGTACTGCTTAGTAGTTCCGCACTTGTGCCATAGTGATAGAAGGCGCCGTCGTGAAGCGGAAGGATGGCTACGCGAAGTTGACTTAATTCCTCGTCGGGTTGTGTGGGATGATTGCCCAAAGCGCAACCGAATTGACTATAGAGGTCATATTCAATAAGTTCGCCTCCTGCTGTGCTTCTCTTCATGAGTAGGCTGATGGCCTTATCGCTAAGCATCCAAATACCGACATCCATAAGGAACAAATGGGTGTGAAGGAGTTTGCTTAGTTGCTCGACAGAGGGCTTCTGTAGCATGAAGTCGAGTTGCTCGGGCGACTCCCTTCGCGAGAGAAATACACCGTGATGCGATGCGAGCGTGGGCTCTACCCATAGGCCATAACAAACGACGTCGGCATCGGGTATCTCGGGCAGATAATCTGTCCGCACCATAACGTCTCCACTTGCTATCAGCGTGTGCAGATTATCTGGAGCAGACTTCATTATGCGCTCGTACAGAGGGAGTTGCAATTGCAAGAGATTCTGCGAGATTCGTTGTCCGCGAGCCCATCGGAATATGGGTATCGGCGTCAGAATCTTCCCGCTTGGCGCATAGCTTGGCAGTCGCCTGCTTTGTCCTCCTGCGTGCAAAAGGATACGTTTCTCACTTGCCAACCAAGTGGCGAAGTCGTCGGAGGTCTGGGATTGTCGCCAGCATTGTTGTAAAAGCCAGCTTGTTCCACCTCCTGAACCTAACTTCTTGTCGATAGGGTCATGCGTGCAGAAATATTCTTCTGTACTTACACCTTCGATTTGGTGGAAACAACCAACGAGATTGGGTGGCAAGGAGAGTAGTTTCTTCATCGTTCGGCTCTCATGGGATTATTGAGGAAGTCTTGATAGGCAAGTCTTATGCCGTCTTCAAGTTCAGTTTTGTATGTCCATCCAAGGGCTTTTGCCTTCGAAACGTCAAGTAGCTTTCGGGGAGTGCCGTTGGGCTTCGTGGTATCCCACTTGATTTCGCCCTCAAAACCTATTACCTTCGCCACGAGTTCGGTTAGCTGCTTGATGCTCAACTCCTTGCCCGTGCCAGCATTAACGGTTTCGTTCCCGCTGTAGTTGTTCATTAGGAAGACGCAGAGATTAGCCAAATCATCGACATAAAGGAATTCGCGCAAGGGCGTTCCGTCGCCCCAACAGGTAACTGACTTGGCTCCACTCTCCTTGGCTTCGTGGAAGCGACGGATGAGAGCCGGCAACACATGACTGTGGGTAGGATGATAGTTGTCGTTAGGTCCATAGAGGTTGGTGGGCATAACGGAGATGTAATCCGTTCCGTACTGGCGATTGAGGTACTCGCAATACTTGAGTCCACTTATCTTGGCAAGGGCATAAGCCTCATTGGTCTTCTCCAGCTCGCTTGTGAGTAGGCAACTTTCTGGCATAGGTTGTGGAGCCAAACGCGGATAGATGCACGAAGAACCGAGGAATTCAAGTTTCTTGCAACCATTTTTCCAAGCGGCATGTATGACGTTCATCTCCAATATCATGTTGTCGTACATGAAGTCGGCAAGCGCACTTTGGTTGGCTTCTATGCCTCCCACCTTTGCGGCAGCAAGGAAGACATATTCCGGACGCTCTTCAGCAAAGAATCGTTCCACCTCTTCCTGACGGCACAAGTCGAGTTCCTTGTGCGTGCGCGTAATAATATTATTGTATCCTTGTCGCTGAAGCTCGCGAACGATGGCACTTCCCACCATGCCACGATGGCCTGCAACATATATCTTGGCATTCTTTTCCATTAATCAATTTATTCTGTATAATAGACCATTTGATTCCCTCCATTTTCTTTCTCCTTTTTGGGGAGGAGTTCTTCCCCTTGAGGGAGAAGTAGGAAGGGGGCTACTATTTGACAAGACCCTTCTCGAGATACTCTGCCAAGTTGGTTCGCATTACACTTGCCACATGCTCTGCAGCCACTTTCTCCATGTCGTGTTTAACCATGATGGCAACCAGTTCCTCAAAGGTTGTCTTTGCAGGATTCCAACCTAATACGCGTTTGGCCTTCGACGGGTCACCCCAAAGGTTAACGACATCGGTGGGACGATAGAAGTCGGGACTTACCTCTACAAGCACTTTGCCCGTCTTGCGGTCGATACCCTTCTCGTCAGCGCCTTCGCCCTGGAACTCCAGCTCTATGCCAGCATGCTTGAAAGCCAGATAGCAGAACTCGCGAACCGAATGCTGAACGCCGGTGGCAATTACGAAATCCTCGGGCTTGTCTTGCTGAAGGATGAGCCACATGCACTCGACATAATCCTTGGCATATCCCCAATCGCGAAGGCTTGAAAGGTTGCCCAGATACAACTTCTCCTGCTTGCCTTGAGCTATGCGTGCGGCAGCAAGCGTAATCTTTCTTGTGACGAAAGTTTCACCTCTACGTTCACTTTCATGATTGAATAGTATTCCGCTGCAGCAGAACATGTTATACGCCTCGCGGTATTCTTTGATTATCCAATAGCCATAAAGCTTGGCAACGGCATAGGGACTATAAGGATGGAAGGGAGTCTCCTCATTCTGCGGCACTTCCTCTACCTTGCCATAAAGTTCGCTTGTGGAAGCCTGATAGATGCGGCAAGTCTTCTCCAACCCATTGGTGCGAACTGCCTCGAGTATGCGCAAAACGCCTACGGCATCGCAGTTAGCCGTGTACTCAGGAGCGTCGAAACTCACTTGCACATGACTCTGTGCGGCAAGGTTGTAAATCTCTGTGGGGCGAACCAAACCTACAAGCTTTACCAGCGACATGGAGTCGTTCATGTCGGCATAATGCAGGTGAAAGTGAGGGCGTCCTTCGAGATGAGCTATACGCTCGCGATAGTCAACGGAACTGCGACGAATGAGTCCGTGTACTTCATATCCTTTCTCCAGAAGAAACTCGCTCAGGTATGAACCATCCTGACCAGTGACTCCTGTGATTAAAGCAATCTTTTCCATATTGTTTGATTATTCTTCGCTATATTGTTTGATTAATTGTTCGTTTTGCAGTCGGCAAATCAGCAACACATCATCCTTCTCGGCAATGATGTATCCGTCGAGACCTTCCACCACGACACGCTTTTCTTCAGTGGTGTGAACGATACAGTTCTTGGTGTCGTAAGTGCGAATGTCATTACCAATGAGTGCATTCCCGTCACGGTCTTTCTCGACATTCTCACGCAAAGAGCCCCAAGTACCGAGGTCACTCCATCCAAAGGAGGCTGGGAAGCAATAGATTTCTTCGGCATTCTCCAGGATGGCATAGTCGACAGAGATATTCGGACACATGGGGAAGCGCTCGTTAATGAGCATTTGCTCCTTCTCCTTGCCGTAATAAGGCAGAAGTCCTTCGAAAATGTCTGATATCTTTGTGGCGTATATGCGGAAGGCATTCACGATAGTGCTTACATTCCAAACGAAGATGCCCGAGTTCCAGAAAAAATTGTTCTGTGCGATATACTCTTTTGCCACTTCCAATTCAGGCTTCTCACGGAATTGGTCGACGAGGAATATTTCCTTGTTGCGAGGGCTATGCACGCTTAAGTCCACCTGTATGTAACCATACCCAGTCTCAGGACGAGTAGGCTTCATGCCCAGGGTAACTATGGCATCACTCTCATCGACGAATGATAAGGCAGACTTAACCACACGCTGGAATTCAGGGACGTCCATAACGATGTGGTCGCTTGGGGTCACAACGATATTGGCACGCGGATTGATAGCCTTGATGCGCCAACTGACATAGGCGATGCACGGGGCTGTATTGCGTCGGCAGGGTTCTTTCAGGATGTTGCCTTCAGGGATTTCGGGCAATTCCTCATGAACCATTTCGGCATATTTGTCGGATGTCACCACCCAGACATTCTCGGTGGGAACAATACCGCAGAAACGGTCGAAAGTAAGACGAATCAAAGAACTTCCACAGCCTAATACATCAACAAATTGCTTAGGTCTTTCAGTTGTACTCATTGGCCAGAATCGACTTCCTATGCCGCCAGCCATAATCACCAGATAATTGTCCCTGTTTGCCATCATTCTACAATTTTGGTGCAAAATTACAAAAAACTATCCATTTTGAGGGACGAACTATGAACTTTTTTAGTATTTTTGCAGCCAAATGGAACAGAAAGTCAAAATCGGCATCATCGGACTTGGGCAGCGTGGAATGGCAACTGTTGAGCGTTATGCCGCCATACATGAAGCCGAAATCATAGCAGTAAGTGATTTAATTGAGGGGAATACCGAACGTGCACGGCAGGAACTCTTGCGACAGGGACACACTAATGTGAGCATCCATTATGGCGAGCATAGTTGGCGCGCTCTCTGCCAGCATCCCGAGATTCAGCTTGTGCTTATTTGTACCGATTGGTCGAGTCATACGCGTATGGCGGTCAATGCCATGCAGCAAGGGAAAGACGTTGCCATTGAAGTTCCAGCCGCCACCAGTGTCGAAGAGTGTTGGCAACTTGTGCATACAGCTCTTGAGACGGGTCGTCGTTGCACCATGCTCGAGAATTGCTGTTACGACACCTTCCACCTTGGCGTCATGCAAATGAAGGCTCAGGGATTGTTTGGTGAAATTAATTATTGCGAGGGAGCTTACATCCACGACTTGCGTTCCGACCAAGGATGGATGTCATATACGGTCAGCGACCACAAGGGTAATCCCTACCCCACGCATGGTTTGGGACCTGCCTGCCAATTGCTCGACATCAATCATACCGACCGCCTTGTCTCACTGGTCAGCATGAGTGCCACGAATAAGATTAATAACACGCTCATCCAGACAGCCCTTGGGCGCAGCATACTGCTGCAGTTCGACGAACGGACACCAAGGCCATATAGCAGAATGCAAACGCTTTGTGCCACGAAGGCTTATGTCCAAAAGTATCCCCTCCCTACCCTTCAGTTCGACGGAGAACCCTTGCTCACAGGCACGGAAGCCGAACTGCGTGTGGAGTCGTATCATGACGCCCTTACCCGTCAACTTATCGAGGAAGGACGGCGCATGAAGGTAACCAATCTCATGAACTACATCATGGATCGTCGTCTCATTACGGCCGTGTTGCAGGGAAAGCCCTTCGACATCTCTGTTTATGATGCCGCGCTTTGGTCGTCAGTAACCGAACTTTCGGCACTCTCTGTTCAGCTCGGGAACAAGCCTGTAGCCATCCCCGATTTCACTCAGTCAAATTAGTTGTACCAAACAGAAGATTCACCGCTACCCGATGTGTCATAAAGCTCATCGGCTTCGCCGTTATACACATTGTCAAGCTCGTAAGTCTCATCGAAAGAAAAATACTTTTTTTTCATAGCTACTTCCTCCTTGCTTTTCGGGTTAATCAACAGTTATTCCAATCACCTTTTCGGCCGCAATTTATAAAACATATTCCAATCATGCAAGCGCAAAGGGTTAAAAATTTGTTAATGTGAATAATTTGTTGTACTTTTGCACCCGATTTCACAAGTCAAAACAAAACAATACAATAAAATTAAGATGAAAGCATTCGTTTTCCCTGGTCAGGGAGCTCAGTTCACAGGCATGGGTAAGGAACTCTATGAGACCTGCGAACAGGCAAAAGCCATTTTTGAGAAAGCCAATGAGATACTTGGCTTCCGCATCACCGACATTATGTTCGAAGGTACTGCCGACGAACTCAAGCAAACACGTGTCACCCAGCCTGCCGTTTTCCTTCATAGCGTGATTTCGGCTATTGCCATGGGTGATGAATTCCAGCCCGATATGGTTGGTGGTCATTCTCTTGGCGAATTCAGCGCTTTGGTTGCTGCTGGCGCTCTCGATTTTGAGGATGGACTTCGCCTTGTCTATGCCCGTGCTCAAGCCATGCAGAAGGCCTGCGAGGCTGTTCCTGGCACGATGGCAGCCATTATCGGACTCGAAGATGAGGTTGTTGAGAAGGTTTGTGCAGAAGTGAGTGCCGAAGGTGGCGTAGTGGTTGCTGCCAACTACAATTGCCCAGGTCAGCTTGTCATTAGCGGTAGTGTGGAAGCCGTTGGAGAAGCATGCAATCGCCTGAAGGAGGCTGGTGCTAAGCGCGCCCTTCCCCTGCCCGTTGGTGGAGCATTTCACTCCCCTCTCATGCAGCCAGCCAAGGATGAACTGCAGACAGCTATCGAGCAAACCACATTCCTCGCTCCTCGTTGCCCTATCTATCAGAATGTCGATGGCAAGGCTCACACCGATGCCGACGTGATCAAGCAGAACCTGATTGCTCAGCTCACAGCCAGCGTGCGTTGGACTCAGGAGGTGGAGAGCATGCTCGAGGCTGGTGCTACCGAGTTTGTTGAATGCGGACCTGGCAAAGCCCTGCAAGGCATGATAGCCAAGATTAGTCGTGGCCAAGAAAACATCATAGTTCGTGGAATATAAGAAAATCCTTTCCCTATTAATTCCTTTCGTCTGTCTTATCTCTTGTACGGTAGGACAGCGGGGAACAACGGACGAAGCAATGGAGCAATCACAGAAAATCATTATCTATCAGGTGCTGCCCCGTCTCTTTGGCAACGATAATCGCACCTGCCAGTCATCTGGTACAAAACAAGTCAATGGTTGCGGTAAGCTTGACGATTTCACGCCTCGCGCCCTCGACCAAATCCGTAGTCTCGGAGCTACGCACATCTGGTATACCGGTGTCATTGAACACGCCACTCAGACCGACTATTCCCTCTTTGGTATTCGTGCCGACCATGGTGCAGTCGTTAAGGGTATTGCCGGTTCGCCTTATGCCATTCGCGACTATTACGACATCGACCCTGATCTTGCCACCAGCATACCCGCTCGCATGGCAGAGTTCGAGGCTCTTGTTCGTCGCAGTCATGAGGCAGGATTGCGTGTTATCATCGACTTCGTGCCTAACCACGTTGCCCGTCAGTATCACAGCGATTGCCGTCCCGACGACGCCATCGACTTCGGAACTGCCGACGACACCACCCTTGCCTTCTCGCCTCAGAACAACTTCTATTATCTCCCTGGCGAGGAACTACATGTAGAGGGACTTGACCAGCAGGACTATTACGAGATGCCTGCGCGTGCTACTGGTAATGACCAGTTCACCTCGCATCCAAATCGTGACGACTGGTACGAGACCGTGAAACTTAACTATGGTGTCGATTATCTCAACAATCGCACGACACACTTCGACCCCGTGCCTCGCACCTGGAAGATGATGCTCCACATCCTTCAGTACTGGGCTTCTAAGGGTATCGACGGCTTCCGTTGCGACATGGCTGAGATGGTGCCTGTTGAGTTCTGGCGTTGGGCTATCACGCAGGTGAAGGCACAACATCCCGAAATCATCTTCATTGCTGAGATATATAATCCCCAGGCATATGCCACCTACATCCAGCAGGGACATTTCGACTATCTCTATGATAAGGTAGGCATGTACGATTGCCTGCGTGCCGTTACTGAAGGCCGTCAGCCAGCTATGGATATCACGCAACAATGGCAGCAAACCGATTCCTTGCGTCCTCACATGCTCTATTTCCTCGAGAACCACGACGAGCAACGTCTTGCCAGCGACTTCTTCGCAGGCGATGCAGAAAAGGGCCGCCCAGCCATGATTATTGCCACTTGCCTTGGCACTAACCCTACTATGCTCTACTTTGGTCAGGAACTAGGTGAGCGCAGCATGGACACGGAAGGCTTCAGTGGACGCGATGGACGCACCACCATCTTCGACTATTGGATGCTCGACAAGATACGTCGCTGGCGCAATGGCGGACGCTTTGACAACCGTCAGCTTACTCCCGACGAAGTATCTCTGCAGCAGTTCTATAGCCGATTGCTTAATCTGGCTAACTCAGAGTCCGTTCTCCGCGAAGGTGAAATGTACGACCTCATGTACGCCAATCTTCGCAACCCCAACTTCAATCCCGGCAAGCAATTCGCCTTTGTGCGTCGGCTGGGCAACGAGATTGTGCTTTGCGTGGTCAACTTCGACGATCAGGATGCAAACGTTAGCATCGACATTCCCGAACACCTCTTTGAGTTCTGGGGACTCTCGCAGGCCGATGAAGTGAATGCCGACGGACTGCTCACGGGTTGTCCCTTCCACATCTCCTTCTGCACAGGCAAACCCACTCGCCTGCTCGTTCCCGCCAATAACGGACGTCTGCTCAAGTTCACGCTGTAGAAGTGCTGCGAGATAAGTATCATACATTTGGGAGGCCCCATCACGAGGTCTCCCATTTTTTATGAGCAGACGCTTAATGGCCTTGTAGAAGAGTATACATTCCTATCTCAAATCTCAAATCTCAATTAAAAAAAGATACCCTCTACATGGAAAACCTCTATTATATCTATTATAACTAATTAATAATCAATAATATATATAATAATAAATAGTATAATAGAGATTTGTATACCCCTTAAAATTTTAACTGAGATTTGAGATTGAGATTGTATATATAATTGTTAATTATTTATTAATCAATGAGTTATATCTTCTTTACTAGGCATCTCAACATCAAAATACCTGTTTTAGGGCGTAATTGAGATTGATTTTCCCCTAAAAAAGTATCAAAAATCATGCTTTGAACGCTTGTTTTTATGATTATTTCTAGCGTTGGCGTATGAAATTGCGTTCTAAATTTTTGAACTTTTTTTCATTTATTTGAGATTATTTAGCCCAATATTGCATATCAAAGCCAATAAGTGAGATTAAATTTGGTCTTTTGCATCTCAAATATTACGATTTTTCCGATTCTTTGAGACAGAAACGGATGATAAACATGCGCTTGTGCAGTTGATACCGAACGCATATACATGCACTCACGAACGCTTATACAAGTGATGTCGAACACTTATACAAGCAATTATGAACGCATGTGCAAGCGAAGCTTAACATTTATGCATCCTACGATGCCTTCTTTCATTAAATATATAGCATTCTTCTTGTTTATATGTTTCTTAATTGTTCAGTTTTATACACTTCGATGCGAAATTCTGCAAATAGTTTTTGCTTTTCACTTGCTTATTTGTATTTTTGCAAAGTCGAACAATCATTTTTGTATGAAAAAGATTTTTACTTCTTTTGTGCTGCTGGCACTTGCCTTGACGGTTAAGGCAGCAACGGTGGTGGTGACGGTGAATAACTATCGCTACCAGACGATTACGGGCTTTGGTGCTGCTTGTTGCGACGGAGCTATGTGTCCCTTCGGCACTGACACACAACCCGTGAAATTGCTCTATGGTCCCCGTTCTAAGGTGGGACTGAACATCATGCGCATGGAGATTTCGCCTAACTTCAAGGGTGATATTACTGCTGCGGACATAGGATGGGACACACCTTATGACTGGCAGGGTTCTGTTCCAAGTGCTCTTGAGGTTAAGAAACGTGGTGGTATCGTATTCGGTACGCCTTGGTCGCCCCCAGGTGAATACAAGACGAACGGAACGGCTCAGGGCGGTAATAGCGACGATCAGGGAAACCAGCGTGGCGAACTGCGTGAGGATTGCTACGAGAAGTTCTTCCCATGGCTAAACTCTTTCCTGAAATATATGAAGTCGAAGGGCGTGGATGTGGATGCTGTCTCAATCCAGAACGAACCCGACTGGTGGGTTAACTATTCGGGTTGTCTCTACACACCGCAGCAACAGCTGAATCTCGTGAAGAACTACGCCCACATGCTGGACCGTGAGACCTACCCTGGCGTGCGTCTTATTAGTGCTGAACCCTTGGGCTTCGACCCTAAGTATTATACCCCGTTGATGAATGACGCAACGGCACGCGAACAAATCGACATCCTTGCGGGACACATCTACGGACACCCACCCTTGGGGAACATGAAGGAGGTTGCCACCACGGCTTCGAAGTACGGCAAAGAAGTGTGGATGACGGAGCACTCTTCGACGGATAACATCGGTAACCGACTGCCTAACTGGCACGAACAACTGCTGTTTGCCGAGGAACTGAACGAATGCATGCTTGCTGGCTGCACGGGTTACATATATTGGTACATGCGTGCGCATTGGGCCTTCGTGGGTACGGGCGAATCAAAATACGGCTCTGCCAATAAGAAGAATCAACTTCTTCCTCGTGCCTATGTGATGTCGCACTTCGCGAAGCATGTTACGGGTTCGACTCGACTTGGCACGAGAGCTAGTGTGTCTACCGGCACGGAATCGGCATTCGAGACTTCTGCCTACATCAAGGGCGACTCCATCATTGTTATGGCCATCGACACTACTGCAAATGCTCGTGACATTAGGATTCGACTGCCCTTCGAGGTTATGAGTGGCATACACATTGTTTCCACATCCAACGAGTCGCTGTGTAAGCAATCAACAATCGAGATCGAAGAACCCACCAAGGACATAACTATTCCCATGCCAGAACGCAGCCTGAACACCTTCATCTTCATGATTTACAACAAAGAAACGGGCATCCGTGAGGTGGAGAAACAAGAGAGTAACGAAATCGTGAGTGGCGAAAGTTATGACTTGCAAGGTCGTCCTTCTACCAAGTCGCGTGGCATCATTATTCAGAAGGGGAAAGACGGTAAAGTGAAGAAGGTCATAAAACGTTAACCTCTCCTCGTCCCTCTTCCAAGGAAAAGTTAAATCAATTCAGATAGAAATAAGAAAGGCGGCCCACTTCATGTGAGTCGCCTTCTTTATGTGATTTATAATGTATTTGTTTGGTTTTAGCCTTTCCAATTCTCTCCCTCACGGGGAAAGTAAGGATTCATTTTAACTTTTAATAGGTATGACCTATATCCTCTCATAACCCCATTGGTCGAGGATTGGTCCCCAGGCATCGTTGACGAGTTGGATTGTACGCGGGTCGTACTGATACTTATTCTTCTTGTATCCACGCTTGCCCTCGATGTATTTCTCGATATTCGGACGGGCTTCTTCCCAACCAGGCAGAGATAGCTCACGATAAAGGCGTTCGGCAAGTCCCATAGCATCGGCCTCCACATCCTCGAAGCGAATCTCCACGAGGTTGCCCTTCGGGATGTATTTCTTCTGTTCCTGATAGGCATCGTGCAGTTCCACATAATTACGAAGGATGTTGCGTTCCATCTGGTCGAGGGGTATGGAGTGCAGTTCGAGTGGAGCAATGGTGTTGGTGAAGAACGAGCGTGAAGACTCAAACACGGTGTAGGGATTACGCATAAGATAGATGAACTTGGCGTTGGGGAACATCTCCACAAGCGTCTTTATCTTACCCGTGTGAGGGGGATTCTTCGAGAGATACTGGGCGTCCTTAACCTCGCGACGCGAGTTCCACATCGATACCTTCACAAGCTTCATAAACTTGTCTTTGAAGTCCTCAATCTCCTCCTCGGTGGCCTTCTTCATGGTGAGGAAACGGTCGCAGTATTCCTGCATGCGTTCGGGGTAGAACCAGAAGAGGTAGTAGGATGTCGGACAGGTGTTCTGCAAAGCAAACTCCTCCTCTTGTGGCAGATCGGGCGCCAGCTCCATATTGTCGGTAGGACGATGACTGGGCATGAGCCACCCCATGACAGGCTTGAAGAGCCATTGCATGGCCATCATGTAGTGTGGGAACACGGTCTGATAAGTGGTGGTGTAGCCAAAGCGAGGGTCTTGTGCCAAGATATTGTGAACGAAGGTCGTACCTGAGCGCCAATGGCCAAGGATGAACACAGGGTCGTGCTCAAGCGGTTGGTTGGCAAGTAGTTTCTTGTATTTGCGTTCTTGCAAGGGAACGGCAACGCTCAGCAGGCGACAAATGGCTTTCGTGAGTCGGTATTTTGTCTTTTTTTCCTTGGCTATGTGTTGTCCTTCAGTTACTGCCTTAAATGTTTTCCAGTCGGCACCAACAAGTGTGTTGACAGGAAGTTTGCTAAATTCAATTAGTCCCATTCTTTATTTGACAAATTGACAATTACACAATTCATTAGCCTTAGGCCTTTTCAACCTTAATCTCAATTCCTTGTCGGCTCAACTCCTTGACAGCCTTGTCGATGGCCTCATAGTGTTCTTGACCGATGCCAAGGGCTGGCAAGTTGAGCGTGGGAACATCCAAGACATTAATCTCGCCCTCTTCAAGTGGACGGATAATCATACCCACAGCTGAGGTGTTGTTCGTGATTGGGTCGATAAGGATGAATGCTCCTGTTGCCCTGTTCTGCTTGTAGGCATCAAAGAAGAGAGTCTTGGCTGTGGTAATGCGAACGCAACCAATCTCGTTGAGTTGGAAGTCACGACCTTCCTGACGCTCCATTGTGTTCACATCTACTCGATATTCAATATCGTCGATGCTTGCTCGAGTGGTGTTGGTATTGTGCTTCAGGAAGAACTGCTTCGTGCGGTCCATAGGCTCTTCGTCCATCCATACGAGCATGGTCTGGAACGAACGCCCGATGTGAGGCAAGTTATCGGGATGAACAATCATCTCACCACGACTGATGTCGATTTCATCCTCCAGACAGAGCGTAACACTTTGTGGGCAGAATGCCTCTTCGAGTTCGCCTTCGTAGGTGACGATGCTCTTCACGCGGCTACGCTTCATCGATGGCAGGGCAACCACTTCGTCGCCTTTGTAAATGACACCGCTTGCTACCTTGCCACAGAATCCGCGGAAGTCGAGGTTCGGACGTAATACATACTGCACTGGATAGCGGAAGTCATGCATATTGCGGTCGTGATGGATGGGTACTGTCTCCAGATAGTCGAGCAACGACTGGCCCTTGTACCAAGGCGTGCGCGAACTTGTTTCCACCACATTATCGCCTTCTTTGGCAGAGATGGGGAAACAGGTTACATCATCGATGCCCAATTGTTCTGTGAGTGCAAGGTATTCCTTCTTGATGCAGTTGAACACTTGTTCGTCGAAGTCCACGAGGTCCATCTTGTTTACTGCCAACACAATATGCTTGATTCCCAAAAGTGAAACCAAGAAGGTGTGACGGCGCGTCTGAGTGATGATGCCATTACGAGCATCTACCAGAATTATGGCAAGATTGGCCGTAGAGCCGCCCGTAATCATGTTGCGGGTATATTGTTCGTGACCCGGAGTGTCGGCAATGATGAACTTGCGCTGGTTGGTGGAGAAGTAACGGTAAGCCACATCAATGGTGATACCTTCCTCGCGCTCAGCCTTTAGACCGTCTAACAGCAGGGCATAGTCAATCTCCCCTGCCCCGGCATTACCTACGCGCTTTGAGTCGCGCTCAAGGGCTTGAAGTTGGTCTTCATAAAGTTTCTTTGAGTCGAAGAGCAGGCGTCCTATGAGTGTGCTCTTGCCGTCGTCCACACTTCCTGCCGTCAGTAATCGAAGCAAATCCTTTTTCTCATCGGCATCAAGGAATGCTTTTATATCAATACCGACCCCATCCCCTTTCCCTTCCCGAGGGAAGGGAGTATTTGCAGATAAGTC
The DNA here is from genome assembly GCA_017962495.1 of Bacteroidaceae bacterium. Classification (GTDB taxonomy): domain Bacteria; phylum Bacteroidota; class Bacteroidia; order Bacteroidales; family Bacteroidaceae; genus Physcousia. The sequence goes on from JAGCVH010000043.1 coordinate 35,483, forward strand.
CATGTTATTTCTGTTATTATCCATTCTGTTATAATGCTTTATTTATTATATTCAATACTTCTTCTATATTATTGAGAACTTTTTGATTTTCAAAACGAATCACTTGAAAGCCTAACCTCGATAAGGCCATTGTTCTATCAAGATCATTCATTTGCTGTTCTTCTTCATAATGGTAGTCCCCATCAAGTTCTATAACTAGTTTCTTCTCCAAACATACAAAGTCTACGATATAATCTCCAATAATATGTTGTCGATTAAACTTGACTCCTAATTGCTTTTTTCTTATATGATACCATAAATACTTTTCTGCTTCAGTTGGAAAGTCTTTATGTTTCCTAGATAGTTCCTTAAGCAGCAAGTATCTGTCAGGCGAAGCTGTATTGTATTTGTAATTCACTAATTATTATTATGCTTACCCTTACTCGTCCCTCCCTCGGGAGGGGTTTGGGGGTGGGGTCTCCTTAGAAGTATCCCTCCCTCTTCTTTTGCTCCATCGAAGCTTCTTGGTCGAAGTCGATAACGCGGGTTGTGCGCTCGCTCTTGGTAGTAGTCATCATCTCTTCAACAATCTCTTCGATGGTCGAAGCAGTTGACTCTACAGCACCGGTCAAAGGCCAGCAACCAAGCGTGCGGAAGCGAACCATGCGAGGATGAATCTTCGGCACGAGTTCCTTGGGCAAGCGGTCGTCATCGGCCATAATCAGGTTGCCGTCAATCTCCACACAAGGCCTTTCTTTAGCATAATATAGAGGAACGATGGGTATCTTCTCGAGACGAATGTATTGCCAGATATCCAACTCTGTCCAGTTCGACAAAGGGAAGACGCGAATGGACTCACCCTTATGCACACGCGAGTTGTAGATGTCCCACAACTCCGGACGCTGGTTCTTAGGATCCCATTGGTTGAACTTATCACGGAAGGAGAAGATTCGTTCCTTGGCACGACTCTTTTCCTCGTCTCGGCGAGCGCCACCAAACGCAGCATCGAACTTGTACTTATTCAGGGCGTCCAACAAAGCTTTGGTCTTCATGAGGTCGGTATGTACCTTACTTCCATGAGTAAACGGACCTACGCCCTGACGGAAGGCTTCCATATTGGATTCGACGATGAGATTCCATCCGTGTTCTTTTGCATACGAGTCACGAAACTCTATCATTTCGCGGAACTTCCATTTCGAATCGATGTGCATCAAAGGGAAAGGTACTTTGCCAGGGGCAAAAGCCTTCTCTGCCAAGCGTACCATCACACTTGAGTCCTTGCCTATGCTATAGAGCATGACAGGATTTTCAAACTCTGCAGCAACCTCGCGGATAATGTGTATTGACTCCGCTTCCAGTTCCTGAAGGTGAGATAAACTATATTCTTTCATTCTTTTGTTTGTTGTTTCAATATCATTTCCACCACCTTCATGACGTTCTCCTGAAGGGGTGTTGTCGTTGTGTCAATAGTCAAGGCTGGATGTTCGGGTGCTTCGAAAGGTGCGGAAATGCCCGTAAACTCTTTCACCTCGCCTCGACGGGCGCGTGCATAGAGACCTTTCACATCACGACGCTCGCACTCGGATAAAGGCGTGGACAGATACACTTCGAAGAAGTCCTTCTCGCCAATGATGTTGCGCGCCATTTCGCGTATCTCCTCGGTTGGGCTCACGAAGCAAGCGAGGGTGATGATGCCTGTGTCAACCATCAGCTTACCCACTTCGGCTATGCGACGGATGTTCTCCCTGCGGTCTTCTGGTGAGAATCCCAAACCACGATTGATGCCGTCGCGTATATTATCGCCATCGAGCAGACGGCAAAGCAGGCCTCTCTTATGGAGTTCGCGCTCCACACCGAGAGCAACGGTCGATTTGCCCGAACCGGACAAGCCCGTCATCCAAACCATCATTCCTTTCTGACCAAGCAATTGTTCGCGTTCCTGGCGCGTCATCATTCGGTCATAGATAGGATATATGTTTTCAGCCATACATTATTATAATAATGTGTTTATGAAATGCAAAATTACAAAAAATCTTACAAAGTGCAAAATGATTTAGTATTTTAATGATTCCCAGCAATTCCTAATTTCTCTTCTCCGAGCTCGATAAAAAGAAAGAAGGAAGCCCGACGACTCCCTTCTTTTATGCACTTTCTCGCTATTCGCTTTACAATCCGTAGATGAGTGGAATGAGGAATACGGAGAGGACAAAGACAATGATGTTCATGGGCAGACCCACTTTGACAAAGTCGGTAAACCGATATCCTCCCACACCCTGAACGATGAGGTTCGTCTGATAGCCAATAGGCGTTGAGAATGCCGAACTTGCGGCAAAACAGATGCAGACAACGAAAGGCATGGGATTGAGCCCCATGTTCTCGGCTACCGAAAGGGCAAGCGGGAAGGCAAGGGCTGCTGCTGCGTTGTTCGTGATCAGTTCCGTGAAGATATTCGTAATCACAAACAGAGCGGCCAGAATGATATAGATGGACCATCGGCTTCCTTGAATGTTATCGGTTAGGGATATGATATATCCTCCCACGAAATCGGCAAAACCAGATTTGGTCATCGCTGTGGAGATGGCGAAGGCGCATGCGATGGTGATAAGCACATCCCACGAGAAGAACTTGGTGTATTTCTTTGGTGAGAACATGCGTGTCCAAGCCATGATGATGGTAGTTACACACGCGAAGAAGAACATGTCTAACTTGAGGAACTTGAAGTTCTCTGTAACGATAGGCAATTCTCCAACCGTTGCGCCAATAATCATCATGATGAGCAAAGCCAAGGCAAAGAAGCGCTTCTTACTGCCCATGGGCGGCTCGAAGTCTCCAACGCGGTTTATCATCCAGAAGACTCGACTGTCTTTCCACGTAGGATAGAAATCTTCGGGCGCATCTACGATGAGCGTGTCGTCGTGGGTCATCTTGATGTTGGTGTAATCTCCTTCGATGATGGACCCTCCTCTGTTGATGGCACGAACATGTCCGCCGTAGCGACGATAGAAGTCAAACTCACGAAGCGTCTTACCCAAACCCGGGAAGCGATTGCCAAGCATGATTTCGTGGCGTATGGCTCCTGGTGGGACAATAGCCGTCTGGTCAGTATCTTCGTCAGATTTGCGTTGGTTAGGAAGCAGGTGCCGAGAGAAAAAGATGAGGTAGATGAGTCCCACAACGGCAATGATGATACCTACTTTCGAGAGTTCGAACATGTGCATTCCATCGATTCCGTATCGGAGGAGAATACCCTCTCCTGCCCCGTTCGCAACGGCTTTCATCTCGTCCTTATGCTCTTGCAGCAACATACCGTGAAGCACCAAGTTGGTGGTGGTACCAATCAGCGTACAGATACCGCCAATGATGGTGGCATAACTCAGGGGTATGAGGAATTTGGTGGGGGGCAGTTTCATCTTGCGCGCCCAGTTCTTAATCATCGGGGCAAAGATAACGACAACGGGAGTGTTGTTAAAGAATGCCGAGATAAGTGATACCAAGGGGAAGAAGCGCAGGTTGGCTCTCGTGATGGTAACGTTCTTTTTAGGAAGAACTCGGAACATGATGCGTTCCAAGATTCCGCTCTTTCGCACTCCCTCGCTTACGAGATACAGCAGGGCAACGGTTATCATACCCTTGTTCGAGAAGCCTTTTATGGCCTCCTCGGGGTTGATGATTCCCGCACATAGGAGCAGGACCACTGCAGTAAACAGGATAAGTCCTGGTCTCAAGTATTCGCGCATCAATGCAATTAGCATAAACACGAGTACGAGTGCTACAAATACGATTTGAAATGACATAATACTTATTTCAATACTTAATGTTCTTTACTATATCCTTTATGCCTTCCGGCAATCGAACCTATATTCAAAGGCAATCGAACCTATATTCGAGGAGAATCGAACCTATGTTCAATGGCAATCGAGCCTATGCCTTCCGAATTGTGCCTTAGGCCTTCCGCGATAAGCCCTTAGGCCTTCCGTCATAACCCTTAGGTCTTCTGCGATAAGCCTTAGGCCTTCTGTGATAAACCTTTAGGCCTACTTGTACTCTTCCCAAGACTTGATGGCCAGTTGGTCGGGCTTTATCGTGCAGAATGCAGTTATGAAAGCTGCTGCCAGACGGCTATTCGTGAGCAAGGGAATATTCAGGTCAACGGCTGTACGACGAATCTTGTATCCGTTCGTTAGCTCGCCTGCCGACAAGTCTTTGGGGATGTTCACCACGAGGTCAATCTCATGCTGATGCAAGAGGTCGAGTGCTTGTGGCTTCATGTCGGTGTCGCTCGGCCAGTGAACAAGCGTGTTGGGAATGCCCTGCTCTGTCAGATAGCGGCTTGTGCCTCCTGTCGCATACAAGGGATAGCCGTGCTCATGGAGCATGCGTGCAGCATCGAGCATAGCAGCCTTCTCTTTCGCACCACCTGTCGATAGCAAGATGCCGCGCTGAGGAATGCGGTGTCCCACACTCAGCATTGCCTTCATCAGGGCGCAGTTGGTATCGTCGCCCAAGCAACCTACTTCTCCTGTCGAACTCATGTCTACGCCCAGCACGGGATCGGCCTTTTGCAGACGGTTGAAGGAGAACTGGCTTGCCTTGATGCCCACATAGTCGAAGTCGAAGAAACTCTTGTGCAATTTCTCTACGGGTAGGCCCATCATTACGCGAGTGGCCATCTCTATGAGGTTGACCTTCAATACCTTCGACACGAAGGGGAAGGAACGCGAAGCACGTAAATTACATTCGATGACCTTAATCTCATTGTCTCGTGCCAGATACTGAATATTGAAGGGACCTGAGATGCAAGGTTCACGGGCAATCTGAGCCGATATCTTCTTGATGCGACGAACGGTCTCGACATAAAGCTTCTGGGCGGGGAACTGAATTGTAGCATCGCCCGAGTGAACGCCTGCAAACTCGATGTGTTCGGAGATCGCGTATGCAATGATTTCTCCATTCTTGGCCACAGCATCCATCTCCACCTCCTTCGTGTTCTGCATAAACTTGGAGATGACAACCGGGTGCTTTTTCGACACATTTGCGGCCAGACGCAGGAAGCGTTCCAATTCCTCTTGATTCGAGCAGACATTCATTGCGGCACCGGAAAGCACATAGGAAGGACGCACCAGGACGGGGAACCCAACGCGTTGGATGAAGGCATTCACGTCCTCCATCGTAGTCAAGGCACTCCACTCTGGCTGGTCCACTCCGATGCGGGAAAGCATAGCAGAGAACTTTTCGCGGTCTTCGGCGTTGTCGATATACTTGGCTTGTGTACCCAGAATGGGAACTTTCTGTGCATCGAGCTTAAGTGCCAGATTGTTAGGAATTTGTCCGCCAGTTGATATGATTACACCCTGCGGTGCTTCCAATTCCACGATATCCATAACGCGCTCAAATGTGAGCTCGTCGAAATAAAGTCGGTCGCACATGTCATAATCCGTCGAAACCGTCTCGGGATTATAGTTAATCATGACTGAGCGCAGGCCTTGCTTGCGAATGGTATTCAGGGCTTGAACACCACACCAGTCGAACTCAACACTCGAACCAATGCGATATGCTCCGCTTCCAAGCACTACGATGCTGCGATTGTCGTGTTCGAAAGGTATATCGTGAGCAACACCACTGTAGGTCAAATAGAGGTAATTGGTCTGAGCTGGATACTCGGCGGCAAGTGTGTCTATCTGCTTCACAAAAGGAAGTATGCCCATCGCCTTACGACAATTGCGTACTGCAATTACGGCTTCCTCCATATCCATCTCATCCTCAAGTCCGATGGCGCGAGCAATCTGGAAATCGCTGAATCCATATACTTTCGCCTTGCGCAGGAGTTCGGCATCAAGGCCTTCGAGCCCTTTGCACTCATGCAGTTGATTATCGAGCGTGCGGATATTCTGTAATTTGCGAAGGAACCATTTGTCTATCTTCGTCAAGTCGTATATTTGGTCGATACTGTATCCTTGGCGCATCGCTTTCGAGATAACAAGCACTCGCTTGTCGGTAGGCTCGCGAAGGGCAGCGTCTATGTTCTCGATCTCCAGCTCTTTGTTTTCGACAAATCCATGCATGCCTTGGCCTATCATGCGTAAGCCCTTTTGGATGGCTTCCTCGAATGTGCGTCCGATGGCCATCACCTCTCCTACCGACTTCATGCTGCTGCCCAACTCGCGGTCGACACCCCTGAACTTACCCAAGTCCCAACGAGGAATCTTACAAACCACATAGTCGATTGCAGGCTCGAAGAAGGCTGTTGTGTTCTTCGTGACTGAGTTCTTCAAGTCGAAGAGACCATATCCGAGTCCAAGTTTACATGCGACAAATGCCAAGGGATAGCCTGTGGCCTTACTTGCCAACGCTGATGAACGACTAAGACGAGCATTTACCTCAATCACTCGGTATTCCTCGCTTTGCGTGTCGAAAGCAAACTGAATGTTACATTCACCCACAATGCCGATGTGGCGAATAATGCGAAGACTGAGCTCGCGCAACTTCTGTACTTCGTGGTTGTTGAGGGTCTGAGCCGGTGCAACAACGATGGATTCGCCTGTGTGAATGCCAAGCGGGTCGAAGTTCTCCATGCTGCAGACGGCAATGCAATTGTCGTAGCGGTCACGAACAACCTCAAACTCTATCTCCTTCCAGCCTTTCAAGCTCTTTTCAACTAAAACCTGAGGCGAGAAAGAGAAGGCCTTTTCTGCCAAGCGATTAAGTTCTTCCTCATTGTCGCAGAAGCCTGAACCAAGACCACCTAAGGCAAAAGCGGCACGAATAATCACGGGATAGCCCAGCTCGGCAGCTGCCTTGCGAGCATCTTCAATATTCTCACATGCCTGACTCTTGATGGTGTTGACGTTAATCTCGTCGAGGCGCTCAACAAACAATTCACGGTCTTCCGTATCAATAATGGCTTGAACGGGCGTACCCAATACTTCAATACCATACTTTTCCAGAATGCCTTCCTTGAAGAGCGTTACTCCACAGTTGAGTGCCGTTTGTCCGCCAAAGGCAAGGAGTATGCCTTGTGGGCGCTCTTTCTCAATAACCCTTTCCACAAAATATGGCGTGACAGGCAGGAAGTATATGTGGTCGGCAACGCCTTCACTTGTCTGGACGGTCGCAATATTAGGGTTGATAAGTACTGTCTCTATACCCTCTTCTTTGAGTGCTTTTAAGGCTTGCGAACCGCTGTAGTCTAATTCGCCTGCCTCGCCTATCTTCAGGGCTCCAGAGCCCAGGAGCAGGACTTTCTTAATATGTTTGGCTGGCATAATTATAGGAGTTTCACGAATTTGTCAAATAGATCTTCTGCATCCACGGGACCTGAACAAGCTTCAGGATGGAACTGAGCCGATAACCAGGGGTTCTTCTTGTGACGTATGCCCTCATTAGAGCCGTCGTTCATATTCACGAACAGGGGTTCCCAATCAGCACCAAGCGTCTTGTCGTCAACGGCATATCCATGATTCTGGCTTGTAATATAACAATGTGTTGTACCCAATTGGCGTACGGGTTGATTGTGGCTTCGATGGCCATACTTCAACTTATATATCTTTGCCCCAGCTGCTTTTGCCAACAATTGGTTACCCATACAGATTCCCATGCAAGGACGAACAACGGGATTGGCAAGGAACTTGCGAATGTTCTGAACCGTAGCCTCGCAGATGTCAGGATTACCTGGGCCGTTTGCAAGGAATAGGCCGTCGAACTCCATATCGTTGAAGTCATAATCCCAGGGAACGCGAATCACGTCCACCCCTCGATTAATAAGGCAACGAATGATATTCTCTTTCACACCACAATCCACAAGTACGACTTTCTTCGCATTTGCTTGTCCTGACTTGTATGTAATTATTTCCTTACAGCTTACTTGCTCAACGAAGTTCACGCCTTCATATTCTGCCGTAGGAATGTTGTCTGGTTCATCGTCAAACAGAATCTTTCCCATCATCACTCCTTGTTCACGCAGAACCTTTGTGAGTTCGCGGGTATCAACTCCTGTCACACCCGTTATCTGCTCGCGCTTAAGCCAGTCGGCAAGGCATTCCTTTGCGTTCCAGTGGCTATAGGCTTCACTATAGTCCGTCACGATAATGGCGCGAGGATGTATGCGGTCGCTTTCCATATAGGTGGTGAGACCATTAGGCTCTTTTGACAACGCGGGAACTCCGTAATTCCCGATAAGTGGATAGGTTAAGACCATTATCTGGCCCTCATAAGAGGGGTCGGTAAGGCTCTCTGGATACCCCATCATAGCGGTGTTGAATACAACCTCGCCTGCAACGGGTTTTTCGTATCCGAACGATGTTCCATGGAACTTTGTCCCATCATCCAACAACAATGTTACTTTTCTCATACAATCTTTATATACTACCTTTCGTGGTTATTGATAAATATTCTTATTTGCGAAACCAAACGGATGGATAAAAGAAAGGGCACGCTTACCAGTTGTTGAATACCGGAGGTGCCCTATGTAAATCTTATCTGCCAAAGGCATAAACTTTAAGTGAATCAATGCCATTATGCAATTAAGCTTTATTTGTTCCATTTAACGCGTTTTTACAAAATGCCGTGCAAAGATACAAATAAATGACAAATTATTAAACAACGTAGCCATTTTTTTTCAATTTATTTGTCATTATTTTAAGTATTCCTTAACTACTTCCTCTGTCCTTTGCCAAAGTTCACTCATTTGCTTGTGCTGTTGATACTTCTCGCTGAGCTTTACGATATGGTTCGAGCGGTTGAATGTTCCCGTTTGTTCAGCCTTGTCCTCATCAAGTAACAAATGAATGGCAGTATCTGCTCCTTGTCGGGGTGTTCGGATGAATGGACGGAAGAAAAGATCCGTAAGCGGGTCGAAGAACATTTGCATGCGTATAATTTCTGTATCCACAATACCTGGGTCGGAAGCATTCACGGTAATGCCTTTATCCTTAAGCCGACTTGCAAGGTCGAGCGTAAAGAGCGTAATGGCAAGTTTGGTGTTGCTGTAAACTGGTATGCGCCAAAATGCGCCTTTGCGGCCTCGTGTGAAAAAGTCAGGGAAATCGAGATGCCCCATACGATAGACAAGTGATGCCATATTCACGATACGGCTCCCTTGCCCCATTAATGGTAATAGTAAACGAGTAAGTAGATAAGGACCAACATAATTAACACTAACCGTTCTTTCTAAACCGTCAACAGTCATATGACGACCTGTCTCCATCGTCCCAGCATTGTTCATCAGCAAGTCGAGATGCTCAAAGCGTTCCTTTACTTTATCGGCAAAAACTTTAACGGATGCGAGATTTGCTAAATCAATACCTATTACCTCTATATTATTATTACCTGTTTCCTTAATAAGTTGCTTCCGCTTCTCCTCTGCCGTTTTTGGACAATAGCAAGCCATTATCGTATAGAAACCTTGTTCGGCTACGGCTTTGGCTTCTTCATATCCCATACCACTATCGGCTCCAGTAATGATTGCAAGTTTCATGGGTTTTGGTCCTTTTCTATGCGAGCAATTTCTTTCTTTATATCGCTTGGAAGTTCTTCCATAATATGCTGATGACAAGCCATTTCAAGTGTGTACATTCGACCAATACAATAATTGCTGTGTTTGCATCCGCACCTATGGTGTGGGTCGTCTTTAAGACGATTCACGAAGTCTGGTTCATTTAGCAAAGAACGTGCCATCTGCACCGCTTCAAAACCATGCGAAAGCACTTCGTTGATAACATCTCCAGCCACAAGTCCTCCTACATAAATAAACTTCATATCGGGCATAGCCTCGCGGAATTTTAATGCATCTTCCAAGAAGAAAGCTTCTTTGTAGTCAACGGTAGGCGTGAGAAACTTCTTAACGAAAGGTTTTCCTGCACGAATGCCATATTTAAGCCAGGCCTTATCCATATAGTGAGTCATCGTTTGCAAGGGCATTTCACCGCGCATGACATAAAGTGGAGTGGCACTTACAAGTCCTCCACTCAACACCAATGCATGAACACCCAATTCTTGCAGACGACGTGCTACGGGGATGCTGTGTTCCTCAAGCGAAATGCCATGCTTAAGACCATCGCGCATATTCATCTTGCATACCACAGCCATATCGTCTTTTACCGCTTTCATCACTTCCTCGATGCACATCGTCATAAATCGCATTCTGTTTTCCAATGAACCTCCATATTCATCGCGACGATGATTGAAGTAAGGATTGAGGAATTGGTCGATAAGATATCCATGTCCACAGTGTATCTCTACCTCATCGAAGCCTGCCTCGCGAGCAATATTAACGGCCTCGCCAAACTTCTTTGCCAAAATCGGGAGTTCCTCACGACGAAGGCCGCGAACGATAGTAGGACTATATAGATTAAAACCATTGCATGCTCCCACCGGAATGCATCCACATATGTCCTTGTGGCTCATGTTTCCACAATGACCAAGCTGTATGCCTGCTGCAGCACCTTCGCTATGAATACCGTCTGTAAGCTTTCGTAAGCCAGGAATAATCTCTCGCTTCATTACCAACTGACGATCAAAGCTTAATCCGCTCTCCGTTACAGCGGCATAGGCAATAGTGGTCAACCCTACTCCCCCTCGTGCTACACTTGTGTGATAATCGTATAACATTTGGCTTGGTTCGTGGCCAGGACACATGCTTTCGAAGGCGGCACTTCGTATAGTCCTATTTCGAAGTGTAAGTGGACCAATATGAGCCGGTTCAAATATCTTGTTCTCCATTAGATGATTGTATTAATAAATGTAGGGGAATATACGTTTGCGCTTTCCCACGGCATCATCTCCGAACTCTTGTCTATACCGCTTATTTATTGCGTGCGCGCGAGGAATCAAGTTTGCGGCAGTCCATATGGGGAATACCCATGCCACGAGTGTATTAGCAGCTAAAGCAAATCCCACCCACTCCATCAATTCACCCAGGTAGTTAGCACTGGTCACATAACGATACATTCCTTTCTGAGGTAAGTAATGATGGGTATCGCCCGGTTTCCTTAGATTGCGTATTACATGGTCACTATGCCAGTTGATGGTGATGCCTACAAGGAATAGCAAAATGCCAAGAACGGCATTCCATCGACATAGATATGAAACTCCTTCTGAGAAATCAGGATTGGGAAACCAATAAAGGCCTGCGCCTTGCATGAATCCGTTTATCACATTGAATGTGATACCCATAAGCATAATGGCAACAGGCATTTGACTATGCCCGTTCATCATCCAAGGAAAGAGGAAACTACGCTGGAAGTAGTGTATCTCAAATAAAGAGAAAAGCACCAATTGTGGCAAATGCCATTGAAGCGGAGAACTAAACCAGATAAACCACATTATAAGGAACACTGGAGCCTCCATTAGCATCCATGCCCAACGATTATCGATGCTCCATCCCCATTGCTTGGAACGAAACTGCCCATACCCAGCATTAACGAAATAAAGGCTGACAAAGACAACTACTGCCATTCCTAACATAAGCCATATCAGATGGTTTAGTATGTCTTGTGTCATATCCTTACAGTATCAAAGGAGATAGGACTGGTTTTAATCTAGAAATGCGATGTGCCGTCGAAACAATGCGTACAAACCTTTTCCTTTGGTAATCCGATGCTCCGTATGAGAATTTCAAGCGTATTGAATTTCAGTGAAGAGAGCCCTAATCGATTACCTATCTCCTCAACCATCTGGCGATATTTAGGCGAGTCGGTCTTGGCATACTCTTCTAGATTCTTATTGGGATCTCCTTCCAAATCAGCAATAACGCGTCGGGTTATAAGTTCGAGATCACTTTTGGATGCAGAGAAGTTGATAAACGGACATCCATATATTAGTGGCGGACAAGCAATACGCATGTGTACCTCTTTGGCACCAAGTTCGAACAAACCTCGAATGTTATCACGAAGCTGAGTTCCACGAACAATACTGTCGTCGCAGAATAGGCAACGCTTACCTACTAGCATGTCGCGATTGGGGATAAGCTTCATCTTAGCCACAAGGTTTCGAGTCTCCTGTGTTGCAGGCATGAAGCTACGTGGCCATGTAGGAGTGTATTTGGAAATAGCTCTGCGGAAGGGAACTCCCAGGCCTTCGGCATAGCCAGTGGCCATACCTACGCCGCTGTCAGGTATTCCGCTTACACTATCCACCTGAACATTATCCTCCTTGGCCATTTCCAAGCCACATTGGTGGCGCATATCTTCCACATTGCGTCCTTCGTAGGTGGATGTGGGGAAACCATAATATACCCATAGGAATGAGCAAACTTGCATTTCTATTTCAGGCTTACGCATTTGTTCGACTCCATTGGGTGTCAAACGAACTACCTCGCCTGGTCCTATGAATCGTTCCACTTCATAACCTAAGTTGGGGAACGCAGTACTCTCTGAAGAAGCAGCAAAAGCATCATCCTTGCGTCCAATAATGATTGGAGTTCTGCCCAGGCGATCGCGAGCAGCAATCAGTCCATCCTCTGTCAGGATGAGCATTGAGCATGACCCTACCACTTTATTGTACACATTCTCTATCCCGCTTACCCAATCTTTACCACGAGTAATCAGGTGTGCTACAAGTTCAGTTTGATTTGTTCTACCAGATGACATCTCAGAGAAGTGTCCACCATCGTCGAGTAACTCATTGGCTATTTCTTCCAAATTATTTATTTTCCCAACAGTAACGATGGCCATACGTCCCAGATGCGAACGCATGAGTATGGGTTGCGGTTCAGTGTCGGATATAACACCAATGCCGCTATTTCCTTCAAATTTATCTAATTCGTCCCCAAAACGAGAGCGAAAATAAGCATTCTCCAAATTGTGAATGCTACGAAAAAAACCTTTGCTAGCAGAGAAGGTGGCCAAACCACCGCGTTTTGTACCAAGATGTGAATTATAATCGGTGCCGTAGTACAGATCCATTATACACGGCTTAGTTGAGATGGTTCCGAAAAATCCTCCCATATTATATCATTTTTGTTTTGAGAGCACAAAGTTATAAAAAGTCTCGCATATATGCAAATTCGTCAAGTGCTTTTCTATCCTCGTTTTTTGCTATTCCCGAATATTTTTGTATCTTTGTCCCGAAATCAAAAATATACAAAAAACAATAGTCATGCAGGAAAAGATAATTATTCTTGACTTTGGAAGCCAGACAACACAGCTAATAGCTCGACGCTTACGCGAGTTGGACACTTTTTGCGAGATTCTGCCTTACAATAAGTTTCCCGTAGGTGATGATAGTGTTATTGGGGTTATACTTGCTGGTTCGCCTTATAGTGTCTATGACCCAGAAGCCTTTAAGGTAGATTTGTCTCAATTCATGGGACGCATCCCAGTCTTGGGTATTTGCTATGGTGCTCAATTTATCAGTCACACATTAGGTGGTCGTGTTGAGCCCGCAAATAGTCGTGAGTATGGACGCGCCAATCTTGGATTCATTGATAGCGAAAGCCCTCTCTTCAAAGGCTTTGATTCGGGAAGCCAAGTGTGGATGAGCCATGGAGATACGATTACGGCTTTGCCTCAAGGGTATCATGCAATTGCCAGTACAGACAATGTTCATTATGCTGCTTATCAAGCGGACGAAATGCCTGTCTATGGCGTACAGTTCCATCCAGAGGTATCCCATTCGCTGCAAGGAACATTATTGTTGCGCAACTTCGTCGTTGATATCTGTGGCGGACATCAGGATTGGAGTCCTGCGAACTTCGTTGAAACAACAGTTGAAGAATTGCGTAAGCAGATAGGTAAAGACCGCGTGATATTAGGTCTTTCGGGTGGAGTGGACAGTAGCGTGTCCGCAGTCCTGCTTAATCGGGCGATTGGCCATCAGCTTACCTGCATCTTTGTGGATCATGGAATGCTTCGAAAGGATGAATTCAAGAATGTGATGCGCGATTATGAAGGGCTCGGCTTGAATGTGATTGGGGTCGATGCTTCCGAAAAGTTTTTCCAAGACCTTGCAGGCGTAAAAGAGCCTGAGAAAAAACGCAAGATTATAGGTCGAGATTTCATTGAGGTATTTGATGCAGAAGCACGCAAGATTACTGATGCTCGCTGGCTTGCTCAAGGTACCATCTATCCCGACCGTATCGAAAGTTTGAATATTACAGGCAAGGTGATTAAGAGTCATCACAATGTAGGCGGACTTCCAGAGGAGATGAACTTGCAGTTGTGTGAACCTTTGCGTTGGTTATTCAAGGATGAGGTTAGGCGTGTAGGTCGTCAGTTGGGAATGCCTGAACATCTTATTTCGAGACATCCTTTCCCTGGACCAGGCCTTGCTGTTCGTATCCTTGGCGACATCACTCGTGAGAAAGTGCGTGTGTTGCAGGAGGCTGATGACATCTTTATCCAGGGCCTGCGTCAATGGGGCCTTTATGATCAAGTTTGGCAAGCAGGGGCTATTTTGTTATCAGAGGTTAGAAGCGTGGGCGTTATGGGTGATGAACGCACATATGAGAATCCAGTGGCCTTGCGAGCTGTAACAAGTAGTGATGCAATGACTGCCGACTGGGCGCACTTGCCTTATGATTTCCTTGCACAAGTGTCTAATGAGATTATTAATAAGGTAAGAGGCGTCAATCGCGTTTGCTATGATATCTCATCAAAGCCACCAGCAACAATCGAGTGGGAATAGAAGGAGTGAGGAAACGATGAAGTGATGAAGTGATGGAACAACTGCAACAATTATATAAACAATATACGGGAAAGCTACCTGCTACCTGCCAACCTATAACAGGTAGTGGAAGCAATCGCGATTACTATCGTTTAAGCGATGGTGAGGGACATTCTGTAATAGGTGTTATCGGCACTTCACGCGATGAGAATCATGCTTTCATCTATCTTGCCCGTCATTTTACCCGACGTCAATTGCCAGTACCCCAAGTGCTTGCCGTAAGTGACGATGGACTTCGTTATCTTCAAACCGACCTTGGGCAGACTTCGCTCTTCGATGCGTTGCGAAAAGGACGCGAAGCTGGGGGGCGTTATACGCAGAAAGAACGTGAACTGCTTCGTTGTACCATTGCTCAATTGCCTAATCTCCAGATACGTGGTGCGCGAGGACTCGACTTCTCACATTGTTATCCACAAGCAGAGATGGATAGGACAAATGTCTTGTTCGATCTCAATTACTTCAAATATTGTTTCCTTAAGCCTGTAAATATAGACTTTCATGAATTAAAGCTTGAGGCCTCTTTCCAACTTATGGCAAAGGACCTGACAGAGGGAGACGATGGTCTGGGTAACACGCCTTCATTTCTCTATCGCGATTTCCAAGCGCGTAATGTCATGCTTGATTCCGAGGATCGTCCTTGGTTCATTGATTTCCAAGGAGGAAGGCGCGGACCTGTACAATATGATGTGGCTTCGTTCCTTTGGCAGGCTTCGGCTCAATATTCATCGGAATTAAGGCAAGAACTTATAGATGTATATATCCAGTCGCTTAAGCAATATACAGAAGTTAATGAAGCGCGTTTCCGTGAGAAGTTGAATCTATTCGTTCTCTTCCGTCTGCTTCAGGTCCTTGGCGCATATGGTTTTAGGGGATACTTCGAACGCAAGCGTCATTTCCTCGAAAGCATTCCGCCCGCCATGCGTAACCTCTCAGACCTTTTGTCGGAAGGCCTATGTCCTTATCCCTATCTGGCACAGGTTTTAGGTGAATTGGTCGCATTACCTCAGTTTGCACCAATTCCTGCCGAACCTGTTACACGTGCGGATGGTTACAAGACAACGGAGAACAATCCCTATAAGCCCCACCCTGCTGACGGACCGGCTACTTTCTCGAAATATGACGGAAAAGGACCTCTTCGCGTGCGCGTATATTCCTTTTCTTATCGTAAGGGCATACCCGAGGATGAGAGTGGAAATGGAGGTGGATATGTGTTTGATTGCCGTTCGACCCATAATCCTGGGCGATACGAACCATACAAGCAATTGACAGGACTTGATGAACCTGTCATCCGTTTCCTTGAGGATGATGGGGAGATCTTGACCTTCCTCGAGAGTGTCTATCGACTTGCGGACGCTCATGTAAGACGTTATTTGCAACGAGGCTTTTCCGACCTTATGTTCTCATTCGGATGCACGGGTGGTCAGCATCGAAGCGTTTATTGTGCTCAACATCTCGCCCAACATCTTAATGAGACGTATGGTATTCAGGTCGATATACATCATCGTGAACAAGATATTCATCAAATACTTGCAGCCCGATGAAGACTATGATATTTGCCGCAGGCCTTGGCACTCGCCTTCGTCCACTTACGGACACAATGCCGAAAGCCCTTGTCCCCATTGGAGGACACCCTTTGCTTGAGATTCTTCTTCGCAAGCTTGGCGAGAGTGGCTTCCGTGATATTGTCATCAACATTCACCATTTTGCCGACCAGATAGAAGAATGGGTCGAAGTCTTCCTATCTCAAAACCCAGAATTCACAGTTGCTCTTTCCGATGAACGCGTTCAACTCCTTGAAACAGGAGGCGGTATTCGTCACGCCGCTCCCCTCTTTGGTGATGCCAAGCGCCTTCTCATTCACAATGTTGATATATTAAGCAATTGCGATCTTTCTCAATTTATCAAAGAAGGAAGCGACCATGCTGCAACGTTGTTGGTTAGTCAAAGGAAGACACAAAGGTATTTACTTTTCGATGAGAGCAATCGACTTGTCGGTTGGACGAATCTTTCTACAGGTCAGGTTCGTTCTCCTTATGCCAATCTTGAGCCATCGCGTTGTCGAATGCTTGCCTTTGCTGGCATTCATCATATGTCAACGTCCTTGTTGCCATTAATGAATGCTTGGCCCGAAAAGTTCTCAATCATTGATTTCTATCTTTCTATATGTGACCGTTATCCAATCTTAGGATATGTGCAACCCGACCTGCGTCTTATGGATGTAGGAAAGATAGATTCTTTGGCTGAGGCCGAAAGGTTTGTGACTTCGTTATAGGATTACCCTTTCCAGATGCCTAATATCTTGCGTCTAAGAGCAATGATATTGAGCACGGAAACCAAGAGACAAAGCGAAATGCCAAGTATGATTGTTGGCAGATAACTTCCCGATGGCATCGTTGGGAACATACTCCAAAGCATCTTCATATAATGGCCTCTTAACCACCATAGCAAGGCAAGGGCAAGTAGAAGAACAAGTACGTTTATTCCTACAGTTAATAACTGATACGGCAAACTAACTCGCGCAGGACTATAACCCAACAGAAGCAGGGTTTGAAGCTTGCGCGTATTCTTTTGCACGAGCAAGTATATGCTTAGCATAAGAATAAAGAAGGAAAGCAAAGTAATAAGCAATCCCACTGCCATAACAATACCGCTAACAATTTTGAGCACATATGTGGCCTTGCCTGCCTGAAGGCGATCGTCATCGACATCATAACCATGACTCTGAGCGAACTTAACTATGCGTTCGTCAGCAGTATTGCCTACCTCAAGGATAAGTCTCGTTGGGGAGGTATCGGCTTGAGGAGCAAATTGCTCGTTGCTCCAATCAATGAAGTCTTGTGGTACAAGTATGGTGTTGAGTCGAGTTGTGAACCCTACAACTCGTCCTTTCATTTGTTGCTCCTTGCCTTGCCCTCTAAGGACGAGCATTAACTCGAGCGTTGACACAAGACCCTCAGACAGACGAGGCAATGAACGACTTTGTGCGAAGCCAAAGTTATAAATGGCAAGATAGTTGCGCGGAAGTATGATTGGTACAAACAGGTCGCCTGGTGTATAATGCCATTCCTGGCTGTGAGTATCAACAAATTGGTCGGGTACAGATTCAAAATACATCTGAGTGCCGAAGGTCGCCATTCCCTGAATACCCATTGAACAGCTTACTTGATATTGGCTTGCAGTGAAGGCACCTACATTACGGGCAAAGGGTTGAGAGGACAATTCTTCGATTTCTTTTTCCGAGAATGTGGAGGCTGTCAGACCTGTCGTCGATATGCGCTTTGAAAGGATAATGTAGTCGTTGCTAATGAATCCGTCGTTCTGTGAAAATATGGGACGCACATCGTTGTAAAACTGCATAGCAAGTAAGACAACGAATACTCCAAGAAGGTTAGCAAGGAAGAATCCGAGCAGTTGCAAAGGCGATATATGCTGACGGAGGAGTTTCCAAATCATAAGGTCAATGTTTAACGCTTAATGTTTATCGTTTAATGGATTCAAAGATGTAGGATTTGGTCGTAATGAATGGATATGTGCTTTCCAATGCTTGTAACGATTAATGCAGCACCTTGGCGTTGCACTTCCTGAAGCATTAGGTCCGACATCTGTTGGGCATTATTGTCATCGAGATGACTTATAGGTTCGTCTGCCATCAGGAGGTCGAACGGTTGACACAAGGCTCTCATGAGAGCCACACGCTGTTGTTGTCCGAAACTCATCAAACCTACTTTCGTGTGCAGTTTATCGGCAATACCAAGTTCCTCGAACCAAGCCGTTATTTCCTTTTTCTTCTTATGTCGAGTCAATCGGTTCTTTATCTCCACATTCTCCCACGCAGTTAGTTCTGTGAACAGACGTAATTCTTGCCACATGAGGCTCAAGTGCTTCTGTCTCAGACGCGTCCATTCACTAATAGAGAAGGTGCGTATGTCACGCTCGTCGAACATAATTGTTCCGAGATAGTCGGAACGGTGTCCGTAGAGGTAACTGCATAATGAAGACTTCCCAGTCCCACTGCTTGCCTCCACAAGATATAGGTGTCCCTTCTCGAAAGCGAGTTCCTGACACCAGACGTCGCTTTGGATTTCAGGTTGTTGAGCGAAGACCTGAGGCAGGGTTTTCAGGAGTTTAATGCTATTCATTTCAGGCTTTCAATATCTAATAAGTCGAGCAGGTTCTCGCCATCATTAAGTACAAGTTGCAGTTGCAAGTTCTTCGAGTTCGATGCCGATATTGTGAGGCGTTGGAATGCCTTAAGCATTTTTGCGCTTTCACTATTGTTCATATACTTCTTGGCAAATTGTGAAAGGTCGATGCTTGCATAGAGCCGTTGTCCCTTTATCTCATCTGCAAAATTATAAGCAATATCGTGATGTCCAGTAGAATTAGCTATTGCTTCGGAAGACGAGATTGTAAGCATATCCTGATTAGAGGAAAAATAATAGGGCTTGCCTTTATAAGTGAGCATAGCTCTATGTTTGTCCTGAGCATAGAATTGGAAGCCAGCGGCCCGACTTATGGCATCGTTCCAAGAAGCTACGTTTTGCATGAACTTGTCATCAGACAGCTTTACCTGCAGGACGGGATCTCCATCGATTTGAGGCAAGCTAAAAGCCAATGCCCCATCTATGCTTTTGAGAATCATATCAAGGTCGAACACGTTGTTAAGCATAAGTAAAACGGTGCGAATGACTTTGTTCTCACGCAGGATGCGCAGTAGTTTCTCACCTTTCAGACCTATTTCAAGGTGTAGGATAGAATTGGTTGGAGAAGCTGCAAGCATAGAGCCGTCAAGTGGTTGAAGTATGTCATCGAACTGATTGATAGCCTTATCAATCTTTGCGTTCTCTGAGTTTGGCGTAAGGTTAAGAATTACTCTGTCACGCTTAGCCATAAGTCCGGCAGAGAGTCCAAGGTCGTTTAAGTTGATGTCACCGAGATAACGACTCAGGGAAGACGGCAGTACGGTTTGTGGCAAAGCCTCGAGTGAAGTGGCAAGAGCCAAGGGCTCGTCGCGTTTCTCAAGATTCTTATACAGAAGTGTATTCTTTCCGCTTTCCGATTCGCTTTGGTCTATGCACGAATAGATAACATTTCGCAGTTGCTCTTGCTCGCTTCCAACGGCAGGACCCATAATCATGGCACGATCTTTGGCTATACCCGCCAGCATGTTGCCATTGATGATACACCACTTCATTCCTCGTTGGTCTTCGACAGCATATCCTTTTGTCTCAAGCATCTTGCAGAAATCACCCTTGTCACTCAAAGGTATGATGGCACCAAGCGTACCTTGGGAAGTAAAGAGATAAGCAGGCGTCATCAGGTCGACACCCATTTCCTTGTCGTTGTCCAAAAGGAGCAGTTTCCGTATGTCCTCGAGAGAGAGCCCATAGTCAAGAGCCAGTTGTTTGGCGTCCAGGCGCGAAACGGCTGTTATGTCCTTGGGCAGAGACGATGCCATAGCGTCGCCACGACCATGAAACATCTTCCATCCGATGAATGCGGCTATGCCTACTGCCACGATGGCGGCAATGATTCCATATTTCTTCATAATCTTTCGTTTATGTCTTTAACTTGATACAAGTGAACAGCCATAAGGGCTGCAGTCTCTGTTCTTAATCTACTTGGACCTAAGCTAACGGCTTGATACCCGTTTTGCTCAGCCATGCGCACTTCCTCAATAGAGAAGTCCCCTTCAGGACCTATAAGTATAGTTGCCTCCTCCCCTGCTTTCAGTACATCGAGCAGATAGGGCTTCTCGCCTTCATAGCAATGACAGATGAACTTCTGACCCTTGCGCTCTGTCGTTATGAACTTGCGGAAGGGTTGCATCTCATTGACTTGAGGTAACCAGCCCTTACGGCTTTGTTTCATCGCAGAAATGACAATCTTGTTTAGGCGTTCCGTCTTCACCACATCGCGCTCTGAGAACTGGCAATCGAGGAAAGATAGTTCATCGACTCCCACCTCCGTTGCTTTCTCGACGAACCATTCCGTTCTGTCGATGAGCCTTGTCGGAGCCATTGCCAAATGCAGGTGTCCTTGCCATTGAGGCTTTTGCGGAAATGATTGGATGATGCGATAAGTGCAATGATGATTAGAGGCAAGCGTAATCACAGCCTTGTGGAAACTTCCTTTGCCGTCCATCAACCACATCTCATCCCCTTCTTTCATGCGAAGCACCCGGACGGCATGTTGTGTGTCGTCCTTTGTCAATTCGCCTGCATCTATGTCTGGCTGATAGAAGTATCGCTCCTCCTTCATATTTAATTATTGTTTCTAGAGGTTCTAGATTAACTAGATTGTCTAGAGGGATTAATCTTCCTTTACTTCGTGCTTATATCTGAATAAGATAGCAAATAGGATTGCCACAACTAGAGCATAACCTGCAAAGATGTACCAGCAAGTCTGCCAGCCCGGCAAAGTATCGCTTCCCTCAGGCAGGTTGAAGACGTAGTGGTTCACAACCATTTGTGCGGTCAGCATGCCTACTGTGGCTCCGAAGCCGTTAGTCATCATCATAAACAAACCTTGCGCAGAGTTGCGAATGCCGAGGTCAGTTTCTTTGTCCACAAAGAGAGAGCCCGAGATGTTAAAGAAATCGAAGGCGACACCGTAAACAATCATGGAAAGTATGATGAATATAAATCCGCTGCCCGGATTACCTATGGCAAAGAACCCGAAGCGGAACACCCAGGCGAACATGGACATAAGCATAACCTTCTTGATACCGAATCGACTGAGGCAGAAAGGTATCAGCAGGATGCATAGAGTCTCACTCATCTGCGAGATTGAGGTTATGATGACACTGTACTTCACCATTATTGAGTCGGCATATTGCGGAAGTGCTCCCCACGCCTCGAGGTAGGATGTTGCGTATCCATTGGTTATCTGGAGGCAAGAACCCAAGAGCATGCTGAAGATGAAGAATACAGCCATGCGATAGTCCTTGAATAGTGCGAAGGCACGCAAGCCAAGGGCTTCGACGAGAGACTTCTTTTCTCCTCCCTTGTTGGTGGGACATGCTGGCATCGTGAGCGAATATACAGCCATGATGAGACTAAGCACGCCAGAAAGTGCAAACTGGTACGCGGTGGCTTTAATGCCCAGCAAGTTGACTGCCCACATAGAACAGATGAAGCCCACAGTTCCCCAAACACGGATGGGTGGAAAGGCTTTCACCGTATCAAGTCCTTCTTTCTCCAAAGCATTGTAAGCGACTGAATTAGTGAGCGCTATGGTTGGCATGAAGAAGGCCACGCTAATGGTGTAGAGCGTGAATAAGATGCCGAAGCTCACATTGCCTGCTGCTGACAATCCGTACATGCATGCGGCAATCATGGAGATTCCGGCTATGGCGTGGCAAAGTCCCAGCAAGCGTTGAGCCTGAATCCATTTGTCGGCAACAATGCCCATGAGTGCTGGCATACAAAGGGAGACGAAACCTTGGACAGAATAGAACCAACCGATGTTGCTGCCAAGTCCTTCACTACCCAGATACAGGCCCATCGAAATCAGATAGGCACCCCAAACTGCGAACTCAAGGAAGTTGAGAATCGTCAATCTAATTTTAATGTTCATAGGATTTATTTTTTTGATGTCAAATGTCAAATGTCAAATGGCAAATGTATTATGTTTAATGTAAAATGTTATTCCACATAAAGCACGAGGCCCTTCAGGTATTCGCCTTCGGGATGATATATGTTGACTGGGTGGTCGGCGGGTTGATGCAACTGATGGAGCAATCGAACCTTTCGACGCGCAAGCGTAGCCGCCGTGAACACAGCCATGCGGAACTGCTCTTTACTGATGGCTTGCGAGCAGCTGAAGGTGAAGAGCAGACTTCCTGCAGGCATCTTCTCCATTGCTCGCGCGTTCAGTTTGGTATAGCCCTTTATTGCATGACGGACAGCATCGCGATGCTTGGCAAATGCAGGTGTGTCGAGGATGACGAGGTCATAGGCTTCCGTCATCGTGTCCAAGTATTTGAAGGCATCTTCGGCATAGGCCTGGTGGCGGGCATCGTCAGGGAAGTTGAGTTGGATGTTAGCATTCACGAGGTCGATAGCCTTTTGACTACTGTCGACGGAATGAACCAGACGGGCTCCTCCTCGCATGGCATAGACGCTGAAACCGCCTGTATAGCAGAACATGTTCAAGACTTTGCGGCCTTTGGAATATTGTTCGACGAGAGCCCGATTATCGCGTTGGTCGACGAAGAATCCCGTCTTCTGTCCACGAAGCCAGTCGATGTGGAATCGCAGACCATTTTCCATAGCGATGTTGTCGGTGGTGGAACCAAAGAGGAATCCGTTTTCCTGCCCCAGTTCGGCTTTGAACGGAAGTGTTGTCTCGCTTTTGTAGTAGATGCTGTTCAGGCGTTCGCCAAGCACCTCGCGCAGGGCTTCGGCAATTTCATTTCGGCACACGTGCATTCCCACGCTATGTGCCTGCATCACAGCCGTTTGTCCGTAGAGGTCAACCACAAGTCCGGGCAGGTTGTCGCCTTCGCCATGAATGAGTCGGAAGGTTGTGTTCTCGGGATTGTCCGCTAGTCCGATGGTTTTGCGAACATCAAAGGCGGCTTGTATGCGCTGAACCCAGAAGCGGCGGTCGATGGGCTCATCCTCGAAGGTAAGCACGCGAACGGCAATGCTCCCTATTTGCCAGTGTCCTATGGCTATGAACGAGCTGTCGTGCGTAAGCACCCTCACCAAGTCGCCCTCTTGCAGTTTGCCATCTATGTGGTTGACTGCGCCAGAGAAGACCCACGGATGGTAGCGTCGCAGGCTTTCGTCCTTTCCTTTATTCAGATATAGGTTCTTCATCCTCAATAAGTTCCCAGTTGTTGTCTTTCTTAATCTCTTCGAATCTCTCATATAGCTTCAGACACGCCCAAGCATCGGTTGCGGCGTACAGCTTCTGCGCTTCAGTTAGCGCGTCCGCTTCCCAATTCGTCAGTTGCTGCCCTTTCGAGATTCTCTCTTCGAATACGTTGGCATAGAGCTTCTGCAGGCTTTTGTCTTCTATCCCGAAGGAGGAGACATAGTTTTGCAGTTCTATGAAGCCTTCCATATCGACGTCTCCCAGGCGTTTGAGTTGATTGGTATCGTCGCGCCATGAGAGTGCAACCTTCTTTACGCCTTTGTCTGACAGCAGTCGGACAAGCGAGGGTGTGAGTCCCATCCTATTGAGGCGAAAGAGGAAACAAGTGTCCTCGGTTGCCACTTGTAGGAGTGCGACGTGATTCATTGGGCCTGGGCGGAATGTGGGTCGCGTCTCCGTGTCGAAACCCAAAAGGCTTTGCGTCAACAGATAATCGACTGCCTTCTCGGCTTCGCTTTCGCTCTGAATGACGAAAATGCGTCCCTCGAACAACACCCGAGGGAGTTCTGCCAATCGCGTCTTATCGTATTTCTTATATAGTCGAATCACTTTCTGTCTTATTCCTTTGTCTTATTGTCGAAAGCCCTAGGCCTTATTTCGGAAGCCCTTAGGCCTTATTGCTATCGAACCTATATTCGTTTGCCTTCGAACCTATATTCGATTGGTCTCGAACCTATATTCATTTGCCATCGAGCCTATGCTCGTTTTCTAATACTCCTTTTCCTTATTAAAACAAATCAAGTGCAAACGCTTCAGCGCGTCCACGAGTGCCTCGCCCCAATAGAGTTCGAAACTGTCGCGAATTGCCCATAGGGCGTCCATCATGCAATCCTCTACCCCATCCTGATAAGTGGCGAGAAAGTTCCTGAGCGGTTGATAGATGTCTGCCAGATGCTCGGACAGAGACTTCCACTGGGTTTCGTCCGTCTCCATATCGCGGTCGTAGGAAACATCGAGATATTGGTCGTCGTCGGGCAAGATATCGTAAACCGTCCGCCGGATGTAGTTGTAATCGTCCTCCGTGACCTTGCCTTGCGGCAGGAAATCGCCTTCGCTCACCACTTCGGGCAAGAGCATGGCCTTCATGTAAAGCAGAGGCAAGAGTTTGAGCATCTTGTCGAGGAAATCCTGACGCGGGCGTCCGGGTGATTTTTCCAGAAATGCGCAGTACTCTATGCCTACGGTCACAAACTCCAGCGTATCGTGGTGATAAATGGTCTTCGCTTTATCGTTGACTTGCATTCTTCTGTATCTTCTATTACGAGGTCAAAGATACGAATAAGCGAGTGAAAAGCCAAATAAATAAAGAAAAATGAATGAAAAAGTTCCCTTTTTCGTTTGTTATCCGTCGGCAAATCGCTCTCTGCATCTGGCAAATACGGCTTTGAGGGGTGGAGCCTTCATCTGATTTACCGCAAATACGCGCTCGTGAAGCATAGAATAAGGTACAAAGTGGCGTTTTGTTTGCTCCATTGAGAAAAAAAGCTTAATTTTGCATCACTAAGTAGTTATTATTGCATACGATATATCGGATAATGGGGCGTCGGGAACTAATCGTCTGTCTGTTGTTACTCCTAAGCGGTGCAAGCTTCGGCCATTCGCGTTTTATGGAGAAGAAGTTTGTGCAGCAGGTATTGCGCCTTGATAGCATCATGACAGCCCATTATCGCAATCCAAACATAGATACTGCTTATGTGATGAGACCCCAGACTCGATGGACGGTTGCCGGGCGTTTCAATCTCGCCGGAGCTAAGTTCAAAGTGGAGGGAATAGACGAAGGCAATCATTTCAATTCGGAGTTGAGAGCCGACTTTAAATCGACACTTGCACTTTACTTGAAATATCTGGGCTTTTCAGTTTCCCTTTCACTCAATCCCGCAAAGTTGGCTGGCAAGTACCGCGACTATGAACTCGGATTCGTCTATTATGGAAGGCAGTACGGTTTCGACCTTATTTATCAGGACTCGAAAAACTATACGGGCTATCACAAGCAAGAGTCCTATCCTCGCATAGAACTGCCTGCCGACTTGTTCAAAATGAAGACATTCAACATAAGCGGATATTATGTCTTCAATCATAAAAAGTTCTCCTACCCTGCAGCAATGACGCAGGGATACATACAAAAGCGTTCGGCAGGTAGCTTTATGTTGGCTCTCTCGGGTCAAGGTCAGCATGGAAAGCTTAAAGGCGATTATGGAATCGATTTACGCATAACTAATATAGGTATCGGAGGCGGATACGGGTTCAACTATGTGCCTGCCCGGCGTTGGTTGCTTCATATTTCGGCTTTGCCTACATTTATTGTCTATAGCCACACATCCCTCACCTTCAATGACTCGAAAATACCCCTTCGCTACCACTTTCCTGAAGTCATCATCACCGGACGAGGGGCTATCGTGTATCAGGTAACGAAGAACCAGTATATGGCACTCTCGGGCGTCTATTACTTTACGGATATTGGAAGTAAGAAGCGCCTTAGAATAGAGAACGAGAAGTGGCGTGCTCGCCTGACCTATGGCTTCCGTTTCTGAGGCTTCGAACTTAGGTTTTCCCGTCACGAAGGTTAATTTCGGTTATCCTCAAAAATAAGTGCGATTTGTACTTAATTTTCGTCTTTAATCCTTCTTTAAAGTATTGAAGAAAGATTGCATCTCGGAAAAATCAAATATTATTTGTTATTTCATTCGCTTTTTACTATCTTTGTGCGCTTAAAACAATTCTTAATCAAGAAGAATACTCTATGGCAAACGAACTGAAAACCAAGAATACAAGAAAGGATACGAGGACGAGGAAGCGCGTTAACACCAATGGTGATGTGGAAGAACCCGTAAGCAAGATTGAACTCACGCGATGGATCGTGGGCGGATTGCTCGTTTTCTTCGCCATCCTCCTCCTTATTGCCTTCACTTCGAACTTCTTCACGGGTGCTGCCGATCAGCATCTCGTAGCAGGCGAACATCCCCACAACTGGCTGGGTGGCTTTGGCGTGTGGCTAATCGCGAATGTGATGAACCGCTCTTTTGGTTTGGCAACATTCTTCCTGCCCATACTCATGATAGCCATCGCATTCAAGATTCTGCAGATTGGAAAGGTCAGAATCTGGAAGTGGCTCCTCAACTGCATCCTGCTCACGATTTGGTTCTCTGTAGCTGGTGCCTTGTTGCAACGCTTCTTCTTCAAGGAGAGCTTCATCATCTTCGGAGGTATGCATGGGGAAACGGCTTTGGATTATCTGCAGGGAAAGATTGGTATCGTCGGAACCATCATAGGTATCATCATCACCGCAATTGCGTATGTGGGCTATCTGAGTGGCGAGACCATTCACTTCATCCGAAAGACACTCGAACGCGCTCGCAGACGCGCCGAACAGGAAAATTCCATGAAGGAGGAGGGCAAGTACCAGCAGGACGAAAGCGAACGCCCGACTGTCATTGACCTGAATGATAAACCAACAGAGGGCGAAGTTAAGCCCGACAATATTGCAACAACGATTACCTTTGGGGCAGACACAAAGGCGGAAGAACCCAAACCTGCTAAGGATGTGGACTTTGAGGTGGAAGTAACTGGCGATACAGGTGAGGAAACGGGAATGAAGGTTAATATCGGACAAGGTGAAGAAAAGGCTGACCTCGATGAGACGCTTTCCTTAGAGCCTTATGACCCGAAACTGGACTTGAGTCAATATAAGTATCCCACCATCGACCTCCTGAAGAAATATGATGTGGACAATATTGGAGTCGATATGGAAGAACAGCGCATGAACAAGGATCGTATTGTTCAGGCTCTGCGCAACTTTGGTGTGGAAATCAGCAGTATTAAGGCCACCGTAGGTCCTACTATTACCTTATACGAAATCACGCCTGCGCCTGGAGTCCGCATCTCCAAGATTCGTAACCTGGAGAACGATATTGCCCTCTCGCTCTCGGCTTTGGGCATTCGTATCATAGCTCCAATCCCGGGCAAGGGAACGGTGGGTATCGAAGTCCCGAACGCTCGTCCGAAGATGGTTTCGATGGAGAGCATCATCAACAGCAAAAAGTTCCAAGAGACCGACTTCGAGTTGCCTATGGCTTTAGGCAAGACCATTACGAACGAGATATTTATGGTCGACCTGGTGAAGATGCCCCATCTCCTCGTGGCGGGCGCAACCGGTCAAGGAAAATCCGTAGGTCTGAACGCCATCATTACTTCTTTATTATATAAGAAACATCCAGCCGAGCTGAAATTGGTTATGGTCGATCCCAAGAAGGTGGAATTCTCCGTCTATAACCCCATTGTTAATCATTTTCTTGCCCAGGTTGAAGGCAACGAAGACGCAGAAGAGCCCATCATCACTGATGTGAACAAAGTAGTGCAGACGCTGAAGAGCCTTTGTGTGGAAATGGATACGAGATACGACTTGCTTAAGTCTGCCCATGCGCGTAATATTAAGGAATATAACGAGAAATTTAAAGACCGCCGACTCAATCCTAAGAACGGACACAAGTTTATGCCCTATATCGTCGTTATCATCGATGAGTTTGGTGACTTGATAATGACAGCCGGCAAGGAAATAGAATTGCCCATTGCCCGTATTGCCCAATTGGCTCGTGCCGTAGGTATTCACATGATTATCGCCACGCAAAGGCCTACGACAAACATCATTACGGGTACCATCAAGGCGAACTTCCCTGCTCGCATGGCATTCAAGGTTAGTGCGATGATAGACTCCCGAACCATCCTCGACCGTCCGGGTGCTAATCAACTCGTGGGCAAGGGCGACATGCTCTTCCTGGCAGGGACTGAACCCATTCGTGTCCAATGTGCATTTGTCGATACGCCTGAGGTTGAGCGCATCTGCAACTTCATTGCCTGCCAGCAGAGCTATCATGCACCATTCCCCTTGCCACCAGTCGCTTTGGAGGGCGAGGAAGGCGGTGGTGCCGCAGATGTGGATATAAACCATCTCGATCCTATGCTTGAGGAGGTTGCAAAACTGGTTGTCAGCACGCAGCAAGGAAGCACAAGTATGATTCAACGCAAGTTCTCCATCGGCTACAATCGCGCTGGACGCCTGATGGACCAGTTAGAGCGAATCGGAGTCGTTGGTCCTGCACAAGGAAGTAAACCAAGAGAGGTTCTTTGTGTCGGAGATATAGAGCTATTGAGAATTCTTGATAATCTAAAGTAGAACGACTATGAAACGCATTACACTATTCTTCATCCTCGCTCTGACAAGCGTCTTCGCCACTTCGGCATTAGGCGCAGGCAAGGACAAGGAAACGAGAAAGATACTTGACGCAACCGCCCAGAACATCACGAAATCGGGTGGCACCAGCATTAAGTTTACTGCCACTACCCTTTTGGGTAAGACCAACCAAGGAAGCATTAGTGGCACGATGGACATTCAGGATAAGAAGTTCCTCATGAACACTTCCGAGATGAAGACTTGGTTCGATGGTAAGACGCAATGGAGCATGCAGGCGGGTGACACTGAGGTTAATATGACGGAACCCACGGGAACCGAACTTCAGGCAATGAACCCTTATGCCTTTGTCGACATCTATAAGCACGGCTTTAACTATAAGATGAAGCAAGGCAGTCTGATTAATGGCAAGCAAGGCTACAAGATTTATCTCACTGCCGATAACTCCAAGCAGGAAATCCGAGAGATCTATCTTGAAGTGGACAAGCAATTAAATCCTGTTCGCGTGTCCATGCGTCAGGGAAAGAACCAATGGGTTCGCATCGTTGTCGATAGCTTTACCACAGGTCACAAGTTTGCCGATTCGCTCTTCACCTTCCCTAAGGACAAGTATCCCGATGCCGATATCATCGACCTTCGATAAACATGTTTAACTGCTTTTATAACTCCTTGACGAAGTCGTTAACTCCTTATTCGAAGAATATTAACTCCCTGAGCAAAGCGAAATAACTCCCCATATAACTCCCCTTTAACTCCCTGAGCAAAGCGAAATAACTCCCCTATAACTCCCCTTTAACTCCTTTTAAAATCATGGAACATATTCGTTGCCTTATTATCGGCTCTGGCCCTGCAGGCTACACAGCAGCCATCTATGCAGGACGAGCCAATCTGAATCCCGTTCTGTATGAAGGCATTCAACCTGGTGGACAATTGACTCAAACCACCGAAGTAGAGAACTTCCCAGGCTATCCCGATGGCGTGCAAGGCTTTGATATGATGGAAGATATCCGTCGGCAAGCCGAACGATTCGGATGTGAAATGCGTCCAGCCATTGCCGTCCGCACCGATCTCAGCCAGCGTCCCTATCATGTTTGGTTCGATGACGAGAGTGAAGTGACAGCCGACTCCATTATCATCGCCACTGGAGCAACTGCCAAATACCTCGGACTGCAGGACGAGAAAGATTTCAACGGCCGAGGAGTTAGTGCCTGTGCCACATGCGACGGCTTCTTTTATCGCAAGAAGACGGTTGCGGTAGTAGGTGGCGGAGATACTGCTTGCGAGGAAGCCAGCTATCTGGCGCAATTGGCATCGAAAGTATATTTAATCGTTCGCAAGCCCTACTTGCGTGCCACGCAGATTATGCAAGATAGAGTCTTGAATAACCCAAAGATTGAAGTCCTTTTCGAACACAATACCGTTGGCTTGTTCGGAGGCGAACATCTCGAAGGCGCTCATGTGGTTTATCGTAAGGGAGAGGCCGACGAACGCCAATATGATATTCAGATAGATGGCTTTTTCCTCGCCATTGGCCACAAGCCTAATTCCGACATCTTCCGTCCGTGGGTCAAGACAGACGAGATTGGTTACATTATTGTCGAAGGCGATAGTCCCCGTACGGGTGTGCCTGGAGTCTTTGCCGCAGGCGATGTGGCAGACCCGCATTATCGCCAAGCCGTGATTGCTGCCGGAAGTGGGGCTAAAGCCGCCATCGAAGCAGAGCGATATCTTGCAAACCTATGAACAAATTCCAACTCTATCGTCTCTTAGAACGTACGGAAGAGCTTAAGGCCAAGCGACACCCTATGTTCGAGAAGAACCGCTTCATGAAGTTCCTGATGTGGTTCATGGTTGCCTATTATGCCGCTATCATGATATTCATGGGAGTCTCCATGGGTTTCGGGCTTAAAGGCGACTATTCTGCTGCCTACCATCGCTTGGATGGTGGTTTCTATTGGATGCTTATCATCGACTTCTGGATGCGATTCATGTTGCAAGAGACTCCTGCCCAGAAGTCGCAAACCTATGCCCTACTGCCCATACGCCGTTCTTTCCTCATGAACACGTACTTGATTCAGTCCATGCTTTCATGGGGCAATCTGTTCTGGGCATTCTTCCTGGTGCCATTCGGACTTGTGAGTATCGTACCCATGCTCGGATGGATGAGTTTCATCGGATGGTTACTCGGCTATTGGTTGCTCTTCGTCTTCAATGGCATGTGCTATCTCTTTGTGCGAGCCCTATGCATGAAGCACATGCTTTGGTTCCTTGTTCCATTGGCCATACATGCAGGCATCATTTGCTATGCCGTTATTCCCGACCATAATGCTTTACGCGTTCCCTGCGTTTACTTTATCCAAGGTTTCGTCGAGTGGCAATGGTGGGCTTTCGCTATTGTTGCCGTTCTCATCGCCTTGGTATATTGGGCAAATTATGTCCTGCAAATGGGTATGGTGTACAACGAAATCGGGAAGAAGGAAGAGGTCGATATGAAGAGCGTCACTCAGTTCTCCTACCTCAACCGCTATGGCGTAATGGGAGAATACCTCAAGCTTGAGTTCAAGTTGAGGATGCGTAACAAGCAGGCGAAGATGCAATTCTTCATGGGTCTGGGTTTCATCTTGTTCTTTGGCGCTATGCTCTATTTCACAGATGTCTATGACGGACCCTTTTGGAGGTCGTTTATTTGCCTCTACGATTATGTGATTATGGGCGTGGTGACGCTTATCACTATTATGTGTTACGAAGGCAACTATATCGATGGGCTCATGTCTCGACGCGAAACCATCTACGACCTGCTTCGTGCCAAATATTTCTTTAATACTGTCATACTCCTCATCCCGTTTATTCTCATTACTCCCCTAATGATTATTGGAAAGATATCCGTTTGGATGAACCTTGGCTATCTCTTCTTCACGGCAGGTGTCCTATTTCCGTGTGTCTTCCAACTTGCCGTCTATAACAAGAATACGCTATCCCTGAATGTCAAGCTTTATAAGAGCAATACCGGAACGGCTATGCAGAATATCGTGTCTGCAGTAGCCCTCTTCCTCCCGATTGCTATAGAGAAGATTTCCGTGCTTTTGCTTGGCAATGTTTGGGGTTATGCTCCCCTTATCGCACTCGGCATCATAGGCATTGCCACACACAGGCTCTGGCTTCGTAATATCTATCGCCGCTTCATGCTTCGCCGTTATGAGAACATGGAGGGCTTCCGTGCATCAAGAAAATCATAAAGACTATGAAGATAACATTAGAGAATCTAAAGAAATGTTTCGGCGAGAAAGTTGCCGTTGACATCGAGAGTTATGTCATCAACAGCGGAGAGCTTCTGGGTCTCGTGGGTAATAACGGAGCCGGTAAGAGTACGCTCTTCCGCCTCATACTCGACCTCATCAAGGCCGACAGCGGTAGTGTCAGACAGAGTGGCATGGTTAATGGGTATAATGTGGACATAGATGTTTCCCAGACCGAGTCTTGGAAGGACTGGACGAGTGCCTATGTCGACGAGGCTTTCCTTATTGACTATCTCACTCCCGACGAGTATTTCAACTTCATTGCTCGCATATCCGGCTTGTCGGAGGATAGGCTTAACGAGGAACTGAAGAAATATGAGCACTTCATGGCAGGCGAGGTCATGGGACAGAAGAAGCTTATCCGTAACCTCTCGGCTGGTAATAAGCAGAAGGTGGGTATAGTTGCGGCAATGCTCCTCCACCCCCAATTGCTAATCCTCGACGAACCCTTCAACTTCCTCGACCCAAGTTCTCAGTCTGCCATCAAGCACTTGCTCACGCAATACAATCAGGAGACAGGAGCAACCATACTTGTGTCCAGTCACAATCTGAACCATACGGTTGACATTTGTCCGCGTATTGCCCTCATGGAGCAAGGCCACATCATTCGCGACATCGCCAATCGCGACCGCGAGGCACAAAAGGAACTGGAGGATTACTTCGAGATTATCGACTAAGGATTACGCAAAAGCGCATAAAAAGAACCCGCCATTCATCTTCCGATGGGTGGCGGGCTTTCTTTAGTTAGTAATAAATTAATACTCCATAACTGCAGGGAGTTCCTTAGCCTGTTCAATCATCTTCTCTACTTCAGACAAAGCGGGAACACGACGAACAAGATGCTTCTCGGCATTGATCTCCTCCAACTTGGGTTGCAGGTTAGCAGCAACGCGATGCTTCAGTTCCTTAACGGTGTCAACGCCAGCAGCCTCGAGCAGTTCGGAGAACTGAGGACCTACACCATTGATACGCATCAGGTCGGCATGGTTCGCCCAAGTCAGAATCAGTTTGGGACTGATTTCAGTAGCCTCTGCCAGTTCTTTTCTTCCGGCGGGCTTAGCGCACTTAGCGAGCAGAGTCTCGATGTCAGGAATGCCTGCAGCTTGCAGTTTCTCGGCATAAACAGGGCCAATACCCTCAACTTCTACAATCTTGTAATTCATAGTTTTCTTGGTATTAATGAGTTAAACATATAGATTATCTGCCCAAAATTACGAAAAAAAGCAATCCCCGCCAAACATTTGACGGGGATTTTTGTTTCAGAGAGTTATAATATAACCTTAAGCCTCGGGAAGAACGCTTACAGTTGAGCGATCACGACGCCCTTTCTTAAAGGTTACAATACCATCGGTGAGGGCATACAGTGTGTTGTCCTTACCCATAGCTACATTCTGACCGGGATTGTGGTGAGTGCCACGCTGACGAACGATAATGTTACCAGCGACACACTTCTGACCGCCAAAAATCTTAACTCCTAATCTTTGAGCAGCCGACTCGCGACCGTTCTTAGAACTACCACCACCTTTTTTCTGTGCCATAATTTGTTCTCCTTCTTAATTAATGGGTTAAGCAACTACTTCCTTGATAGTCAGTTCTGTGAACTGCTGACGATGGCCATTCAGCTTGCGGTAGCCCTTGCGACGCTTCTTGTGGAAGACGAGCACCTTGTCACCCTTTACCAGGGGAGTTACTACCTCGGCTACAACCTTTGCGCCCTCGATTTCGGGAGCACCTACGGTGATGGCACCGTCGTTGTCTACCAATAACACTCTCTCAAACTCAACAGTCTGGCCACCTTCTGCACCTACGATGTGGTGTACAAAGAGCTTCTTGCCTGCCTCTGCTTTGAACTGCTGACCGTTAATCTCTACGATTGCGTACATGTATTTGTTTGTTATTTAACGGGTTTCACCGGGAGGCGAGACGCTTCATGCATCTACTTTACCGAGCCCCTTCGGCATAAATCGGCTGCAAAGATAAAAAAAAAGTCCGGAACAACAAAATTTATTCCGAACTTTTTGTGAATTAATGACCTTTGGTCAAGGAGTTAACGACTTCGTCGAGGAGTTAAGAGCAATTGCTCAGGAGTTAATTTTTTTTTCGCTCAGCCTTTAGGACGCTTGCTTAAGCAAAAACTTCCTTTTAACCCTTTAACCCGTTAACCTGTTAACCCCTTACTCCATCACTTCTTTTCTTTTTTCGCAGCCTTTTCCTTTGCTTTATCGTACTTTTCCCAGAGCTTCTTCTTTGCAGTTTGCTCCTTCAAAGCCTTGGTAAAGTCTTCTGCAGCCTTCTCAGCAGCCTTCTCTGCCTCGGGGGTTGCGTAGGCATGTTTGTAGCCCTTTTCCTTATCCCAGAAACCTCTTGTGAAGTCAGGGAAGGCAACGGCAGCACAGTTGTGATCCATTGACAGGGTGCCTAACTCAGCCAGACAGCACCACTCGGCGAGGTCATATACATCCATGTCCAGGGGGAGTCCATTCTGCAGGCAATACACCATGCGGGCATCCATGAAGAAGTCCATACCTCCGTGTCCGCCAACCTTCTGTGCCATTTCGCCATACTTCTTGATGATGGGGTGCTGATACTTCTGCATCAGGGCGTCGTGCTCTGCCTTGGGCAGGAAGCCGTGGCTGTCGAGTTTGTCCACCTTCGGAGCCACACCGCTTGCCGTCAGCTGCGTCTTGTCGAGGGCGAAGTGCTGTTCGGGATATTTCGTGGCATAACCCTTCGTACCCGTAAGCTTATAGAGACGGTTGTAGGGCTGTGGATTCATCACATTATGCTGTATCTCCACCACCTTACCGTTCTGCGTACGCATGAGGGTTGTCGTCTGGTCGCCATTGCGATAGTTGTTGCAGGGCTTACCAGTCTTCTTCTCCACATATTCCTTTCCATGCACGCTCTTGGTGTCCATAGCCACCAGCGTGGTGAAGCGGTCGCCACGATGGATGTCCAGAGCCTGAGCCACGGGACCGAGTCCGTGAGTGGCATACACGTCGCCACGGTTCTCCATGTTATACTTCATGCGCCATCCCAGCTTGTCGGGGTCGGTTCCGTCGGGATTCTTCCAGTAGTAGTCCCAGAAGTCGTCGAGGTTGTGGATGTAGGCACCTTCTGCACGCAGAATCTCGCCAAACACGCCATGCTGAGCCATGTTCAGGGCATTCAGCTCGTACCAGTCGTAGCAGCAGTTCTCGAGAATCATGCAGTGCTTACGGGTCTTCTCACTCAGGTTGATGAGCTCCCAGCACTGTTCGAGATTCATAGCCGAAGGCACTTCGATGGCGGTGTGCTTACCATTCTCCAGCGCACACTTGGCAACGGGGAAATGATGGTCCCAGTCGGTTGCCACATACACGAGGTCGATGTCGGGTCGCTTGCACAGTTCCTCATAACCCTTCTCGCCGCTGTAGATGTCTGCAGGAGGCAGGCCGGCATCGCGCAGATACTTCTGGCAGGCTTCGGCACGCTTTTCCTCATAGTCGCACAAGGCAATAATCTGAGTACCGGGAATGTAGGTGAAGCGGGCAACAGCACCTGG
Organism: Bacteroidaceae bacterium; assembly: GCA_017962495.1. GTDB lineage: Bacteria > Bacteroidota > Bacteroidia > Bacteroidales > Bacteroidaceae > Physcousia. The sequence continues at coordinate 71,028 of JAGCVH010000043.1, forward strand.
ACCTCTCATACCCAGACCCACGAAGGCCACTCTGACCACGGGCATCTTGGGGGCTGTGAGACCCAACACATTTTGTTGTCCGGCAGGCCTTACGGGCGTGTCAACAACGATGGTTCCTTCCTCCCAGTGCCATTTGGTGCTGGGCGAAAGACTTTGTGCAAAGGTGTACGCGGTGGATAGCACCATCATCACCAATGCAACCGCAAATTTCCTTTTAAAATTCATGTTTAAAAGTTTATTAAGGTTAATAATTATGTTCACGATGCGAAGGTACGAAATAAATATCAAACAAAAAAAGGAAGAGTGCAAAATTATTCGTAAATTTGCACAAAGAAGAACATTTAACAATTTTACACAAAAATATATTGTAGTCTTGATACATCTTTATATAACGCGTCACGGACAGACGGAGGAGAACGTACAACGCATCCTGCAGGGTCAGATGCCAGGACACCTGACTCAGACAGGCATTCAACAAGCCGAGGACCTAAGGGACAGACTCATCGGACAACCATTCGATGCCATAATCACAAGCGACCTGAAACGTGCCACCGATACGGCACACATCATCGCCCAGGGGCGTGATTGCCCTGTTATTGAGGAACCCCTGCTACGCGAGCGCGACTTTGGCATCCACACGGGAGGCCCATACATCAGCATCAGTCATGCCCTCGATCCCAGTGCCGAAACCATGGAACATGTGGCACAGCGAGCTGCCGACTTCCTCAACAAGATGGCGCGAGAGCGCGATGGCGAGCAACTCCTTGTCGTCAGCCATGGCCTCTTCCTTCGCGTCTTGCAAGCCGTCTTCCATGGCGTCGAGACCCGTGCCATAGAGCGCATGGACAACGCCGAAGTCCGCCTCCTCGAGCTCGACCCCACCCTGCCCTTCCAAGCTGTCACGCAGACGGAGGTTGGTGGAACGGCAAACTAAAAAAAAGGGGGAGTCCAGTGAGGGCTCCCCTTTGTCGTCGATAAATGTGTTTGCCTTGAATGCTATTCCCTCTTGAAACTATAACTGAATGAAACACCATTGCTTGTCGTTCCTACCAAATTCATGTCATATTTGTAAAACGTTACCTTAATTACGAATGTGTTGCCACTGATACTTTTTGTCGTGAAAGTCTCGCCATTATAGATGTATGTACCTAACTTTCCAAAAGTTTCTGCCGAAGATGTGTAAGTTCCATTGGCCTTGATGACTATTTGAGCACCCACAAGCAGTCCCTCGACCGTAGTTCCTTGATGAGTATCCAAACTCTTTACGCACATCCATGTACCTTCAATCTTATCCATATCCAGTTATTCGTCATCATCGTCTCCACACGATGTGGCAACGAAAGTAAAGGCAGATAAGGCCAACAGTAAAAATATTTTAATAATAGTATATTTAATTAGTAAATGTAAATAACAAAAAGAGGCGCAGACCTTCGTCATACGCCACACGGTTCACCACAAACCATACACATATACGGGAAAATGCTGGCGGCGGGGAGCGTATATTACAAAATTGCAAATTGCATTCGTTTTTTTCAATTGAGCGATGAAGATGATAAGAAATAGATATTAAAATGTATATAATATATTGATATATAACAAGTTATAATAAAATTATACTTTATTTTACACTCCTTCTTTTCTCGCTCCGCAAATTTTTGCATGCAATTTGCAATTTTGCAATATTTGCATGCATTCGTCGGCTATCCCGAGCGCTGACAAATTCGATAAGACTCAGCTTTTCAAGATAGTAATTATAGCGCGAAATAAATTAAACAAAAACTTTGATAATATAGGACGAATTAGGTTCGATGACGAAAGGCATTAGGGCTTACGGCCGAAGACCTGAGAGCCTAAGACCGAAGACCTTAGATCCTCCGGACGAGGACAAAAAAGCATTATTAACCCTTTCTTAAAAGCATGGGGCAGATGCCCCAGCTTTTAGGCAACTAGTAAAACTAGGAGAACTAGGAAAAACTAGCCTATCACCCTGCAACAAAGAGAACCGAGAACCCCTTTGGGCTCTCGGTTCCTTTATACACCTTACACTTTTACATCTGTGAAGCTCTGCCTCACGCTCCTATTCTGCTACTGGTTCCTCGGGTTCAGCAGGTTCTGTGGGCTCGGCCTCCTTTTTAGTGTCTTTTTTCTTGGATTTGGGGGTCGTCTCTTGTTCTGGTGCTACCTCGGGAGCGGTGTCGTCGGAGTCTTTCTCCTTAGTATCGCGCTGTCTGCGAGCACTGGCGACGGGACCTTCCGCCTTTTGGGCTTCCTTGTCCATCTTCTTGCGAGCCTTTTCTGCCTCGCGCTTCACCTTTTCTTCCTCTTTCTTCTTGGCAGCCTCTTCCTTGGCAGCTTTCTTGGCTTCTGCCTTTTCTGCTTTCTGCTTTTCCTTCAGGCGGTCCTCGTAGTACTTATTGCGCTCTTTCTGCAGTTGCAGGGCTTGCTTGTTGCTCATGTGCTTGTCGGCAACGGGAGGTGGAGTCTTCTCGGGCTTCTCGGCCTTCTTCGATTTGCTGGCTTCGGCAGACGGTTCCGTGCCATCAGAACCTACTGATCCTGCACCTTCGGCATCTGCTTCGGGAGTGGGTACTACTGCCTCTTCGGGCGCCCCTTCGGATTGTTCCTCACCCTCGGATGAAGACTTCCTCCTGCTTCTCGACTTCGATTTCGATGATGCCTTTTCCTCCTTTGCAGCAGGTTCTTCCTTGGCTTTGGATTTAGAGGCGGGGGGCTGTTCCTTAGCCTTTTCTTCGGTGGTCTCCTCCTTCTTCTTGCTCGAGTTGCGTTCTTTCCTTACAGACACCTTGGCTTCTTTTTCCTGTGCTGGAGCAACCTCAGCCTCCTGTTCCTTCTTATTGTTAGCCGCGTTACTCCTACGGCTGTTGGTGGTCTTTGTCTCCTTTGCCTTCGGTTCTTCCTTAGCCTTAGTGGTGGCAGGTTCTTCCTTAGCCTTAGCCTTGGTAGTAGCGGGTTCTTCCTTTGCCGTTGCCTTAGCTTGTGGTTCAGTCTTCTTGGGTTCAGGTTTCTTCACTTCCGCCTTTGCCTCAGGCTTCTTCGTTTCTGCCTTAGGCTCTACCCTCTTCACTTCCTCTTTCTTCGGCTCCACAACGGGTTCTGGTGTCTTGGCAAACAGACTTGTGTAGGTGCGTTGCACAGGTTTCGGTGTGAAGTCCTTGCCGCGTTTCTTAGCGTCACGAGCCCTTTCCTTATTCTGTTGGATGGTGGTTCGCGTACGCTCCAGTTCGGTCTGCAATCTACGCAGGTCTCGTTCCTGATCGCGCAAGAGCGTTCTCGTGTCCCTTGCCTTAGCTTTCACTGCCTGAATGTCGTCCTTGATGGCTTGCACCACCTCGTCGTCGGTCTGGGCATGCAGACAGGGAATGAAGCAAGGACTACTTAATATGATTAGAAGAAATAAGCGCTTCAACATATTTTCTTTATCGTTTTATACCATTATTCATATTCACTCCCCCAAGGGGGAGACGGAGAGAGGTTGCGTTCTCCCTATTACTTAACGACTAAGGGGTGCTGAATATTGCGTGCGTAGGTTTGCAATTGTGCTTCCCACACTTGCTGGTTAGGCACATCATACTTGCTCCAGGCGCTTCCTGCGTAGTAAGTGAAGGTCTGTCCGGCACGATAAGGCGTAATGCCGACGACATGGCCCACTGCCCCACTCTTCTTCTCCGGCAAAGGCAGATAGCGGAGCGACTTCATCTTATCCGTAAAGAGCAGACCAATGTAGAGCTGTCCGTTCTGTCCTTTCGGTGTGTCCAGTGCATCGGCATAGGTCACATAACCAGCTTTCTGATTGATGACATAGGCGTTGGGTTGACTCTCATGAACGGCGATGCCTGCACAGAGCGATTTTCCGTCAATCTTCTTGCTGTCATCGGCCTCGTAAGAGACTTGTATCTTAGCCAGATGAGTGCCTTTGTCCTGACTGATGAGCCTTGACTCGTGTACGCCATCACGCTCGTACATCTGCTGCCGAACGGTAAAGCGAAGTGGACCGTTATCAAGTATCTCTGCCTTCTCATAGACATCCGGAAGCAACAGATTGTCGCCATCCATCAAGGCAGGCGCACCAGCACCCAGCGTTGCACCTACGGTATAGGCGTCCATGCCTTGACCCTTGTCGCGATGATAGGTGTACAGGTCGCGATGCACCTGAGCCCATTCGCCTCCACGCCCTTGTCGCTTGAGTTGCTCGTTTACGCCATAGCTCGTCAGTTCGTTATGGTAGAGTTGGTCTTGAATGGGATAGGTCACATTCTTGGTAAAGGTGTCAAATCCGCTCACGCCCTTGTTGTGCATCTTAGGCCCATAGAATCGCCAGGCATTGCGGTCGTTTTCCCAAGTCAGGTCGTCCTCGCGATTGGGATAGATGCGTCCGTTCACGTCGAGTCGGAACACCTTCGGTTCGCCTGTTACCAGGGTGAAAGTTGTCGAAGACTGAGGAGCGAGGAACACCTGAATGAGAAGTTTCCCGTCGTTGGTCAGCTGATAGGGTTGTTCCACACCATCGCCGTCAAGCACGAGGAACTGGCGTCCGCCACCAATCTGTAACTTGTCGAACACCTGTTGGGCATTCACTTCCACCACATCCTGACGATTGTCGTCCGTTGGGTTCTCAATCGTGATAGTCATCCTGCGCGGTTGGTCGGCAATCTGCGGAGCACCTGGCTTCACACCATGCGTGCAGGTGGCATCGAGATAACGAACCCGTTCGCAAGCGGCAAGCAACCAGGCACCAGTACCGAAGGGGGCTTGTGAGCGACTATCCACAATCTTCGTGGGGTCGGGCTTCTCACCGATGGGCTGCACGAAACCTATGCTTCCGTCCTCCTGAAGGGCTTTGGAGCGCAGGTAGTTCCAGGCGCGTTCTATCACAGGCCCATATACGGCTTTGTCGAGATAGCCATGATTGACACCCCATTCAAGGCCGTAGCAGAAGAAAGCCGTACCGCTTGTCTCTGGTCCAGGTGCGTCGCCTTCGCACAGCATCGAACGGCTCCAGTAGCCATCGGCTTGCTGACAGCGTGCCACTCCCTCGGACAGTTGCTGGAAGCGTTGAACGAAAATGTCGCGATGCTTATAGTCGCGAGGCATATCGGCAAGAACCTTAGCCATACCTGCCAGCACCCATCCGTCGCCACGAGCCCAGAAACTCTTGCCTCCGTCGCAGGAAGTCTTCACCTTTGGCCAAATGTACTTTCCGTCGCGATAGTAGAGCTGTGCCTCGGTGTCCCACATCAGGGAGTCGCTCCAGATGAAGTTCTCGTAGAGTTTATCGAGGTACATCTCATTATTAGTGAGGCGATACATCTTCGTCATCACAGGCATAACCATATAGAGCGCATCGGCCCACCACCAGAACTTATTATCCTGCATCTGGCACTCGTAGGCCATCACCTCCTTGGCTCGGGCCACTTTATAGTCGGCAGGCACGAGGTTGTACATGTCGATATAGGTCTGGAAGCAGATTTGCCAGTCTCCGAAGAGCACGAAATCGTCGCCTTCTCCGTACCACTGGTATTTCCAGTTACGTTTGTCGTTCGACTTGGCACCCTTCCATTCGTTGTGACGGCACCACTGGTCGCTATACTGATACCATTGGGCTTTGCCCGTGAGTCGGTAGGCCTCCATGTTTCCTGTATAGTAAGCGGCATGGTCCCAGAAAGCACGCTTGTTTGGCGCGTTATGGGCTTGCCAGTAGTCATTTACCTTGTCAATCAGGGACAAAACTTCGCGTGAAGATTCGGCTTGCATGCTTAGGAAGCAAAAAAGCGTCAAAAGCAGGCTTAATGCTGTTTTTTTCATAGATTTTGGTTTAGTTCTTTGGCAAAAATACGAATTTATTCTTAATTCTTAATTCTTAATTATCAATTTATTTGTATCTTTGACCAACTTCGTATGCTCTTAGATAGGTTGCACCTCAAAAAAACTCAAATAAATTTGGCTTTTTATTCGGTTTACACTATCTTTGTCCCAAATCTTATTAACCAACCAAATTAATTTCGCTATGAAGAAACTTATTTTTGCCGTTGCTCTGCTCTGCATGAGCACAAGTCTGATGGCTCAGGAAGTAGCCGGTCAGGACAAGTCTTGCCAGGATTGGGTAAATCAGTTTGAACAGGAAATCGTTGCACTAAAGGCCGATGTTGCCAAGGTTAAGATTGAGTCGAAGGCAGATCCTAAGAACAACGAACTTAAGGGTCGCCTGAAGGATAAGCAACTTGCCCTCAAGGCAGCTCAGAACAATCTGAAAGTGGCTAAGAATGGCATGAAGGAAGAAGCTAAGGCCGACAAGGAAATTGCTAAGGCTAAGGCTCAGGTAGCAAAGCTGCAGAAGCAACAGGACAAGGCTAAAGCCAATGTGCAGAAGGCCGAACAGGGCGTTGTGAAAGCAGAACAGAAGGTTAATGCCGCCGAGCAGAAGGTTGCCAAAGCCGAACAGGGCGTTGCAAAGGCTCAGCAGAAGGTGGACGAAGCTCGTCAGGGCGTGAATAAGGCAAAGGATGACGTAGCAAAGGCTAAGGCCGAAGTGGAGAAGGCAAAGGATGTGGCTGAGAAAGCTGAAAGCACCAGTGACGTGAACACCAACGCCATCAAGACCGCCGAAGAAAAGAAGGCTGCTGCCAAGGCCAATATCCTGAAGGGCATTAGCGTTAAGCCTGACGGCACAAGCGGACGATAGTGAGGTTTTAGGGGTTAAGGTTTTGGGTTGAAGGTTTGAGGTTTTGGGTTTAAGGTTAACCTTATAACCTATAAGCGAAGCGACCTTCCAACCTTCCAACCTTCCAACCTACAAGCGAAGCGACCTTATAACCTTACGACCTTACGACCTTATTAAGCTTATTAGTAAATTCGTAATTCTTCAACCCCCATCGGGGTGCTACGAGTAAGGCGTCAGGTGAACTGCTGACAAAGCGCTCGAGCACAAGTGTTGGAGGAAGAAGGGAAATGTAGTCGAGCACAAGTTCGATGTACTCATCAACGGATGGCAGGGACCAAGGGGTTTCCTGCCATTCTTCATGCATCTTCGTTCCCCGAATGATTTGCAGTTGATGGAGTTTCAACGAAGTCAGGGGCAACTGACCTATTAGCCTTGCTTGACGCATCAGTTCGTCGTGATCCTCGCCAGGCAGACCAAGAATCATGTGGGCTCCAACGCGTATTCCCCGCTCTGCAGTCCATTGTACGGCACGAACGGAATCTGTAAACGAGTGTCCCCGATTGATGCGTTTCAGCGTTTCGTCATTGGCGCTCTCTATACCATATTCTATTATAAGGAAGGTTCTGCGGTTGAGTTCTGTCAGGTAGTCGAGAAGGGCATCAGGCATGCAGTCGGGTCTTGTCGCAATCACTATTCCTACCACATCCTCCACCCGAAGCGCCTCTTCGTAAAGGGCTATGCAGTGGTCCACGTCGGCATAAGTGTTCGTGTAGGCCTGAAAGTAGGCAAGATACTTCATGTCGGGATACTTGCGGGCAAAGAATCGCTTGCCTTCCTCCAACTGAACCGTTACCGACTTGGTCGTCTGACAATAGTCGGGATTGAAGGTCTGGTTATTGCAATAGGTGCAACCTCCCCACCCTACACGCCCATCGCGATTGGGACAGGTGAAGCCGGCATTAATCGCTATCTTCTGCACCTTTGCGCCCAACTGCTCCTTGAGCCAGGTTCCGTAGTCTTTGAACTTAATCATTACGCAAAGTTAACGATTAATTGACATTTAACATTTGCCATTTGACAATTATTTGTAATTTTGTGTAATAATTCGCAAGCCTGCGGGTCATAAAGTTGTATGAGTGACAGAGAAATCGTTAGAGAAATCGTCGATAATGGGCATCGGAATCGCTTTGCCGACCTCGTGCATAAGTATTCCGGCTTGGTCTATTCCAAGGCTCTGACCATCTGCCATCGCGAGGAAACGGCATCGGAAATTACCCAGCAGACATTCGTAAAGGCTTACGAACAACTGTCCGTGTGGCGAGGTCAGGAAATGGGCGCTTGGCTAAGCATCATCGCAACCCATACCGCCCTCCATCTCCTGGAGAAAGAGAAGCGAAGAATGGGACGACCTGCTGAGGAAATGCACAACTTGGCGGATGAGGAATTTGACGAGGAACGAGAGGAACAAATACAAATGATGGAACAGGCCATAGGCAGGCTTCCCGAGCAAGATCAGGAATTGATAAAGCGTCATTACTATCAGCAAGAGAAGACGGCAGACATAGCCCTGAACATGGGCTTGAGCCAGCAAAATGTATTGGTCAGGCTTCATCGGATAAGGGAGAAACTGAAACAGGCCCTTAGGTTCGATGCCTCTCGAACATAGGTTCGATGCCCCTCGAACATAGGTTCAATGCCCCTCGAACATAGGTTTGATGAACGGAAGACCTCAGGTGTAAAACAAAAAGGATTATATATAATATTAATAAGGTATAGAAATTATGGACGACAGACAATTCGACGAAATCATCATGCAGGCAGTAGAGCGCAAGCAGACGCTGGCCGAATTGGACCGAGTCATTATTCGGGATGTCAAGCGCAAGGCTCGTCGGGAGTGGATGCGTAAGTGGGCTCGCATCGTGGTCTTTTCCTTCGGAATGCCGTTTTTGCTGCTCATCTTTGCCGCCGGCATATATTTTGCTTCCACAGTGGGAGACTTACGCATGTATCGCCTTGTCCTCATCATCCCCTGTGCAACCATCCTGTATTTCGGGTGGAGACTCATGAAAGATTTTTCCATCGAAGACGTGTAATAATCCCCAGGTTCACGGGTCTTTTAAATGAACGACGTTCAAAGTTATAATTAAGTAAAACAGTATTAACAACTAAACGATAAGTATTATGATGTTTCATGCAGCAGTTTTAATTCCAATCTTTGCAGTTGTGCTTGGTCTTTCGATTCCCATCGTGGCCATAATTTCAGGAATTGTCAGTCAAGTTAAGAAGAACAACAACGACCGCGAAATCCGTAGGCTCATCATAGAGAATCATGTCGACAAAGAGACGGCAAAGTATCTCGTGGAAGAGCCCGAGAAGAAGCAAGGAAGTAATCCCTACCCCGCCCTCCGTTGGGGATCTGTCCTCATAGGCTTAGGTTTAGGCGCTTTGCTTAACTTCGTACTCAACCTCAATCCCAAACATGACATCTACTTCTGGATTCTGCTTGCCTTCGGATGCGGACTCGGCTTGCTCTGTTCCTTTATCATCGAGTACAAACTTCAAGGCCGTGCGAAACGCGAACAAGCGAACGAAACGGAATAAAGAAAAGCGTACGTACTTTAAGGTTAAACTTAGAATTAATGGAGTGCTCACTCCCTCGTTGCCTGAGATAGGTGGCGAGGGTTTTTGGTTGTTTCAATATTATATCGTATCTATATTGACCTGCGGTCGAATATACTCCCGCTCGGAAATGAAAAGAAAAACAAACATTTCTTTTTCTTTTCGCTCGCTTATTCGTATCTTTGCATGCAGAATCAATAACATAAAGTCATGAAACGGTTTACACTTTTCCTCATTCTCTCATTCTCTCATTTTCTCACCTTCAACTCTTTTGCCGCCAACATCGACCTGAAGGACCTCTGCTCGGGCAAATATTCTGCAAAGCGCATCTATGGCGTACATCCCCTCAATGATGGGGAACGCTATTCGCAACTGAGTCCAGATTCGAAGCAAATCGTTGCCTATTCCTTCAAGACGGGAGAAAAGGAAAGCACGCTTTTCGACGTGGCTCAAACGCGAGGAAAGGTAAAGCTGGAACGCATAGACGGATACATCATATCGCCCGATGAGAAGAACATCCTCATCCAAACGCAGACTCAAAGCATCTATCGCCGTTCCAAGACTGCCGTCTATTATATATATAATATGGTAAACCGCACGCTTACCCCGCTCTCGGACGGAGGTCCGCAGGAGTGTCCTGTCTGGAGTCCCGACGGTTACATGGTGGCGTTCGTGCGTGACAACAATATCTTCCTCGTGAAACTCCTGTTCAATAACAGCGAGAGCCAAGTGACGAAGGACGGCAAGTTTAATCACATCATCAACGGAAAACCCGACTGGGTGAATGAAGAAGAGTTCGTGACGGACAGAAGCCTTACCTTCAATGCCGACAACACGATGCTTTGCTGGATTCGATACGACGAGACGGATGTTCCCACATTCAGTTTCCCTTGGTACAAAGGTATGAGTCCCGAGAAGAAGGAATACCTCACCTACCCCGGAAGTTATGAATACAAGTATCCGATGGCTGGGGAGCAGAACAGCCGAGTAAGCGTGCTCTCCTTCGACATCAAGAGTCACCAGACCCGCACTTTGCAGGTTCCCCTCGACAAGGACGGGTACATCCCTCGCATCTTCCCTACGAGTGACGCGTCGAAGCTTGCCGTTGTCACGCTCAATCGCCACCAAGACCGCATGGACATCTATATGGCAAATCCTCGCAGCACGGAGGCTCGACTTGCCGTTCGCGATGAAGTGAAGCACTACATTGGCGAGAACGCCTACAACCAGATGCTTTTCATCGATGGAGGATTCATCCTTTGCAGCGAACGCGATGGCTGGAACCACATCTATCACTATGACCTTAACGGCAACCTGAAAAAGCAAGTGACCAGCGGCAACTATGCAGTCACGGACTTTTATGGTTATGACGACAAGACGGGAAGCTATTTCTATGCGTCAACGCAGGAAGGCGTAACGCGAAGAGCCATTTATAAGACTGACGTCAAAGGCAAGGTCGTGAAGATTTCGGCTAAGCCTGGAACCAATAGCGCCGTCTTCAGCAAGTCGATGAAATATTTCATGAATGTCTATAGCAACATATCCACCCCTCCTGTCACCACGCTTTGTGACCAATCGGGTCGAACTCTGAAGACGCTCATAGATAATAAGGAACTCGTTGATAAACTTGCTGGCTTGAACTTGGGTCAGCGCGAATTCTTCTCCTTCCGCACGTCAAACGGCACAGAGCTTAATGGCTATATGGTTCGTCCTTCCGACTTCAAACCCTCGAACCGTTATCCCGTCATCCTCTTCCAATATAGCGGACCTGGCAGTCAGCAGGTTCTCGATAGTTGGAATGCAGGAAACATGGGCGGTTGTCTTTATGAGCAATACCTCGCACAAAGGGGATTCATCAGCGTGTGCGTAGATGGAAGAGGCACTGGAGGCAGGGGTGCAGACTTTGAAAAGCAGACCTACCTGAAGCTGGGTCAGATGGAGGCACAGGACCAAGTAGAGGCCGCCCTCTATATGGCTTCCATTTCCTATGTCGACAAAAATCGTATAGGTATCTGGGGATGGTCGTATGGAGGTTTCTGCACCCTTATGTCCATGTCCGAAGGCCGTCCTGTGTTTGCCGCAGGCGTAGCTGTAGCACCTCCCACATGTTGGCGTTATTACGATAGCGTCTATACTGAACGCTTCATGCGTACTCCTCAGGAGAATCCCGATGGCTATGACGTGAGTGCTATCTCAAGGGCTCCACAGCTCTCAGGCAATCTTCTCATTTGTCACGGACTTGCCGACGATAACGTTCACTTCCGCAATACTGCCGAATACGTCGAGGCTCTGGTGCAAGCCGATAAGGATTTCAAGATGCAAAGCTACACGAATCGCAACCATAGCATCTATGGTGGCAATACGCGATACCATCTCTTCCGCCAGATCACTCAATGGTTCGAGCGGGAAATGAAATAAGTAGAAAAGTCTTCGATATACCTTACTGCTCCTCTCGGAACTTGGCTACTGCTTCCTCGTCGAAGTACATGAGCACGGGGTCGTAGCCTTGTGGCACGTAGAGGAATATGGTTCCACCCTCCACGTTCCAGCGCATACCGCTCTGCACCTCTATGGCTTCGCCGTAATGGGCTATGAGCGAGTCGGCTAAGGCATTCTGGTCGACCTGTTTGGGCGTAACCGTAATCTTGTACACAGCCCTGCTCTTTCGCGTGTATTCGGCTTTGAAGTATGATTCGTGTCCAAACACGGTTCCCTTGAAGATGTAGTATCTGTCACCGCCAATCTTCTTCTGAAGTGGATAGCGCTGTTGTATGGTCTTCGTGAACTGGTCGATTGTTACGCCCATGTCGTATCCCATGAACTTGAGATTCTGAGCCTGTGCAGATGTGAATGAGCATAAGGCAAAGAGTAAACTTAATGCAATGCTTTTCATGTCGATGAAACGTTAATTGTTAAACATTTACCAACCGCATAACTCACCTAATCAAAAAGTAGTGACCCCGGAGGGATTCTAACCCTCGACCTTCAGAACCGGAATCTGACGCTCTATACAGCTAAGCTACGGAGCCATTTACGATGCAAAGGTAATAATTAATTCACAATTCGCAATCCAATATTCACATTTATTTTCTATTAATTCTTCATTCTTAACTCTTAATTCTTAATTTATTCGTATCTTTGCAGCCGATAGATATTAGTTACGATGGTAAATCTGATAAAACCCGAGAGCTATCACGCGCTCCTCGACCTGAAACAAACTGAACTTGCTATTAAGAAAATCAAGGATTTCTTCCTCGAGAGTCTTTCCACAGAGCTTCGTCTTCGCAGAGTTACGGCTCCTTTGTTCGTATTGCGCGGCTTAGGCTTGAACGACGATTTGAATGGCGTCGAGCGCCCTGTTTCGTTCCCCATCAAATGCATGAATGATGCTACGGCAGAGGTGGTTCACTCGCTTGCCAAATGGAAGCGTGTCACTCTTGCCGAATATGATGTGAAGCCTGGATTCGGTATTGTGACGGACATGAATGCCATACGCGCCGACGAGGATTTGGATAATCTCCATTCCCTCTACGTCGACCAATGGGATTGGGAACGCACGATGACAGTCGAAGAGCGTAATCTCGCCTATCTCCGAAAGATTGTCAATAAGATTTATGGCGCAATCCTGCGAACGGAATTCTTCGTTTGCGAGACCTATCCACAATTGCGTCCCTATCTTCCTGAGGATGTCTTCTTCATTCACAGCGAGGAACTGCGACAGATGTACCCCGAACTTACGCCCAAAGAACGAGAGGACGAAATCTGTAAGGAACATGGTGCCGTGTTCATCATCGGCATTGGAGGTCCTTTGGGCGATGGTAAGCCTCACGACTTGCGTGCGCCTGACTACGACGACTGGTCAACTTTGAATGAGGATGGATATAAGGGTTTGAACGGTGACTTGCTTATTTGGTATCCCGTGCTGAATCGTGCGATTGAACTCTCGTCTATGGGTATTCGCGTTGATAAGGACGCCCTATTGCGACAACTCGAGATGCAAGGAAAGGAAGACCGCAAGCAGCTTTACTTCCATCATCGCCTTCTGGACGGCAAACTCCCCCTCAGCATTGGTGGCGGAATTGGGCAGAGTCGTCTGTGTATGGTGCTTCTGCACAAGGCGCATATAGGCGAAACGCAATCAAGCATTTGGCCCGATTTGATGCGCCAGCAATGTCGTCAGGCAGGAATGCCTTTGATTTAAGAAATCGGACATAGGCCTTCTGGAATAACCCCTATGCCTTTTTGATTAAGCCCTGAAGCCTTCGCTCGGAAGACCTTAGGGCTTATTTCGTAGGGCCTCAGGGATTAATTCATCGAACCTAAGTTCCCTTTCCATCGAACCTATGGTGCAAATCAATTGAACCTCAGGTGCAAAATCTTCGAACCTCAGGTGCAAAATCCTCGAGCCTAAGGTTCGATTTCGGAAGGCCTACGTCTTCGACGCATACCCCCTTTGCCTTACCGCCTCGAACATGAGTATGGCTGCAGAGACACTTACGTTTAGTGAATCCAAGCATCCAAGCATGGGAATGCGAATGTGGGCATCAGCGGCTTCGCGCCATTGTGTGGTTAGTCCTGTTGATTCCGTTCCCATCACCAAAGCCGTAGGTCCGTCCATCGGTGTATCGTAATACAATTCCGAGTCTTGCAATTGGGCGGTAAGTATCTGTATCTTGTTCGACTTCAGGAAAGCAATACATTCCTCCGAGGTGCAAGTAGCTACTGGAACGGTGAACAAGGCTCCGATGGACGAACGAATCAGGTTCGGATTATAGAGGTCGGTCAGTGGGTCACAAACGATAACAGCATCAACGCCTGCTGCATCTGCAGAGCGCAGTACAGCACCAAGGTTCCCGGGCTTCTCAACACTTTCGAGAACGACGATGAGCGGAGATTCGGACTTCAGCCTTCGGGCAAGTTGTTCAAGTCCATTATCGCGTACCTTCACTTCGGCAATAATTCCTTCCGTCGTTCCGCGATATGCCACTTTGTCGTAAACCTCCTTGCTCAGTTCGAAGGTTCGGCATTCGGGCAACGATACATTATTTATATTATATAAGGAAGGACAGACAAAAAGCGTGTCGACCTCATATCCGGCTTCGATGCAATGCTGTAACTCGCGTTGTCCTTCCACCACAAAAAGCCCATGATTCCGACGCTCCGCCGACTTCTGTTGTAAGTCGAGGAGCAATCGGAGTTTAGGATTCTTGGAACTTGAGATTAATTCCATCATTAATAAAGCACTACCGCACTTTCACCAGGTATCTGCGCCTTCAGCGTTCCACGCTTATCCATAGTTACCTGCTTCTCACCATTCGCATCGTCAAGCCATTTTACTTGCTTGCCGGCAAGCATGGGAACTTCCACATTCACTTGCAGAGGTTCCTTCTCTCCATTCAAGGCGCAAACATACCAGTCATTACCATTTCGACGTGCCAAAACTACGTATTTGCCAGGATAGCCATCGATGAAACGCGTCTCGTCCCAGCATGTGGGAACCTTACGCATAAACTCTATCTGGTACTTCGGCGTTACGCTCTCATCCAAGTTCATAGGTGTAAGTGCAAAGTTCTGTCCACTCGATTGGAAAGCAATAGCTGTTCCCAACTCGAAGACATCGCTTGTGCGACGGATATTACCCTTGTTCGGCTCCTTGTGAAGGCGCTTCTGCAGGACTGTACCTCCATATTCCATTGATGCAACAGTATTGCGGACAAAGGGATGAAGGCAGGCGTGACGCGCTTCCATATCGCAGAAGCCCTGACTGAAATATAGGTTCTCGCTGGCAAGAACGGCCTCGCTGCTGCAGTAGTTGGGATACATTCTCTCCCAACCTCTTGGCAAGGTGCATCCGTGACAAATGACCTGAATGCCATAATCATTGGCATCAGACAGAAGACCTTCATATACACGCATGGTCTCTTGCTTGTCACCAGCAAAGAAGTCAACCTTGATGCCAGCTACCCCGTGCTTTTGCAACCACTTCATCTCTTGCTTGCGCACGATAGAGTTATGCATGCTTTGGCGAGCACATTGGGGTGCGTCGTTCCAAGCTCCGTTCGAGTTGTACCAAACCCAAGGACGAACCCCCTTCTGCTTGCAATAAGCAAAGAGTTTCTCCATTCCCTCGCGTCCTATGTTCTGGAACCAACCGCCGTCAATGAGGCAACCTTCCCATCCGAGTGCGGCTGCAAGATCGATGAACTTAATTTGGTCGTCGTAGTTGATACTTGGGTCTTGCCAAATGATCCAAGACCAAGTGTTGCGCGAACCCTTGTAGTCGATGCTGGGTTCATAAAGGGGTTCAACAACGTCCCATGATATGGTGGTCTCCACAATAGGTTTCAGTGTTGCTCCGATAGTAATAGTACGCCAAGGGGTAACGCCCGCTTGAGAGGAGTTAGGCGATACTTTGTCGGTGGCAAGACCTATTTGTGCGCCAGTACTGCCAAAACCATTATTCTCTCCCTCCATGGGGAAAGCAATGGTGAACAATCCATCAGGAGTTGCGTCACTTAAGTGAGAACCACAATAGTTACTTGTTACTCCTGTCTCGGAAATAAGCACCCAACCCTTGTCCCCCTCGTGGAAAAGGCAGGGGAATGTCCATCCGTGACCATATTGGCTTCGAGTCGTGATGGGCTTGTCCCAAATGTAACCTTCTTCATAGCTCGGTTTGGTACGCATCCAACCTATCATCGGGTCGCTTTGCGGGCAAATAAAGGCTGTTGCGTCTGTGGGGAAACGGAAGCCCGAAGCCTCACTTGTGACAACGAGAGCCGAAGTCACACCTGTCTGAATAAATTGGTAGCGATAGGCTATGTTATTGTTAAAGACACGAAAATCAACGAGCATCTGCACCCCATGCCTTCTCGCATTTGGCAATGAGAAAGTGGCATAATACTCATTGTATTCCGTGCTAATGTTGGTTTGCTTAGCTTGACGCAGGTAATAATTTACACTTTGGGGCTTCTCACTCTTTTTGCTTTGATTGAAGATGAGGTCTTTCGAGAAGTCACCAACATTGGTTTGGACACCAAGGGGTGAGTCAAGGAGCATTGGCACATCTATGCTGTCTGGCGCTGCCCCCTTCTTCTTGGCTTTCACTAAAGTGCGATAGCCAGCGCTATAACTCAACTTGCCGTCTTCGAAGCGAAGGTCAACATAAGTCAAGCCATCAGGTGAAAGAATACGTGTTTCCTCAGCATGAAGGCTGAAAACGGAAGCACAAAGGATGAAAGTCAGTAATGCAATTCGTTTCATAATTCTATTATTTATATTTGACATTTAACTTTGACATTCTACATTCTACATTTTACATCTACCACGTATCAGAATTGCATCCCTCTGAACAAGCGTCCACTTCCCTTCAGTTCTGCGCCAAAGTAGAATCCAACTTGAGTGGGTTGGTTATAGGCAACATTTTGTGTGGTGATTGAATGCCGGTAAACCAGGTCTTGAAGGAAGGTGTGGAAGCGATAAGGCGTAGGTATGGGCGAAACGTAAATACGCAGATGCTCATTGTCTCGCGTTCTCACTATCACTTCTTCGCGCCAATCGCCTAAGATGTCTCCTTGCAGACAAGGATTGCTCTTTGTTCCGTTGTTGAACGAACAATCTTGCATCGTCATTATGGGTTGACAACGACGTTCTTCAGGAATGTATTTGGAAACCGTTTCGTGGTCAAGCATTTCACGCAGTAAATCCCCATCCCACCAAACGGCCATATTTACGGGAATGCGCTGAAGGCTGTCCACGACT
Source organism: Bacteroidaceae bacterium (assembly GCA_017962495.1). GTDB lineage: Bacteria > Bacteroidota > Bacteroidia > Bacteroidales > Bacteroidaceae > Physcousia. The sequence goes on from JAGCVH010000043.1 coordinate 88,087, forward strand.
TCGCCTTTAATATTCCGAATGCCTCCGCTCCTACTACTCCACATCTCAAGACCTGGGTTCGAGGGGTCGATGTCTGCAGCCATACAACGGCCCACATCTGTGTTGTCGGGCAATTGGAAAATGACTTTCCCCGTTGCTGCATCGCGTAGTTCGCTACCATCGCGCTTGTTCTCGTGACAATCCCAAACCTGCAACTTGTCATCGAGTGGGAAGAAGGATGTCAGATGCATTGCATCGCCGTGTCCAAAGCCGGTGGAATAAAGGCCTTTACCATTATCGTCGACAGCCATCGAACCATAGGTGATTTCATCCCGTCCATCGCCATCGACATCGGCGACACGAAGGTTGTGGTTACCCTGACCTGCATACATTCGACCTTCCTTGTTAGAGTCGAACACCCATCGCTGGCGCAACTCTTTTCCATCGAAATCCCATGCGGCAAGCACAGATCTTGTGTAATAGCCTCGACACATGATTGCACTCGGACGAACACCATCAAGATAGGCAACACAAGCCAAATAGCGCTCTGAACGATTGGCGTAATTATCACCCCAGTCTTGCAAGTTTCCGCGCTCAGGAACATAATCGACTGTATGGATTGCACGTCCAGTCATGCCATCGAAGACAGTTAGGAACTCAGGTCCACGATTAATGAATCCTCCCCTCCTACCTCTTTGGTCCTGACGGAATTGCTCGCCTTTGACCATCATTGCTCGGTAGTCCTCATCGCCTCGTTGCTCCATTCCAACTCGGTGGTCAGCAGTTGGGTCGCCAATGACTTTACCTGTTCCGTCAATCGTTCCGTCGCCTGTCTTGCAAATCATTTCGGCTCGTCCGTCACCATTAAAGTCATAAACCATAAACTGAGTATAGTGTGCTCCGCTTCGGATGTTCTTTCCCATGTCTATGCGCCAAAGTCTTTTTCCGTCGAGCCTATATGCATCAATGAATGTGTTATTTGTCAATCCTGATTGAGAATTGTCCTTCGAGTTCGATGGCTCCCACTTAAAGATAATCTCAAATTGTCCGTCGCCGTCAAGGTCTGCTACCGTTGCGTCATTGGCGGAATAAGAAATGTCTCGTCCCTCGATGTCCTTGAATCCGGTTGGACGTTCAACGTCAATGTTGATATAGCCAATAGGCGCATTGGCGGGCAATACCCATTCGCCTTGATCTTCTTTAATAGGCCATATGGGAGCCTTCGCCTTTACCTTATATTTAGTACGCTTGGTCGAAGGATTATAATCCATGAAAAACGTTCCATGGTCACGCATCACGTTGGCAATCTTCTTACCGTTACGATACACTTCAAATTGCGTGTCTTCGCGGTCGCTTGCAAGGTATCGCCAAGAGACCATCACGCTGTCTGGCGAGGTTCGAACGGCAACGACTCCTCGATTGAGACGTTCCATCTGAATGTTTGCATAGTCGTATCTGGCTTGTGAGAATGCATCGATTGCGAACAAAGCGATAAAGGAAAGCAGGAAGAGAACTCGTTTCATAATTATTTGAGGCAAAATAAGATTAGTCGTACAAAGATAAGAATTATTTGTCATTTACCATTTACCATTTGTCATTTATTTCGTATCTTTGCGTTCGGAAAAAGAAAAGCTGCACATATTAACACATTAATAATCATGCACAACAAGGAAAGAAAAGGTCCTGGTTCCGTTGTCTGGAAGCAATTCTCCAACAAAGGCTGGTGTGCTTTCGCTTCGTTGCGTCTTCAAGTTTGCATAGGCGTTTTATCAGCCGCAACACTGACTTCAGTTACCCCCGTGCAAGCCGAAGATACTCGCGCCGAGCAAAAGAGCATAGTTGACGAAGGAGAAACATTGAATGAGATTCAGGTTTCCGGAACCATGTCGCCGCTGACTTTATTACAGTCGGCAAGAATTGTTAGTGTACTCACACGAGAAGATATTCAAGCGGCGGGAGTACAGAGTGTTAACGATTTACTGAAATTAGCCTCGGGCGTCGATGTCCGTCAGCGCGGAGGCTTTGGTATTCAGACGGACATCAGCCTTGACGGAGGCACTTTCGAACAGTTTACCCTTCTGCTTAATGGTGTAAACGTTAGCAATCCACAAACAGGTCATCTTTCGGCAGACTTACCCATAAGTTTGGCAGACATCGAACGCATAGAAATCCTTTCAGGAGCCTCCAGTCGCGTCTATGGTGGTTCGGCCTTTGGTGGTTGCATCAACATTGTCACGCATAAAGATGAGATATCAAACGAAAGCGTTGGTGCGGAAGGTGGAATGCATGCAACGGTTCAAGGCGATGCGAGAATAGCTTTAAAGACAGGCCTTGTGGGCAATCGACTCAGCATAGGCGGAGGTAGGAGTAGTGGCGGAACTGATAACAGTGATTGGCGCAAAATGCAACTCTTCTATCAAGGCGATGTTTCTCACGAACAATTCAACCTCAATTGGCAATTCGGATTCTCGAAGAAGAATTATGGAGCAAATACCTTTTATTCTGCATCCTATCCTAATCAATATGAAAGAAACGAACGTTATTCCATAAGTGTGGGGGCGGAAACAAAAGGACGCCTTCATTTCACCCCTTCCGTGTATTGGAATCGAAGCTACGACAACTTTGAGCTTATTAAAGGTGAACGCTTTGGTGAGAACTTTCATATGATTGATGTCTTTGGTTTGCGTTTAACTGGACACATCACTTGGAAACTTGGCACAACAGCGATGGGTGCAGAACTGCGAAACGAAGGTGTCCTTTCAACGAATCTCGGACGTCCATTGGAAGAAAAGGAATTGGTGAAGGTACGTGGTGAGAAAGAAATAGCGTATGACCATAAAGATAATCGCACAAACGTTTCTTATAATATCGAACATAATATTGTATTCGACCATTGGACTTTGAGCGTAGGTGTGATTGCTAACATGAATACGTCCGTCGACCATCGCTTCCGCTTCTATCCTGGCATCGACATTGCTTATAGTCCAACGACCAATTGGAAGATATATGCCTCATATAGTAAAGGTTTCCGCCTTCCTACGTTTACAGACCTTTATTATAAATCTCCAACGCTAAATGGAAATATCGGCTTACTATCCGAAGAAAATCGTTCTACTCAATTAGGCGTACAGTATCGTTGTCCAGGCATAAGTGCAACCCTGCGAGGATTCTATCATAGAGGCCACAGAATGATTGATTGGGTAATGTATTCCGCTGATGACATTTATCATTCGACCTCGTTCAACCTCGACAACATGGGCTTTCAAGTAGAAGGGAAACTTGACTTTAATCAGCTCGTGAATAAGGATGTGTATCTTCGTTCATTATCAGTCGGTTATACATACATTCATCAACATCGTCATGATAATATACAGATATTCCGTAGCAACTATGCTTTGGAGTATCTGCGCCATAAACTTACTGCCTCTCTTCACCATAAAATCTTCTCTCGAATGTCGGCAACATGGTTTCTTCGATGGCAAGACAGAATGGGTGGATATGTTGATGCCCATTCAAAGCAACTGGTTTCGTACGACCCTTATACCACCCTTGACCTGAAACTGCAATGGGACGAACCTAAATGGATGGTATATCTTCTGGCAACGAACCTAACCAATAAACGATACTATGACTTAGGCAATGTTCGCCAGCCCGGTTGCTGGCTTATGGTAGGTGCAAGAGTCAAGATTAACCTTTAGGATTTACAGAACATGAGTACAAGACGCCATGCTCCTCGTCCTCCCATGCGTGTATAAAAAGTAAGGAAACGAGATACGACGTTAACAAACCACGAAGATGGAAGATTTAAGTTGCTTGTGTTTGCCCCTTCGCGTAATAGCATCCCATTGAGAATAGCTAAACGAAAACAAAGGGCGTGACGACTATTGTCGTCATTTATTTCTGCTTCCACAACACTAATGGTCTGTTCACGCTCAACCATACGACTGGCCATAGATGGGCCAGTTAGGCTATCAGGATGCTGATGTAGAAGATGATAGGCACGTTCGGGCAAAAAAGAAACACGAGGATGATGAAGTAATAAGCGTATGCCCAGCTCCCAGTCTTGCCAAACTTGCAGTCGTGAATCCCACCCACCAACCTCACGCAAGAAGCTGGTGCGAATGAGCATCCCCTGCGTGTTGAGTGTGGAAGATAATATCTGACTGGCAACAGATATTGAGGTAACAAAGCTACGCTTTTGAACGCGTCCGTTTATCACTAGATTCGTTGGAAAAACTAGTAAGTCTCTTTCAGACGAAGCATGAGGCATCAGTTCACCTAAGAATGATGGCGTAAACTCATCGTCGCAATCAAAGAAATAAATCCACTCAGTCTTGCACTGGTCAAGACCAAGGTTCCGTGCATGGTTGGCC
>JAGCVH010000044.1 GCA_017962495.1 Bacteroidaceae bacterium
TCAGCGGGAGCTCGAACTGAACATGACACCGGTACTCCCTGGCTTTGCCGGTCACATCCCTGCCGACTTGGAAAAGACCGTTCCCGGCATCAGGACATCGAAAGTGAACCGCTGGTGCAACTTCGACGAGAAGTACCGCTGCACCTACCTGAACCCGTCAGACCCCATCTTTGCCCGCATCCAGAAGGATTTCCTCGAGGAGCAGACCAAGATGTACGGCACGAACCACATCTATGGCGTGGACCTCTTCAACGAAGTCTCGCCCCCATCATGGGAACCCGATTCGCTGGCTAAGATTTCTGCCGGCGTCTATGAATCCCTGACGAGCGTTGACCCTGAGGCAATATGGCTCCAGATGGCTTGGCTCTTTATCAGCAACAAGAGAGCATGGACGCCCGAACGCATCAAAGCCTATCTCACAGCCGTTCCGCAGGGCAGGATGATTATGCTCGACTACGAATGCGACTATACCGAGATTTGGCGACTTACGGAACATTTCTACGGACATAAATTCATCTGGTGCTATCTGGGCAACTTCGGCGGGATGACTGAAATTGAGGGCGACTACAAACATAATGCGAAGCTGATTGAGGGCACGAAGAAAGAAGGTGGCTCGGAGTTCGTGGGCATTGGCTCTACCCTGGAAGGCTTTGGCGTCAACGAGCCTATTTATGAGGCTTTGTTGACTCAGGCTTGGGACACGGGCATCGGCTTCGATGCGTATATCGACAACATTGCCGACCGTCATCTTGGCCGAGTGGATGAGAACTACCGAGCATTCTGGCACACGATGGTGGACAAGGTCTGCACGACTCACACCAGTACTGGTGCGGCTGGCATCATCAACGCTCATCCCAACTTAGAGGGCGAATGGAACTGGACAACAGAACTCCGCAAAGGCTACGACATCAAGAATCTGGACGAAGCGTTGGCCTTCTTGGAGAAGGTCGAGGGCTCGTCCAATTACCTCAGATTCGACCTCGCCAACACGCGACGTCAGTCCATTCGCAACAGAGCCCTGGCCGTAAGGAAACTCTTCTCGGATGCCTATAAAGCAGGCGACAGAAACGAAATGGTGGCGGCTTCGCAGGAGTTCTTGGGTATGTGCGACCAGATGGTCTCGGCGATTAAGGGCTGCAAGGAGTTCTCGCTCGACAACTGGATTCAAGATGCTCGTGCTTGGGGCAAGACCGAGGCAGAGAAAGACTACTTCGAGATGAACGCCCGCACCATCATTACCGTCTGGGGCGACTCATACCAACTCACGGATTATGCCAATCGCGATTGGGACGGACTGGTCGAGACCTTCTATAAAGTCCGCTGGCAGAAGTTCTTCGATGCCGTTCTGGCGGCCTACGATGCAGGTGAGCCGTTCGTCAACATGAAAGGCCCTCGCATTCCCAAGGACAAGACAAAGGAAGAGTGCGAGCGCGCCCTGAAATTCGATGCCGAGATTTGGGACTTCGAAACCAAATGGGCTCACATAAAATAGACCTACTACGATTTAGCCCTTCTTCGATGTGGCCTTTTTCTTAGTGGTTGTGGTGGTCGACGTTTGTGTGGGCGGGACGTAATACTGGAGTGCTTCGGGCATACGTTTCTGCAACTCAGCTAAGCGCTTTGCATCGGATGGGTGGTCGCTGAAGATTTCGCTTGTCTGGCTGCCTCCACCCTGCTGAGCCATGCGTTGCCAGAAGGGGATGGCCAGTCGTGGGTCGTAGCCTGCCATAGCTGCGAAGATGAGGCCAAGGCGGTCGGCTTCTGTCTCGTTGTCGCGAGAATACTTAAGGTTGGCAAAATTGAAACCAATCTGAGCTGCCATGTCTACGATAGAGGCGGCGTTGTCCCAACCCTTTGCCTGAGCTACTTGCGTGAGCACGCTGCCACCGATTTGTGCTGCGTACTGCTGGCGCATCTGCTTGGAGAGTTGTTCGGCCGAGTGCTTGGCAACAGCGTGGGCTATCTCGTGTCCGAGCACGATGGCGAGGCTCGTCTCGTCCTGAGTGACAGGAAGCAGACCCTCGTAAACAACAATCTTGCCTCCAGGCATACAGAAAGCATTTATCTGGCTGTTGTTGACAAGGTTGAATTCCCATTGGAAGTTCTGCAGTTCGCTGGCATAACCATTGTTCGAGAGGTATGTCTCTACAGCTGTCGCAAGGCGTTGTCCTACGCGTTTCACCATGGCTGCGTTGTTCTGATTGGTGGACAGTTTGGCGCTCTGCATGTATTCTTGATACTGTTGTGTGCTGAGACTTAGGATTTGTGCGTCGTCAACGAGCAGACGGGTCTTGCGCCCAGAGATGGGCACGGTGTTTGTGGTGCCGCAAGCTGCTGCGAGCAGAGCAAGGGCAACGATGAGAAGAGTTCTGATAGTTTTCATTGTCGTATCAAATTTAATAATATGGTGCAAATATACGCTTTTATTTTCATTTATGCCTTTAATTATTGATAAAAAGCATCGAAAAATCGAAAATTCTTACAAAAAAACTTGCGTATATCGCAGGAAAGTACTACTTTTGCAATCGCTAACAAGCAAAGGGTGCGGTAGTTCAGATGGTTAGAATACTAGCCTGTCACGCTAGGGGTCGCGAGTTCGAGCCTCGTCCGCACCGCTGAAAAGTACAAAATCATGGCGAATGAAACCTCAGCCCACAAGCTGGGGTTTTATTCTTCAACAGGAAAGATGTACTGATATACAAGTAGTTAGTGAGTGTTTTTTATCAACATTGTACCCGAATTAGTGTTTAACTTGCGGGGAAATCACTAACTGCTGAAACCCTCTGATTTAGACATGATTGGACAAATTGGTGAAAATTTGTGATACCAGATTATCCCAAAATGTGTTACCAACACTACTTTTCCCATACTGAATGAAAAGTGGTAACACAAATCTCTCCTCTCAGTCTAATCTCCTTCCAGGCAGGATTGCGACGTACTCGCGCAAATTATTTAGTACAATGAGAAAACAATTTGTTAAGTAAGTTTTTTCCTATTTACTTCCTTAAAGGGCTGTCCGGCCAGGGGCATGGCTCGCCTGTGGCCTTCATGGTTGGCCTTTGGGCATCCATCAACCGTAGTTGCTTCCCCAATTCACGCGCCAGTTTTCTGGCAATATCTTTCCGCTCTTTGACGAGATTATGCTCTTCTCCTATGTCATGGGCGATATCGTACAACTCACTCTGCTGAGTTTTATAGTTGTATATTAGTTTCCAGTCACCACGACGGATGGCACAATTCATGTCGATGCCAGGACCTTGCTCTCCCCATAGATTGGGAAAGTTCCATATCAGAGAACGTCCACGCGAGGTGTCGCCTGTTCCCTTCAGTAAAGGAACAAAACTGCGTCCATCTATATGTTGCGGAACTTTGTATTGCTTGATTTGTGCCATCTCGAGAATGGAAGGAAAGAAATCTTCAATAAGGAGATAGCTGTCACATCGCTCCCCACCGCCGACGACCCCAGGCCATCGTACAATCATCGGTTCACGAATGCCTCCTTCTAAGAGTGACCCCTTGCCGCTTCGTAAAGGTGCATTTTGTGTGTAGAGTGGTGTGTCGCGCCAATATGCGCCAGTTGCGTAGCCACCATTATCGCTCATGAACAGTACAATCGTACGCTCTGCCTCGCCGGTTCGCTCCAGCCAGTCGAGGATGTCGCCCAGACTCTTGTCCATCCCTTCTATGAGAGAGGCATAAGCAGCTTCGCGCTCAGAGAGACCTCTTTTCAGGTATTTCTCGTAGAAACGCATATCACGATCTATGGGAATATGTATAGCGTAATGTGACAAATAAAGGAAGAAGGGCTGTGCATACATACGCGCCTTGTCAAGAGCAGCAATGGCTTCCTGAGTCAAAGCCTCCGTAAGGAATGTTCCTGTGCCCCAGTACTTCTGCAACCCAGGGATAGCGAATGGTGACACAGCCTGTCCATTGCAGTCATGACCAAAGTTTTGTTCGCTCAGGTAAGTAGCAGGACCACCAGCAGCATGACCGGCTATGTTCACTTCGAAGCCGAAGTGTTCGGGAGCCTCACCAGGAGTGTCCTGAGCTCCCCAATGCGCCTTGCCGCAATGGATGGTATGGTAGCCGGCAGCAAGCAGGATATCCACGAAAGAGCGTCCCACGAAAGTATTCGGAATGCCGCTTGTCTGACAGATGCCGTTATAGTTCCAGTCTGGCGGAGCCACGATGCTGTCCTGCGCATCTGTCGTACTTCCCCGCCGAAGTGTCCAGTTTGTCACACGGTGACGGGCAGCGTTGGTCCCCGTAAGCAGCGAGCAACGGCTGGGAGAACTGATTGGGCTGGCGTATGCCTGTGTGAAGAGCATCCCCTGAGCAGCCAAGCGTTCCATATTGGGTGTCTCATACCGTTTGTTGAGCGGAGTGGACTGTGTCCAAAATGGAACAGAAGTGTCCTGCCACCCCATGTCATCGACCATGAACAGACTGAGGTTCGGGCGAGTAA
>JAGCVH010000045.1 GCA_017962495.1 Bacteroidaceae bacterium
ACAACTACTTCGACATCCACCCCAATGTCGTTACCATCTGGGGCATCTTATGGGGCATCATCGCCGGCATCCTCATGTATTGGCGCACGTGGCCTTGCACCATCGCTGCCATTCTGCTCCTCGTCTGGGCCAATCTTCACGACTCGGCCGACGGTCAGCTGGCTCGCATGACAGGCAAGAAAAGCCAAATAGGTCGCATACTCGACGGACTGGCCTCCGACATTTGGTTCCTGAGCATCTATGTCACCATAGCCTTGCGCCTGACAGTCCAAAGCGGATGGGGCATCTGGAGTTGGCTTCTTTGTTCTTTGGCAGGCTTCATCTGCCACGCCAAACAGGCACAGCTCAGCGACTATTACCGTCAAATCCATCTCTTCTTCCTCAAAGGCAAGAGCGGCAGTGAACTAGACAACGGACAAGCGCAACGCGAGAAATATGTACAAATGCCTTGGAAGGGTCACCTCATTGAGAAGACGTTCCAGTTCTTCTACGCCAACTATTGTTCGGTTCAGGAGAAGATGACGCCCCAGTTCCAACAGTTCTTTGCCCAAGTGAAGGCCCAGTATGGCGATGACATCCCTCAGTCGGTGCGCGACGACTTCCGTAAGGGCAGTTTGCCCCTAATGAAGTGGACCAACATCCTTACCCACAACACCCGCGCCAACGTCCTTTTCCTTTCACTCATCATCAGTATGTTCACCCGTCCCGACCTTATCTGGATATACCCCACATTTGAAATCATCGTCCTCACCGCCCTGTTGTTCTATATGCGGTATAAGCATGAGAAGAATTGTAAGGAGTTAACGGCTAAAGCCGAGGAGTTATAATGGGAGTTAAAAGGGAGTTAACGGCTAAAGCCGAGAAGTTCTTTCTCCTCTTCGCCATGCGCTCGAACGTGTTCGCTTGCGTAGCCTGTCGGAGCAAGAAAGCGTTACCCATTCGGGATGACAAGCGATAGAGGAAGTTGAAGGGTTAACCGTTTATATCGTACAAATTATGAATTGTGAATTATGAATTGTGAATTAATAAATGCTCTGATCTTCGACTACGGTGGCACGCTAGACACACGAGGCCGCCACTGGGCCCACGTCATCTGGGACGGATACAAGGAGGCACGCATCCCCGTCACCGAAGAACAGTTCCGCGAAGCCTATGTCTATGCCGAACGGGCATTAGCCAAGGCACCGATCATCCTGCCTACCGACAACTTCCGCGACCTTATGCAGAAGAAGTTGGAAGTGGAGACGCAACACCTTGTGGAAATGGGCGTATGGCAACCCACCGTCGAGGAGCGCCGCCGACTGAGCGACCAGGTTGCCATCTACTGTTATGAGCAAGCCCGCCAGACCGTCATGGAAAGCCGCGAAACACTTCTTCGCCTCCACGAGCGCTACCCCATGGTGCTTGTCAGCAACTTCTACGGCAACATCCAGACCATCCTGCAGGACTTCCAACTCTCGGAGTTCTTTCCTCAGGTCATCGAGTCGGCTGTTGTGGGTGTCCGCAAGCCCGACCCCGCCATTTATCAGTTAGGTGTCGATGCCATAGGGCTGCCAGCCGAGGAAGTGATGGTCGTGGGCGACAGTTATGGCAAAGACATTGTTCCTGCCAAGAAAGTAGGCTGTCAGGCCGCTTGGTTCGAGGGCCCTGGCTGGGCACCAGAGGAAGTGGACCGCTCCCTGCCCGACCACATCATCACCCACCTGTCGGATCTCGAAAAGATTCTCCTATAACATACGAAAAAACGTTTTTGTCAAGCCATCAGAGCAGAGTGAAACTTGTTTCGACTCTGCCATGGCGAAAAGAGGTCGAATAAAATCCAAGGGCTACGATTATGGCCAAATAAGTAAAAATTATCATTATTAGGCAGAAGTTATTCACCCATCAACCCCACACAGCCACGACTCATGTCATGAACTGGCGGGGTTGAACGTTATTGGTTTATTATAGTGTTTTTCTCTGTAAGAAAGAAATACTATATATTGACACTTCCGATAAATAGGATTCTACTAATTAATAACTCTAATACTTGTTATTTTTCCATTACTAACCCATACAGACCAACGGGGCTGATTCATCACATTATAAATATGATACCGAGTTGCTGTAGCGGTCTGCTGTACGACTTTATTGATCGTTACCTCTTTCATCAGACTCACAGGCATTCCAACCCAAAGTTCTTTGTTCTTATTCCATTTGTCCACATTAGCTTTACCATACTTTTGGCACATAGCATCATATTCTTTCTTCTCTTTGGCTGCTCTTTCCGCTTCTGCTTGTGCTTCTAAGTCAGCCTTTCGCTTACCAAAGATATATTCTTCTTTAGTCCCATCGGGCTTTGTTAATGTACCATTTGGTAGGATTATTTCGTCTGCCATTAACATTTCCGGAGCACCACATACATATCCTCTTTTGGAGGACCCTTCTTTTACCTCAATAAATCCTTTTATTTGTAGAACAGAACCATCTGGGAAAATAAATTTATGATTATCCCATCCGTCGCTTTTAAGAACGCCCCCGTTTCTATGAATACTAAGTTGGGTAATTATTTGACCAGACCTTGTTGTTCTACGCACTAAATCCCCATTTGAATATATAAAATCTGTCACATCTTTGCCATATTCATCTTTGTATTCTTTACATTCTATAATAGTATCAGTGGAGTTAATCGCTACGAATTCTGATTTTCCACAATAATATTTTTGCCTCAAACTACCATCTTCACGATTGATTTTGTAAAAAATGTTATTAATTCGATACCCTTGGTCAAAATTGCCAACAATACCATGGGCGTTTGTTTCTTCACAGGTATATTCTTTTTCTTGACTAGCAACAAATAATTTGCTTACCCTTCCAATATACCAATCTGAATTACAATCTAGCCCCCCTACGGTTCTTTTTGTTTTGATTATGTTACCATTAGGAAATAGTATTTCTTCATCTTCTGTACCTGTATGTTTATGCCCCAAAGGGCATGTGTATGAATACTTTAAAGAATGGCTTATATGCCCTTCTTCTTCACAGAAATCACCATTACTTCTTTTCCATACCGTTTTACTTTTCTTTATTTCTCCAAATTCACTTTCTATCACAAACACCTCCTTTGTTACTCCATCCTTTTCTACGGAGGACTTCAAGACCCAGTTGTCATCCGCTGCAGCGAACGGAGAACTGAAGTCAACGATGTTAACACTTCGGTTAGATAGTACGCAATTACCCGTTTGAGTCTGTTCTGCATGTAAAGTACACATACATGCAACGGCAACAGCCGTTAAAAGAATTCTTTTCATAAGATAATATTATTACTGTAATATGATTCAACACAATAATACAATTCTTTCCATAACAACAATTAGTCCTCGTCGGGCAAGGAGTCGAAGTCGTCTGGGAGTTCACCATCCTCGTCAGACAGGTTTTCTATAGCTTCTTCGTATTCTTTCAACGTCTGAAGGTACTCTTTATACTCTTCACCAGTCAACTTGGCATACTTCAGCATCAAAGCTTGCGTGCTCATGTTTTTGAACTTAATAACCACGTCTGCCATGAGAGTCTTGTTGTTTGCAGCCTTGTAAAATGCTGGTGCATCCGTTGTCAATTCAATGGTCTCGCCTGGAGCCAAATCAACGCCTGGTATGACTTTGGTAGTACTCACTCCATTTGCACCATAATCAGCCAACCTAAATTCCACGTTGTAATCTTCGCCTTTTACAGGAATGTCACCATTGTTCTTGATGGTTTGGAAAATATGCAGATAGTATGCTCCAGCCTGATGGCCCCAGTTCCAGTATCCACTTACTTTTGACAGGTTACCATGCAACTCGTCGAAGTGCTTTAGTGTCAGGTTGCTCATAAACATGCTGTCCTCATTCATCAGTTCTGCAAACTTCCTATCAGAGATGTCTTTTATGGGAATACCTGTCTTGATGGCAAACTCTCGAATGATAGAATCAAAGTTTAGCACGCCGTAGGTGTCCTCAATTTTATAGGCGCCAGTACTGTCGGTCTTAAACACCAGCCGTTGTCCTGTTTTGTCATTCAATGTGGCAATATAGTTCCCAGTACTATCATCTATGGTTATCTTTAATTTCTTGATGTCTAACCCTTCTGGAATTAGTTCCATTAGTGACTTTGCCGAGGGAAACATGTCATAGACTGTTACGCGGTCCTGTTCGTTAAGAGCCGAAACGAACTGCATGGTAAGATTTTTAATCTCATTCTTTTTGGAATCGCACGATATCATGGTCGCTATCGTGGCCAAACTAACAAATAAATAAAATGCTTTTTTCATATTATTATGTAATTAGAGTATGCCTTCTTCTTGAAACATGTTCACGCTTCTTCTTATTCTCTTTGGCTCGCCTTAATTTGAGTATTGTTCTTACCTGCGAGGTTGATTGTTTGGGCAAAAATAGACATAAATGCTGGAAGTTACTTTGTCACTTTAATGCCACTTCAATGTCACTTGTGTTTTTTAGTCATTTCCATATCATTTGGAGCGAAAAAGTTTGGAGAATTAGTTAGCAGTAATTAGTTTTGTAGTGGAGAAACAACGAATCGGTTATGGAATACAAGAAACTTTGTCAAGAAATAGAACGTGAGACTGGCCGCAAGATGCAGACACCATTGAACTTCAAATGGTTGTCGGAACGTATCTTCGAACGTGTCCATGAGACGGTGAGTGTAACAACGCTGATGCGGATGTGGGGCTATCGTAAGGGGGGGACACCACGTGAAGCAACCTTGGACGTATTGGCCCGTTATCTGGGCTATGTGGACTACTGGGAGTTCAAGAACAAAAATGAGGAAGCGACGGAGCCTGCTGATAACGAGAAGGACATGCATGGAGCAGAGGATGAAGAAGCAAGGGTGGAGAGTGTGGAGAATAAGACAGATGAAAAGGAGAGGAAGCGAAGATTATGGATATTGGGAGGACTATTGGGGATTGTAGTTTTCATCGCATGTTGGCTTTTCGGTAAATGTGGGAAAACGAATGAAGGCTTACCGGCAGGGGTGAAAGACTGGACTTGGGTAATGCACAATCCCCGTTGCGATGTCGATAGTCTAAATGTATGGACCTACACCCACGGTGGCATGACGCTGGAAGAGAATGGCACACTGACATATTTCATGAAAGATTTCAATGTCAGTCAGGTAGTGCATGGCCTGCCAGCTGGAGAATATGAACTACGTGTGAAAGCATGGCACTTACCGTGCGACTTGGACCAAGCGCTTTACGACTACGAACACGCCGAGGACAAGGAGAGCGGCACGGCACTGTCGAAAGCAGAAATCTATGCAGGAGCTTTCACCCAGCGGGTAAAGAACTATGTTTCTGAGATAAATCAGGAGACATGCAGGTATGAAAACGTGTTACGCTTCGTCGTCTTGGATGATTCCGTGCGCATCGGCTTCCGGTCTGACGAGAACTGGCAACGTGGCAGTCGAGCTCAGGCCGACGATTTCCGGCTCTACTTGCTAAGAAAAGCGAAGACAGAGAAGGATTTTCAACAGATGACAGCACGGCGTGACAGTGCCCAGCGTGTAGAGGACGCTCGCCCTCATTTGAAGGCGGGCGACCGCATCCCAAAGAAACTCAATGGGGCTGATGTTGAACTTATGTACAACTATATGAAGAATGGCGATGTACTGGATTGTTGGATGGGCCATGAGGCACCAATACCCCAAGGGTGGATAACGGAACAGGAAACCAGTAGTTGCAAGATTGTGCATAGGACCGACGTGGGACGTGGCTTCGGCGACAGCGATATCTATCTTGAATACCTCAGCGACAAGACGGTCAAGCCCGGGTTACTCCTGGGGCAACACGTATTTCTGGAGGCAGGAACATATTACTTCGGCGCCATCTTCTTCGCCCAAAGTGCGAACGGGATGCCGACAGATGTGTGTTTCGCAGTCAATGGTTATGAAAGTAACTGTCCGGCGGATCAGATGATGGACTGGCGCTATTTCAGCATTACACTCCACGAAGCCCAGGAGGTGACTGTGGGCCTATGGGCTCCCAAGGGCAGCGACGTGAGGCGTGCCGGCATCTGTAAACTGATGGTGTGGGCCGCTATATAAGTATTATGGTGCGCAAGGACATATATTTAGGCCTACCCGACTACATCATCACCCACCTGTCGGAACTCGAAAAGATTCTTCTTTAAGATAGAACGCAGGGCTACAGCTTGTAGCCCTGCGTCTTGAATTCTACTGATGGGAAGAAAGGTACTCCTTCATCTGTGCCTTCTCGCTGTCGCCATCCTTATCCAGGAAGTCATCGACGAACCATCCGTCCCGTTCCTTCACGAGCACCAACGCCACGGGCTGCGTCGCCGTGTAGTTAGGCTCCTTATCACCGATGTTATACGCTGCACATTCCAAGTCCAAGTCCACGCGCACCCGGCCATCGGAGAGCACTTCGCTCTTCTTCACCTCAGCCTTAGTGATGCAGGTAAACTCTTGCACGGTGCCCCAGTGGTCAAAGTTATGGAAGCGCATTCCCTCGTTACCCATCTTGTCGTCGTAGTCCTCGGTACGTCGATACCATTGGTAATAGTCTTCCGACAAGTAGTCCGGCGTATCGAAAAGCAAATAGCCATACGAACCGGCACCCGCCTCCACCGAATCGCGTCCGTTGGCAACAATCTGGGCATAGATGTCGCGCACGCGGTCGGCAGCCTCTTGCGAAGCATCCGTTTCATCATGCCCTGTTCCTACTTCTTCAGAAGAAGCGACACACTCGCTTTCCGTAGAAGCACTCATTTTACTCTCACCATACTTTACATAAACACCGCAAAGTAATGCCACGACAATCAATGCTGCCAGAAGGTACAGAATCTTTTTACTTTTCATATCTTACTTATGCTATTGGTTTTTGTTACGACAATGCTACCATTGAATTCTGGGAAGAAACTAATTCTTAGTGAATCGGGGTTACATCATACCCCAGTTTCATCAGTTCAGACAGAATCCCCTCACTCCACTGTGTCGGAAGCACATGACTAAGGCCTACAGCAATAAAAGCGGGACCATCTTCGATGATTGCAGGGAGTTTACTCATCCAATACCGATTCCTTTCCTCTACTTTAAAGACATCGTTAGCCTTCGTGTCGTAATATAGACTTTGAGACTGCAAGATGTCATAACCCTTCCCCTTTCGATACAACGAGTCTTCCACTTCTATTTGCTCAATTCGCTTTGTTAAGCCAGTAACACGTTCATATATAGATTGAGCCATATCCGCACTCGTCATCCTATAATCAGGGAACAGGAGAGCATTTTCAACGGCATATTGAAACATCCTCACACTATCCAATCCCAGAACCTGCAGCGTGTCTCCCTCACTGTTCATCCTAAGCTTCTCATTCTTCTGCAAAAAAAATTTCTCAAGTTCCGCATCAAGACTTCGACCTCCAGCCTGAGTGTCATACCCAAGACGTTCGCGTATCTCCCTTCGTTTCTCCATAAAGGAATGGTAAAGGAGAAAACAAGTTATGCCCGGATTCAAGTTCTTGTAGGACGTGTCTCCCATCAGATATTCCATCATGACATCCAACGAATCCCGTTGCTCCTTACTCAGATACTTATTATATGGGTTCTTCTTGCCTTTATGTGAGAAATCCTTACCCATTCTTTCTGCAAAATCAGATGCCTCTTCAGGTATCGAAGCACGTATCTTTTCCATATCAGACATCCAATCTCTCTTTAAGATGTCACTCTCCAATACAAGTGCTTCCACCGAGTCGAGATAAAGGGTGATTTCGGGGATATGCCTAATTATATCTCTGTGCAAAGTGTGCACCGTTCCCAATACATAGGAAGGTCTCTCAAGTCCATTACCAGAGATACGCCACATGATTCCATCGGGGACAGAGGCTGCATCAGAGTTGGCTGACAACACTTGTGGCACCAACATGACCATAATCAGCAATAATCGCTTTGCTATTTCCATATCGTTTTATCTTTTCTATTTTTACTTCAAACTTTATTGACGTCTTTGAGGAGACAGCCGTGTTCCCTGATTATTGTATTAAGGTGTCACGAATCTCCCTGTCAGGAAACCTGACAATAACATATCGGGGCTGAGGGCAGTTCTTCGGCAGGGCAATGACAGTAGCATCCCCACCAGCAAAGCCCGGACGTCCGTCATGCTGCAGAAGGTGCCGCAAATGTTCTATGTCGGGTGTAATAAACTCATTCAAACACTTATGTGCCCGACTTTCAAATCTAATTTCCACCACGCTGTCAGCGCAACCATGACTCCAAGGCGTTCCATGATAGCCACGGATGACATTGGCGGTCGTGGCCTCGTAGGTTATCCGATAATGACTCGAATCGGGTTGTAAACTGTCTGCCTGTAAGTCTTTCTCCAGATGTACGCCCTCTACACTATAATGTGAAGGGCCCTTGCCAAACTGATATTGAAGACCAGAAAAGGCAAGTATGCCTGCCAATATCAAGACGGCAACAATTCCGAACTTTGCGATAGTACTTATCTTCCGTTGTCCGATAGCCTCAGCATCATCTTCTTTCCAGTAGTGCAGCAGTATGGCCGTCAGCAAGCAAGGCACGATGGCTATGGCCGCCCATACCATGCCACCCATCATAAACCAGAGGAGCAACTGATGAAACAGTGCACCGCCCAACCAATCGAGGATAGAATTTGAGGTAGGAATGAGCACGGCCAGCCAATACACACCTGTCAGCAAGAATGACAGACAAAAGGATGTGGCGAGCAGATGAAGGAAACGCCACGCGATGCCTTCGCCCCTGTATCGCGTAAGGCTCAGGTATGCCGTCAGGGCCGCCACGGACATCACGCACAGATGCATGCCTACCACTGCCCAAATGCTCCTATAGTCGGTTAAACCCGCTATGAAGCAAAATACCACGAACCAAACCTCCGTGATAAGAGTGGCCGCAAGAACCGCTTTCAGTTTACATCCATCCATTTCAAGACTCTTTTTGGCTACCTGTTACTCGACAAAGGTATCACATCATCTGCCGCAAAATTAAGGATAATCCCTCATCGGGGCAAAGGATTAACAATATTTAAATGACCATCTGGCCTACTTTGCGTCTGTTCTGTCTTTAGGTACTCCTTCATCTGTGCCTTTTCGCTGTTGCCATCCTTATCCAGGAAGTCATCGACGAACCATCTGTCCCGTTCCTTCACGAGCACCAACGCCACAGGCTGCGTTGCTGTGCAATTAGACTCCTTTCCGCCATACTTGTACGGTTGGTGTAAAGAATCTGACGTCGAAAAGTTGGGAGACAATCGAAAATATTTGTTCCGTGTGTCACTCCCAACATCGTCTGACCTAATATATATATCATTATTGAAGAGGTATATTTGGTCTATATGGTAAACTTTCTGTTCTATTAATCTTGTTTTTAATAATAGAGTAGATTTTTTCGGCGATATTTTCCATACTTCAATTGTATTCCCTCCATCAGCCTTGCTTCCTTCTACACACAGAATTTTATCACGGTAGACTTGAGGATAACCAATAAGTGTATCTATACTATTAGTTGATGGATTTATCATATAGAAAACTTCATCATTATAGTCCTGATATTTGACAATAACATTATTCATTATTGTTCCTATGACAAAGTATTCATGATAAAACTTTTCCCTTAAATCATCCTTGAAGCAGAAAGTCTTACTTATGCTCTTGATTTTTATCATTTTTCTCCTCTTTTTGTACTTAGAAGTCGGTTCTATCCTTTGATATTCAACCATCTTTCGATAGAATTCTATACTATCTACCGGTGTAATATCGACCAAAGATATAGGCAATTGGCTTTCTGATACGACTTTATGCCCATCATGGCGGGCAGATACCTCCCCATGAATAAGGAAAAATGAGAAAAGGAAATACAATAATTTTCTGTTCATTTTCTATGTAATAGCATTTTAAAAGATTTAACCCCTCGTAATTTATCATTAAATTGATTCCATCCGTTATTAATTGAATTCCCTTTTTTGTCATATTTACCGGGAACTATTGTAATAAAGGAATATTCTTGTTTTTTGAGCAAAACGATACAAATTGTATGGAGTCCATTGGGCCATATACCGAATCACACTTTTTATCAATAATCCAATAATAGAATTTGTCATCGCCGTCAAAACTCCGTCCTGCGACATTGAACCACGTGGTATCTAACATTCCCAAATGCAGATATTGCTTAGCTACTATATATCTTCTGTTATGAGCGTGAGCCACTACTTCATGCGGAATATCAATTTGCTGCAACTTATTTCCATATATTGCACGTGTATTATCATCATATGTATACCCTCCCCCCAGTCTCTCTTCTGAAAAGAAATAACTGACAATTAAGGCTATCAGCAGTAAAAATGCTATTACAACAAAGGGTGTCCTTATTTTTGCCATGGGAAGAGAGTTTTAAGTTTTTTATTTCCATAGGGTATTATTTCATATGGAGTACCTTTTCCAGCGTAGAATTTACCAATTAGTGTTTCTATGTTGCGCATCCAATTAAGCGGATTTTTCCATGATTTCATATCGAAATCATAAATATCAGAATACGCACGAACCGTATTGCCTGGATAACGCTTCAATCTCATATTACCATATACCAAACCATCATTGATGGATAAACTCCCACCTAATAAAAGATTAAATGTTTTCTCGACTCCTACATATTTATCTCCTAACGAAACAATTCCCGATAAATTTATTAGTTCTAAGTCAGCGTATAGGGTTTCTCCCTTTCCATTGCGATACCAATCGTTTGCTTCAGAAAGCGTAATATGTCCATCCCAATCTGGTCGATTAGGTAAATTATTATATGTTTTTTCGTATTTTTCCTTAGCTTTATCATCTACAAGACTACTAACACCTAAGTCCATTTTAAGTGCATCTTCATGTGTCAACTTATAGGAGAAGTCTTGCCTATTCATAAAAATAGCATCTCCTTTAAGCCCCCAGTCATCAACCCCCATAAGTTTTCCATATTTATCAAATATTGGATTCTTACCATCTGGGTCCACAGCATTCACAGGATTACCTGCACAATAGGCATACGGGCTGATATGGTAGTATTTCTCACACAACGGGTCCATCGAGGTAAAGAGGCCTGTGGCAGGGTCATACTGACGGGCGAGGAAGTCGTAGAGGTCGAGGCCGTGGGCGTGCTGGAACTCCTTACCGCCATATTTGTACGACTGATAATCGGGATTTGTGTTCCGCGCACTACCTGTAAGGCTGACGATTGCCAACACGATTATGAGGATGGCGTGTTTCATGTGCCTGTTACTTTGCTGCATTTAAGGTTTTCTTCAAGCAAAAGTAGGAAAATCGCCTGAAACGACCAAATGTTTAACAGTTTTTATGGGCAGGCATATCACTTTATGTCCCATCTCTGGGTTGGAATCGCCTACTGGACGGGCAGAAATCAGCCTGACCGACCTGGCGCGCGTCACTGTCTGGCGCTGGGTGAAGCGATTCGGCGAGAAGCTGAGTCTATAAATCTCACTGCTTCACCTTGCTCTCCACAAAGAGGCGGCTGGGCCCCCGGCCACTGGCGCGGATGGGGACATCGGGGTCCTGGCAGAAAGACTTCAGTTCGCGACTGGCAGTGCTGTGGGAGATTTGCATCAGGCGGGCATAGTCGGCCAGGCGCATGTAACCTTGCTCGCGGATGAGGGCGAGGGCTTGTCCGATGCGCTGCTCGCGGGTTCCACGAGGCTGACGTATGGCTACGGCACCACCTGTCTCACGACGGAAACGGCCACAACAGAGGAGGTTGATGTCCTTGACCAAGTCAGGCGAGACACGGACGTTGACTCCACGGACATAGATGCGCGAGGCGTTGGGCTCGCCCTGCTGTTCTTCGGGACGGGTGTTGGCGCTGTACTCGTGCATGCCAAGACTGAGGGAGAAACTGCCCAGCCCGTCGATGGACACCGTATAGCCTTCGGCCAGAGCCTTTGCCATAGCCTGCACGACACCGTTGACGATGCCGATGACTTCACTTGCACCAATGGCCCGGTAGCTTTGTCTTAGCTTCTGGGCCAGAAGCTCAAGGTCGTAGGTGCCCGACGACCGCACTTCATAGCGGTACTGCTTCTCTCCCGTTCCGTTGAGGTCGGCAATCTCTCGTTTGTAATAAGTAAGCATTGTGTTCTATCATTTAGGTATTTTCATACGCGTTTACAGGAGCACGGCCCCACACGCCTAAGGGGAATCGTCCGAACGCCTAGGAGGATAAGTTCAAACGCCTAGGAGGATAAGTTCAAACGCCTAGGAGGATAAAGCCTCGCTCTTAGGAGGCAAAGGTAATAAATTATTGGAGGATAACCAAAACTCAGGCGTGAAATGATTGTCGCACGCCGTGAAACGAATGTTGCACGTCGTGAGACATTCATCTCACGCCGTGCAACCTTTTGCAACATTTGCCCTTATGAGGCTTATGATTTCGATACAAAGATAGTAAAAAAAGAGGGGATTTCCAAATAAAAACCTAACTTTCTTTACCTCATCAGAACGACATGCGGAAGGTGGTGCGTATGCCCCACTTCTGCGTGCCGGGATAGTGATAGTTGAGGCGATGGATGTATTCGAGCTGGATGAGCTTGAAGATGTTGTGGATGCCCACTACCATTTCCACGTAAGGTTTCTTGCGGTCCATGACATGCGACAGGTACTGATACTGCCCGTTCTTAAACTCGCCGGGGAAATACATCAGGAGCGGGTCGCCCTGGTTCTTCTCAAGGAAGGGGTTGTTCTTATCCGTCAGCGTTCCCCACAGGGCATTGAAGCCTATCGACTCGCGCCATTTCAGTTTCTTGAGCAAGGGGATGCGGTTGAGGAGCTTGCCGTTCATGTCCCAAAGCACCATGGCAGAGGCGTAGCGGTCGTTGAGGAACTCCATGTTGTCGATAAGGTTGAAGGTATGGTCCTCAAGGATGTAGGAGAGGTTGGCAGCAGGCATGATGAGGAAGGGATAAGGCACCTTGTTCCACTGCACACCGCCCTTGAGCATCATGTTTATCTTACCCCAGGAGTGGAGCCAGAAGCGCTTGTAGAGGGTTGCCTCGGTAAAGTTATAATTGTAGTCACCGCCCAAGACACCTTTAATGCCTACCGTGTGGCTGAGGCCAAAGATGGGGGAGTCGAAGTTTGTAGGCAGTCGGCGCTGTTTTGTATTGACATAAGTGGCACCTGGCTGGTACTTAAGGCTTACCGTAGCTTCTGCGAAAGTGATGCGCTTTAGCATCTGTCCCGTGGGATCAGGCATCCACCCACGCTCTGGGTCATAGAGTCCGTTGGAGAGCGTCTGGTAGAAGAGGGCTCCTGCCCCCTCGTTCCACTCACGACGCAACTGGATGTTGAGTCGCATGCCGTTTTCCCACTCCCAGTCGTAAAGCAGGTTGAAGCGCTCGAAATAGTTCATGTGGTGAACCTTCGTCCACTTCCATGCCACAAAGACATTGTCCTTATCAGTGGGAAGGAACTTGTCGCTGGGGGCGATGATATCGTTGGTGTAGGTGAAGGTAAGGTTGCGGACTGGGTACTCACGCGGGAGATAGTCCTTCTTGTTGAAGGAGTATGTGAGTTCGCCCATGCCTTTCCATCGTTTGTCGCCAAAGCCATACTTGACATATCCCTTCATAAACCAGTGTGGACTCAGGTTGGCCGTGGTCTGAGCCGATGCACGCAGACGGAAGCCCTCGACCCAGTTGGAACCAATCATTGTATTGACGGGACCTATGTCCACCTTGCTGGGGTGCTTGGGATTGATACTGGTCTCGACAAAGTTCTCTATGAATGCCTTGGCGACCCAAATGACGTATTTCATGCCCTTTATGTCCTGTACACGACGGAGCAGTACGTTCATCTGACTCTCGCTCTGGGTGAGCGGCGTAGGACGATATTCCTCCCAGAACTCGTCGTCACGCATCTGGGCAGAGCTTTCCTCCTTGACATCGCCACGAATCTTAAACGAGCGGTCGGGGATGACTGTAAAGTCGAAGTTCTTGTAACGGACCGTGCGCTCCACCTGCAGTTTCTGGATGAAGGATGCCAGCTTGAGCTGGACAATCATCTTGTTATCGGTAACCACCTGCTCGCCCGAGGGAAGGGTCTCGAAATCCTGCATGATGTCCATGTGCTCCACGAAGTTGACATCGCTGCGAGATGGTATGCTTAGGTGAACCTGGCGGAGTCGATACGTAGAGTCAGCCATGACATAGAGCGAACCCGAGAAGCCGAAGTCCTGGGGATTGTTGGGCGTGAAATCAACCTTATAGCAGGGTTGTTCGTCGATGTCAAGCGTGTCGGCCAGATAGTAACGGTAGAAGTCGATGGCTCGCTTGGTGCTGATGGGGCTGATGAAGGGGAACTGGAGAAGGCGCACGTCTTCCTGATAGATGTCCACATCGGTAAAGCAGTCGGCAAGCATATTGGTCACGATGTCGCCAGTGTTGATGAGGTCAGTAACACCCTCGTTGCGCTTACCGAAGACAATGGTCTTTTCCGTCTTGGGGTCCTTGCGATAGATTTGCTGGCTCACCTTTTCCTCGACGGTAAGCGGCAGGATAAGCTTACCCGTCTCGGGGCACACCTCGACATGGTCCTTCAGGAAGGGGAAGTGCTTGAAGTGGTCGTCCTCGAACACTTTGTCGGTAAACTCGTTCAGCGCCAAGGTCATCTTCTCGTATTTCTGGTAACTGAGGTAGTCGTGAGCACGAAGGTCGCTCTCCTTCTTGGCGGCGATGACTTTCCTCATCAGTTCCACGGCAGGGTTATTCCTACGGCTATACCTCCCCCTACGCTCGGTAACCACGACCTCCTTCATAGCTTCGTTGCCCTCAACCATGCGGACGTTGATTTTCTGCGCCTTCACCTGCTTAATCGTAACGGCATACGTGTCGTAGCCAATCATGGAGAACTGGAGGTTGCCCTTACGGGCGGCAATGCGATAGTTTCCGTTGACGTCGGAGACGGCCAAAGGGCGCTGGCTCTCGGCATAACGAATGCGGACGCCGGGCATAGGCTCGCCGTACTGCTTGTCAGTAATCGTTC
The DNA here is from genome assembly GCA_017962495.1 of Bacteroidaceae bacterium. Classification (GTDB taxonomy): domain Bacteria; phylum Bacteroidota; class Bacteroidia; order Bacteroidales; family Bacteroidaceae; genus Physcousia. The sequence goes on from JAGCVH010000045.1 coordinate 15,063, forward strand.
CGGATATGTACTGGGCTGCTGCCTGCAAAGTCACAAGCAGCATCAGGGTGAATATATATACTCTGTTCTTCAAACCTTAATGATCAATGTTCTGTTGTCTATGTTCATTGCCAAGAAAGCTTCTGCCTTTGCAATGTCCTCTGCATGGTCGACATCAAGAATCTTCGACAGGGGACGGGCTACCAAGTGCAAACCTTCTGCCACTAACGCCCGCTGGAAGTTGCGCATGCGACTTTGTCCCTGGGCCATGCAGTGCTCAAGAACCTCGAGGGCGCTATCGCGAAGGCAGTAGATGCCTCCTGAAATGTAGCGGCTGTCGGCTTGGCGCTGGTCATAGAATCCCGTAATGTTTAGTTCCGAGTCAGTACCCACATAGAGGGGTTTCTCATCGTCGATGTAATCGGTAACAGCCATCATCCCATCAGCATCGCAATGGCGAAAATCATCGATGAAATGGGCGAATTCTTCCTCGCGGAAGATGGTATCAACCGTGGTCAGGCAGAAATCACTGCCACGAAGCGAGGGTGCCAGCTCGAAGAAGCTGTGCATGGAGCTGGGGGTGCTGCGTACGAACAAGTTGATGGGCACTTGAGCCCGACCGTCAGCTATCAACTGGCGGACAAAAGCCTCCGTCTCGGGACGCAGGGTGTTAACAATGATGGAGATGGATTCCGCCCCACATTCGCGAAAGATGCGTATAAGGCGTTGTATCATGGGTTCGCCTTGGAGACGCACCAACGGCTTGGGCAAGGCTATGCCTTCCTGAGCTAGGCGCGAACCTTCGCCGGCTGCAATGATTGCAAACTTCATGGATAATGTGACCTTTCTCGTTTTCGGCTGCAAAGTTACAACTTTTCCCTGACATGACGAAATGCTTGAACGGGATTATCGGCCTTTAGACCCTTAAAGAACATTAAAAGAGCATTTTATGCCCACTACAATGCCAGCAGGACAAAAAGAAAGGAGGCAGTCCTCACGATTAAGGACTGCCTCCGAAGCATTCTCAGTTGACCTCACAAGGAGGCAAACTGACTACATGTCGTCGAGGTCAAGTATCGACCTACGGGTCAGCATGGCGCGGTCGAAGTCTTCCTTCGCACCTACGACAATCTTATCGAATTCGCGCAGACCCGTGCCGGCAGGAATAAGGTGACCGGAAATAACGTTCTCCTTCATACCCTCCAGGCGGTCGGTCTTACCATTGATGGCGGCCTCGTTGAGCACCTTGGTTGTCTCCTGGAACGATGCTGCAGAGATGAAGCTACCCGTCTGCAGGGCTGCACGGGTGATACCTTGCAGAATCTGCGTCGAGGTTGCAGGAACGGCGTCGCGCACCTGCACGGTCTTCATGTCCTTACGCTTCAGCATCGAGTTCTCATCACGGAGCTTACGGGCTGTTACAATCATACCCTTCTGCATGGTTTCAGAGTCTCCAGCGTCGATGACAACCTTCTTACCCCAGATGCGGTCGTTCTCTTCGGCAAAGTCAAGTTTGTCGACAACCTGTTGCTCCAGGAAGCGTGTGTCACCGGGCTCTTCGATCTGTACCTTACGCATCATCTGACGAACGATAACTTCGAAGTGTTTGTCGTTGATCTTCACACCTTGCAGACGGTAAACGTCCTGAATCTCGTTCACGATGTACTCTTGAACAGCCGTGGGACCCTTGATAGCCAAGATGTCGGCAGGCGTGATAGCACCATCACTGAGCGGGGTTCCAGCACGAACGTAGTCGTTCTCCTGTACCAGAATCTGCTTTGACAGGGGCACAAGATATTTGCGCTGGTCGCCAACCTTTGAAGTAATGATAATCTCACGGTTACCGCGTTTGAGCTTACCCATAGTTACCTCACCATCGATTTCTGCTACGATAGCGGGGTTAGACGGGTTACGTGCCTCGAACAACTCCGTTACACGAGGCAGACCACCAGTGATGTCACCACCACCGCCGCCTAATGCACGTGGAATCTTTACCAGTACGTCACCAGCCTTCACCTTCTGGCCATCGTTGACAACGATATGTCCATTGATGGGGAAGTTATAGGTGCGGATGAGCTCACCATTCTCGTCTAAGATGTGAGCAGAAGGAACGATGGTGCGATCCTTCGACTCGGTTACTATCAACTCACGTTGACCCGAAATCTCATCGGTCTCAACACGATAGGTAATACCCTCGACAACGTTCTCGAACTGAACTTGACCGGGAGCCTCAGTAACAATAACTGCGTTGAAGGGGTCCCACTTAGCCACAACGTCGCCCTTCTTCACCAAGTCGCCTTCCTTGCAATAGAGAGTAGAACCATAAGGTACACTCTGGGCAAGAAGAACGATGCCAGTCTTAGGCTCGACAAAGCGAACCTCAGCCAGACGACCAACTACCATCTTGGCAGCCTTACCGTCCTCATCGGTGAAGTCAACGGTGCGCAACTCATCGAAATTAAGCTTTGCATCGTACTTGGCAACAATCATGGCATTGGCAACAGCATTACCAGCCACACCACCAGCGTGGAAGGTACGCAGTGTCAACTGGGTACCAGGCTCACCGATAGACTGGGCTGCGATGACACCAACAGCCTCACCCTTCTGCACCATCTGACTGGTAGCAAGGTTACGGCCGTAGCACTTCATGCAGACACCATGCTTTGATTCACAGGTGAGCACTGAACGTATCTCAACACTCTCAATAGGACTGTCCTCAATCTCTTGAGCCTTAGCCTCGGTAATCTCCTCACCGGCGGCACAGATAAGTTTACCAGTGACGGGGTGTATAATATCATGAACCGACACACGACCCAAGATACGCTCATAGAGCGAAGAGATGACTTCGTCGCCATTCTTAAGGGCAGAGCAGTTCAGACCACGGAGTGTGCCGCAGTCTTCCTCTGTGATGATGACGTCATGAGATACGTCAACCAGACGACGCGTCAGATAACCAGCGTCGGCTGTCTTCAGAGCGGTATCGGCCAGACCCTTACGGGCACCGTGGGTAGAAATAAAGTACTCCAGCACGGACATACCTTCCTTGAAGTTCGAGATAATGGGGTCCTCAATGATAAGAGGCTCTGCACCGGCCTTCTGAGGCTTGGCCATCAGACCACGCATACCAGAGAGCTGGCTAATCTGTCCCTTACTACCACGAGCACCAGAGTCAAGCATCATGTACACAGCATTGAAGCCCTGGTCGGCCTCCTTCATTTCCTTCATCAGGATTTCAGACAGGTCGTTGTTGATGTGAGTCCAGGCGTCGATAACCTTGTTGTAGCGCTCCTTGTCAGTGATGAAGCCCATTCCGTAGTCCTGAGCAATACGTTCTACTTCATCATTTCCACGGTGTATGAGAGCTCTCTTCTCCTCGGGGATAATGATATCGCCAAGGTTAAATGACAGACCACCCTCGTAGGCCATCTTGTAACCTAAGTTCTTGATACCATCAAGGAAGGTACATGCACGAGCAACACCAACAGTCTTTATGACATCGGTAATGATGCCACGAAGGTTCTTCTTGGAGATGGTCTCATTGAAGAAACCGACCTCAGTAGGAACGACCTCGTTGACAATGATGCGACCAACGGAAGTCTCTACCATCCTCTTACCAATGGTGCCATCCTCCAGTTTGTCGTCAACGACAACCTTTATGGGAGCGTGGATGTCGACTTTCTTCTCATTGTAGGCAATGATGGCCTCTTCAGGACCATAGAATGTCAAGCCCTCACCCATAGCACCGGGACGTAACTTAGTGATGTAATAGAGACCCAACACCATGTCCTGAGAAGGCACGGTGATAGGAGCACCATTTGCAGGATTAAGGATATTGTGACTTTGAAGCATCAATATCTGAGCCTCCAGAATTGCCTCATTGCTCAGGGGCAAATGAACTGCCATCTGGTCACCATCGAAGTCAGCGTTGAACGCGGTACAAGCCAGCGGATGAAGCTGAATGGCTTTACCTTCAATCATCTTAGGCTGGAAGGCCTGAATACCTAAACGGTGAAGTGTCGGGGCACGGTTGAGGAGGACGGGATGTCCCTTCATGACATGCTCCAAAATGTCCCAGATGATAGGCTCCTTGCGGTCAACTATCTTCTTGGCCGACTTCACAGTCTTCACGATACCACGCTCAATGAGCTTACGGATGATGAATGGCTTGTAGAGCTCGGCTGCCATCAGTTTTGGCAGACCACACTCACCCATCTTCAATTCAGGACCTACTACGATAACCGAACGGGCACTGTAGTCGACACGCTTACCCAGAAGGTTCTGACGGAAACGACCTTGCTTACCCTTCAGTGAATCAGAGAGGGACTTCAAAGGACGGTTATTTTCCGTCTTCACAGCGCTACTCTTGCGGCTATTGTCGAACAAGCTGTCGACAGCCTCCTGCAACATACGCTTCTCGTTGCGCAGGATGACTTCGGGAGCCTTAATCTCGATTAGACGCTTAAGACGATTGTTACGAATAATAACACGACGATAGAGGTCGTTGAGGTCACTCGTGGCGAAACGGCCACCGTCCAGGGGAACCAGGGGACGCAATTCGGGAGGAATGACAGGAAGAATCTTCATAATCATCCACTCAGGACGATTGCGGTCACGGCTGGCACGGAAGGACTCAACCACCTGCAGACGCTTCAAAGCATCATTCTTACGCTGTTGTGCACCTTCTTGATTGGCCATGTCACGGAGTTGGAAGGACAGAGCATCGAGGTCGACACGGCAGAGGAGGTCGTAAACGGCCTCAGCACCCATCTTAGCAATAAACTTGTTGGGATCACTGTCTTCAAGATATGCATTATCCTTCGACACATGCTCCATTACCTCGGTGTACTCTTCTTCGGAGAGCAAGTCATTCTCTTCCAGAGGACGGCCTAATGATTCTATCTTCACGCCTGCCATGGCACCCAGCTGGATGACAACATAGCGTTCGTAGTAGATAATCTGGTCCAACTTCTTGGTAGGTAGTCCAAGCAAGTAACCAATCTTATTGGGCAGTGAACGGAAGTACCAGATGTGAGCTACAGGCACAACTAAAGCGATGTGTCCACTACGCTCACGACGTACTTTCTTCTCCGTAACCTCTACACCACAACGGTCGCAGACGATACCCTTATAACGGATACGCTTATACTTACCACAATGGCACTCATAGTCCTTGGTAGGACCAAAAATGCGCTCGCAGAACAGGCCATCACGCTCGGGCTTGTAGGTACGATAGTTGATGGTCTCGGGCTTCAGAACCTCACCATACGAGCTTTCCAGAATCTCTTCAGGAGAAGCCAGACCGATGGTAATCTTCGTGAAATTAGTCTTTATCTTACTTTCTTTCTTAAAAGCCATAATTGTAATCTTTATTAGTATCCGTTAATCAAGGGTTACGCTCAGACCTAAGCCCTTAAGCTCGTGCAGCAACACGTTCAATGACTCAGGAATACCAGGAGTGGGCATAGGCTCGCCCTTAACAATTGCCTCGTATGCCTTGCTGCGGCCTACAACGTCATCCGACTTGATAGTCAGAATCTCCTGCAGTACGTGAGAAGCACCGAAGGCCTCAATAGCCCAAACCTCCATCTCACCAAAACGCTGACCACCGAACTGGGCCTTACCGCCAAGAGGCTGCTGAGTGATGAGAGAGTACGGACCAATTGAACGTGCATGCATCTTGTCCTCAACCATGTGACCAAGTTTCAACATGTATGCGACGCCCACAGTTGCCAGCTGGTCGAAAGGCTCACCTGTCGCGCCATCGTACAACTGTGTAGAACAATAGCGAGGCAAACCTGCCTTCTCGGTCCATTCATCCAAATCATCAAGTGTGGCACCGTCGAAAATGGGAGAAGCGAACTTAACCCCCAGTTCCTTACCGGCAGCACCTAAGATGGTTTCGAATATCTGACCAATGTTCATACGAGAAGGTACGCCCAGAGGGTTGAGTACGATGTCTACAGGTGTTCCGTCGGCCAGGAAAGGCATATCCTCCTGACGTACAACCTTCGATACAATACCCTTGTTACCATGACGTCCGGCCATCTTATCACCTACGCCAATCTTACGCTTCTTGGCAATATAGACCTTGGCCATCTGGATAATACCCGCGGGAAGTTCGTCACCTATGGTGATGGCAAACTTCTTGCGCTTCATCTCTGCATCCAACAACTTAAACTTCTTCAGATAATTGATGACAAGCTTAGAGATAAGCTGGTTGGTGTGCTCCTTCTTTGTCCAACCTGACAGTTGGATGGCCGTGAAGTCGAGGGCTTCAAGGGCAGAAGCGGTGAAACGCTTGCCGTGAGGAATAACCTCAGTACCCATGTAATCCTTCACACCCTGAGAAGTCATGCTCTTGGTGAGCTCAAGCAACTTGTCGATAAGAATAGCCTTCAGGTCGGCAACCTTATTTGCGAACTCTTCATCGATAGCGGCCAAGCGAGGCTTGTCCTGCATCTTCGAAGAACGTGTCTTGATGGCACGAGAGAAGAGTTTCTTGTCAATTACCACACCATTAAGCGAGGGATTAGCCTTAAGAGAAGCATCCTTCACGTCACCGGCCTTGTCACCGAAGATGGCACGAAGCAGTTTTTCTTCAGGACTGGGGTCGCTCTCGCCCTTAGGCGTAATCTTACCAATCATGATGTCGCCAGGAGTTACGCGGGCACCGATGCGGATGATACCATTTTCATCAAGGTCCTTAGTAGCCTCTTCGCTGACGTTGGGAATATCACTTGTGAGTTCCTCGTAACCACGTTTGGTTTCACGAACCTCCAAAGCAAATTCCTCAACGTGAACACTTGTCATGATGTCCTCACGAACGATGCGTTCGTTGAGCACGATGGCATCCTCGTAATTGTAACCCTTCCAAGGCATATAAGCCACCAGCAAGTTCTTACCCAAAGCCAATTCACCGTTAGCCGTAGAATAGCCTTCGGTAAGGATGTCACCAGCTTTCACGCGATCGCCCTTGTTGCAAATGGGACGAAGGTCGATGGTCATGTTCTGGTTGGTACGACGGAACTTGGGAATACGATACTCCTTCAAAGCAGGTTCGAAGCTAACAAATTCTTCGTCCTCAGTGCGATCGTAAAGGATACGAATGGTTGTAGCATCAACATAGTCGACAACGCCTTCGCCTTCCGCAGTAATCATTGTGCGGCTATCCTCACACACCTGCTTCTCAATACCGGTACCTACAATAGGAGCCTCAGTGCGAAGCAAAGGCACGGCCTGGCGCATCATGTTCGATCCCATCAATGCACGGTGGGCATCGTCGTGCTCCAGGAAAGGAATCAGAGCAGCAGCAATAGATGCAATCTGCTGGGGAGCAACGTCCATCAAGTTGACCTCAGAGGGAGGAACAACAGGATAGTCGTCGTCACGACGGCACTTTACACGTGAACGGATGAAGGTTCCATCATCATTCAAAGGAGCATTTCCCTGACCAATGATCTGACCCTCTTCCTCTTCTGCCGTCATGTATCTAACGCCTTCATTGCTCAAGTCAACCATACCATCATTAACAACGCGATAAGGAGTCTCGATGAATCCAAGGTTATTAATCTTGGCAAATACACAAAGAGAGCTAATCAGACCGATGTTAGGACCTTCAGGAGACTCAATAGGACAGAGACGACCATAGTGCGTATAATGCACGTCGCGGACCTCAAAACCAGCACGCTCACGAGACAAACCACCAGGACCTAAGGCTGACAAGCGACGCTTGTGGGTAACCTCTGCCAATGGATTGGTCTGGTCCATGAATTGAGACAATGCGTTCGTGCCAAAGAAACTGTTAATTACACTCGAAATCGTTTTGGCATTAATCAAATCCGTAGGAGTGAACACCTCGTTATCACGAACGTTCATCTTCTCACGAATTGTGCGGGCCATACGAGCCAAGCCAATAGCGAATTGGTTGCTCAACTGTTCTCCGACTGTACGAACGTGACGATTCGACAGGTGGTCGATATCATCCACTGCAGCCTTCGAGTTAATCAACTCGATGAGATACTTGATAATCTCAATAATATCCTCCTTGGTAAGCACACGAACACTGGGATCGGTGTCGAGTCCAAGCTTGCGGTTGATACGATAACGACCAACATCGCCCAAGTCATAACGCTTCTCTGAGAAGAAGAGGTTGTATATAACTTCACGTGCACTAGCGTCATCGGCAGGATCGGCATTACGAAGCTGACGATAGATGTGCAGGATAGCCTCCTTCTCACTATTAGAAGTGTCCTTGTTTAGGGTGTTGAATATAATAGAATATCCACTGGTGTTGGCATCTTCCTTCAGTACGAGTACTGTTTCAACGCCACTATCCAGAATCAGTTCGATATTATCATCGTTCAACTCCGACTCACGTTCCAAGATTACTTCGTTACGCTCAACAGATATTACTTCACCTGTATCCTCGTCCACGAAGTCCTCTACCCTACTCTTCAGCACGCGGGCAGCCAATTTCTGACCCTTATACTTTTCCAAGTTTTCGCGCGTTACAGCTATTTCCTCGGTTTGTACGAAAATCTCAAGGATATCCTTGTCCTTCTCAAAACCAATTGCACGCAATAACGTCGTAACGGGCAGTTTCTTCTTACGGTCGATGTAGGCATACATCACGTTGTTGATGTCTGTTGCAAACTCAATCCACGAACCCTTGAAAGGAATGATTCGAGCAGAATAGAGTTGAGTACCGTTTGAATGGATGCTACTTCCGAAGAACACACCTGGAGAGCGGTGAAGTTGCGATACAACAACGCGCTCGGCACCATTGATTATGAAGGTGCCATTATCTGTCATGTATGGGATGGGACCCAAGAAGACATCCTGGATAACGGTATCGAAATCCTCGTGTTCGGGATCGGTACAGAACAGCTTAAGTTTAGCCTTAAGGGGCACTGCATAGGTCAGTCCTCTTTCCAGACATTCCTCTATGCTATAGCGAGGAGGATCGATGTAGTAATCCAGAAACTCCAACTGGAAATTGTTACGGGTGTCCGTGATAGGGAAGTTCTCAGAGAACACCTTATACAGACCATCGTTTTTTCTCAATTCTGGTGGAGTATCCAATTGCAAGAAATCATTGAACGACTTCAGCTGGACCTCCAAGAAATCCGGATAGGGCATCGGATTCTTTACAGAAGCGAAATTTACTCTGTTGTTAATTAAATTAGAAGCCATCTATTATATGTTTTGTCTACTTGGGTAAATTACAAGACACAAAAAGGTAAAGAACCCCCTACCAGAGGATCCTTTACCGTTAGTCCTGATACAGGACGGGATTTTACTTCAGCTCGATTTCTGCGCCGACTTCCTCGAGGGTCTTCTTCAGAGCCTCAGCGTCAGCCTTGGGCATAGCCTCTTTCAGAGTGCTGGGAGCACCGTCAACGAGGTCCTTAGCATCCTTCAGGTTCAGGCCACAAGCCTCTTTCACAGCCTTAACGACCTGAAGCTTGTTAGCACCAGCTGACTTCAGAACAACGTCGAAATCAGTCTTTTCCTCAGCAGCGGGGCCAGCTGCGGCACCAGCAGCGGGACCAGCAACAGCAACAGCTGCAGCGGCGGGCTCAATTCCATACTCATCCTTCAGGATGGTTGCCAACTCATTAACTTCTTTCACTGTCAAGTTAACCAACTCTTCAGCAATAGCTTTCAAATCTGCCATTTTATTAAAAATTTGTTTTTGTTTGTACTTACTTTTATTAATCTTAGGCGGCGATGCGTACGATTACTCGCCCTTTTCGCCCAGAGTCTTGAGGACTCCGTGGATAGTGTTCTGTCCACTCTGCAAAGCCGACAGGACGTTCTTGGCAGGAGACTGCAGCAGTGCAACAATCTCTGCGATAACCTCGTTCTTGCTCTTGATTGAGCACAGTGCATCAAGCTGTTCGGCACCAACATAGCAACCCTCCTCAGCGTAAGCAGCCTTCAGCTCGGGCTTAACAGCCTTCTTAGCCTTCAGGTCCTTAATCATCTTGGCAGGTGCATTGGCTACCTCTGTGAACATTACGGCAGTCGTGCCTTTCAGTGAGTCATAAAGAGCAGAGAAATCAATCTCCGAAGCTTCCAAAGCCTTGTGCAAGAGGGTGTTCTTAACAACAACCATCTTGATATTATTCTGGAAGCACTTACGACGAAGAGCGCTTGTCGACGCTGCATTCATACCCTCTACATCTACAAGGTAGAAATGGGGGTACTGCTGCAGGGTCTCGCCCAACTGTGCAATAATTGCAACTTTATCTTCCTTTCTCATGATTGTCTAAAATTAAGCGGTTTCTTCTACAGCCTTAGGATCTACCTTGACACCGCGGCTCATAGTACTCGAAAGATAAATACTCTTAATATAAGTTCCCTTTGCAGCGGCGGGCTTCAGCTTGATAATGGTGCTGATGAACTCCTTGGCATTCTCCATGATCTTTTGGGCATCGAAGGATACCTTACCAATGGAAGCGTGCACGATACCAGTCTTGTCGACCTTGAAGTCAATCTTACCCTGCTTTACCTCACGAATAGCCTTGGCAACATCCATTGTCACGGTGCCACTCTTGGGGTTAGGCATCAAGCCACGGGGACCCAGAATACGACCCAGCGCACCAATCTTACCCATAATAGCAGGCATGGTGATGATTACGTCGATGTCGGTCCAGCCACCTTTGATTTTCTCGATATATTCATCGAGACCTACATAGTCAGCGCCTGCTTCTTTAGCAGCAGTTTCAGCATCAGGTGTACAGAGGCAAAGCACTCGTGTAACCTTACCGGTACCATTGGGCAGTGAAACCACGCCACGTACCATTTGGTTGGCCTTACGAGGGTCTACGCCCAAACGTACATCGATATCTACCGAAGCGTCAAACTTAGTCGTGGTGATGTCCTTGACCAGTTGTGAAGCTTCTTTCAAGGTGTATGCTTTCCCTGCTTCAATCTTATCAGCGACCAACTTCTGGTTTTTTGTCAGTTTACTCATGATTAATTGAAGTTTTTTAGTTATTACCAGGGAATTCACCCTTGACGGTGATACCCATACTTCTTGCTGTTCCGGCTACCAAAGTCATTGCAGCTTCTACAGTAAAGCAATTCAGGTCAGTCATTTTGTCCTGGGCAATCGTGCGTACTTGATCCCAAGTAATCTCGGCAACTTTGCGACGATTAGGCTCAGCAGAACCGCCCTTAATCTTTGCGGCCTCCATCAACTGTATTGCCACGGGAGGAGTCTTGACGATGAAGTCATAGGACTTATCCGTGTAATAAGTGATAACTACAGGCAGTACCTTACCGGCCTTATCCTGAGTTCTGGCGTTGAATGCCTTACAGAAATCCATAATATTGATACCCTTGGAACCCAAAGCGGGACCTACTGGGGGAGATGGATTTGCAGCGCCTCCTTTAATCTGTAATTTGATTAATCCAGCAACTTCTTTAGCCATTTTCTTATTATTTTAATCTATTGTTTTTGAAAGCAAAGTCAGGTAACATCTGACTATAGCTTTTCAACCTGCATAAAGCCCAGTTCTAACGGAGTTTTACGTCCGAAGATCCTAACAGACACTTTCAGTTTCTTCTTTTCGTTATTGATTTCCTCAATTGTTGCGTCAAATCCAGTGAACGGACCATCGATAACCTTCACGCTTTCGCCAACCTCGAACGGGATAATAACATCCTCGGGGATTTCAAGCAGTTCGTCGACGGTGCCCAACATTTGGGCAACCTCGGCAGGACGCAGGGGCATTGGCTTTGTGTTGGTCTTGGTGTCGCTCAAGAATCCGAGCACATTGGGGACAGCTCTCAGGCGAGGCTGTACCTCGCCGACCAGCTCTGCTTCTACAAATACATAGCCTGCAAAGCGGTTCTTTTCCTTTACGACGCGTTTGCCATTACGGACTGATACGATTTTCTCGGTGGGGATGAGTACTTGAGATACGTGTTTCGCGAACTCACCACCTTGGTGAAGCATCGCTTCAACGTATTCTTTCACCTTGCCTTCCTTTCCACTTATGGCACGCATGACGTACCATTGTTTTCCAGTTTCAGCCATCTCTCACACGATTATTTAGCGTAACAAACCATAAATGAATTCCATGCCGTGCTGGAATATCTGATCAATAACGTAAACTACCAATGCGATGCATAGGGAAGCTATAAGTACGAGCACCGCACTGTTCATAAGTTCTGAGCGCGAGGGCCAGGTGGTCTTATGCACGAGTTCTTCGTATGATACCTTAAAGTAATTTAAAATCTTTTTGATCATAATCTTATTATTTTAGCACGGGAAGAGAGGCTCGAACTCCCGACACCTGGTTTTGGAGACCAGTGCTCTACCAACTGAGCTATTCCCGTAGAAAAGTTGAGAGTGGGGCAAGCCCCAAACTCTCAACTCGACTTTGGATTGTTGATCCAAAAATTAATCGAACACCTCGGTAATCTGACCTGAACCTACGGTGCGACCACCCTCACGGATAGCGAAGCGCAGACCTACGTTCAGAGCCACAGCGTAGATGAGCTCAACGGTGATCTCTACGTTATCGCCGGGCATTACCATCTCGATACCTTCGGGCAGGTGAATTTCACCGGTGCAGTCCATAGTACGGAGATAGAACTGGGGACGATACTTGTTACCGAACGGAGTGTGACGACCACCTTCTTCCTTCTTCAGGACATAGATAGAAGCCTTGAAGCCCTTGTGAGGAGTGATAGCACCCGGGTGGGTGATAACCATACCACGCTTCACTTCGTTCTTGTCGATACCACGGAGAAGCAGACCTACGTTATCGCCAGCTTCACCTTCGTCGAGGATCTTGCGGAACATCTCGACACCAGTGATGACAGACTTCTTGTCTTCACCAAGACCGAGAATCTGAACTTCGTCACCAACCTTAACGACACCAGTCTCGATACGACCGGTAGCAACGGTACCACGACCTGTGATAGAGAAGACGTCCTCGACGGGCATCAAGAATGCCTTATCCTTGTCGCGCATGGGCTCCTGAATCCAGTTGTCGCAAGCGTCCATGAGTTCCATAACCTTAGCTTCCCATTCGGGTACACCGTTCAGTGCGCCGAGGGCTGAGCCACGGATGAAGGGAGTGTCCTCTTCGAACTCATACTGAGCGAGGAGTTCCTGCATTTCCATCTCAACGAGTTCGAGCATCTCCTCGTCCTCGACCATGTCGCACTTGTTCAGGAACACAACGAGACGGGGCACGTTCACCTGACGGGCGAGCAGGATGTGCTCACGGGTCTGAGGCATCGGGCCGTCAGTTGCAGCAACTACGATGATAGCACCGTCCATCTGAGCAGCACCAGTTACCATGTTCTTCACATAGTCGGCGTGGCCCGGGCAGTCCACGTGAGCGTAGTGACGCTTTGCAGTTTCATACTCTACGTGAGCGGTGTTGATGGTGATACCACGCTCCTTTTCCTCGGGAGCATTGTCAATTTGGTCGAAAGACTTGATCTCAGAGAGACCCTGCTTTGCCAGAACGGTGGTAATAGCAGCGGTCAGAGTAGTCTTACCGTG
>JAGCVH010000046.1 GCA_017962495.1 Bacteroidaceae bacterium
GGCAAGAATATCATCTGCATTGTCAGACAAGGTACAAACGCGGGACATCCCCTGCTCGCTGACGAACGAGAGTTCCCGCTCCATCCGCTCGTTATAGTCCAACACATCCTGAGCCAGTTCTGGCAAGAATGTTCGTACACTATCTTTCTGCTCTTCTGTAAGCAACAGTTTCTCTGCTCCCATCTGTTGCAGAAACTTCGAGGCCAGATGACACTGCTGATAGTCTGAAGGCAACTTCACTGGCTGACTGACATACGAATCAACGAAAGTGTCGGGCATACCCCACATGACATAGCATAGCACGGGATTGGCCCAAGGGTCATCCTTCATATAAACCTCCAAACGCTGTTTCAGTCGTGCTTCGAAAGCATCATACGCCTCTTCCGTATCAATGCCCGCATATTGGATAGCCTGACCGCAGAAGGGCATCATCGCTCCCAGTTCATATAGGTTTGCCGCTTTTGCAAACTCGCGATAGGCTTTGCCAATCTTTCGGTCGTTGTCTATTAGTTCATTGATTCGGTGGTATGTGGAATCCAGATAGTGGAAGTAGCCTTCTTCGTTTTTCTCGGGCAATTCGTTTGCCAGTTGCCCCATGTTGCGTTTCGCTTCTATGTCGCGATAGATGGTCTCTGGATCGATGCCCTGTTCACTGGCATAGACTAAATCCTGATTGAAGTCGGCCAAGTGTCCACCGAACGTCAACGCTTTGGTCAGCCCCTGCGTTTTCAACTTATTAAGGTCGAGCGTAAACGTAACCGTCTGCCCAGGCACTACGTAGCAGATGAAGCGACATTCGCCTACTGTTACGTGGCAATCTATCGTCGTACCTGTAGGCAGACTCAGACTGAAATGTCCATTAGCATCCACACCCAAACTGCTACGCCTTACAGCGTCCCCCATGCCCGAGCTGTATTTCAAAGCGTAACGCACGCGCACGCTATCTGGTCTCATTGTGGCCGCATCCCCAATAATAATTCCGTTTAATACAGCAGGCTCCTTGGAGTACTGGAACGCTGGCAGATGCCTTTGTGCATGTCCGCCCATAGCAACGAGGGCGAACAGTGCGGTGATGATAGTTTTCTTGTTCATTTGATATCTGTCTGTTTTGTTACAAATATTTTACTTATCCATTATTATATACACGCGAAAAGTAGAAATATGTCGGTTTGGGACGTTAAATCTTCTTAATCGGACAAAGAAATGATTACAAACTTTGCATACTAAGTTACAACCTTTCCGCCAATTATAGGCAACCTACCATCTTAAATAATGTGAAGAAGACTTTTTTCTTCGCCTTTGTTGTGTGTTTTTTCATGAAAAGCACTACTTATGGATATGAATACTATGTTAATATTGAATCATTGGCTAAAAATCCTGAGGTTATGAAGGAAAATATAATGGTCAGTTATGTTGCCTAAATGCTATCCAAATTGAGAAATTGTTAAGGATTAGAAAGAAAATATAACGAATTGTTTGTCAGTTTGTTGAAAATGTGTAACTTTGCAGACGTAAACCAAATATAACCTATAGATGAAGCAGACAACGAACCTTTGGTGGTGGCGCAGCTCAGGATTCAAAAAATCGTGAGAAGATAGCCGCGTACCCAGAGGATGGAGATATAGAAACGTTGAAGGCCTGTCGTTCTTGCGACAGGCCTTTTCTTTTAGGATTTAAGAACGAAGAAATAAGAATTAAGCGCTCGGCATCCCGTAGGGTGACGCTTGCGTAATAACATGGAGCAAGAATTAAGTATATGAGCAATTATCAAGTGGACAAGAACGGCTTCTACGGCGAGTTCGGCGGAGCCTACGTGCCAGAGATTCTTTACAAATGTGTGCACGACCTTCAGGAGGCCTATCTTCCGATTATTGAGAGCGAGGAGTTCAAGCAGGAATATCATGCCTTGCTCAAGGACTATGTCGGTCGTCCGTCGCCACTCTATTTCGCCCGTCGCATGAGCGAACAGTATGGTTGCCAACTTTACCTAAAGCGTGAGGACCTTAATCACACGGGCGCCCACAAGATTAATAACACCATCGGACAAATTCTGCTGGCGAAGAAGATGGGTAAGACGCGCATCATCGCAGAAACTGGTGCCGGACAGCATGGTGTGGCTACCGCAACGGTGTGTGCGCTGATGAACATGAAATGCGAAGTGTTTATGGGGGCTACCGATGTTGAGCGTCAGCACACCAACGTGGAACGCATGAAGATGCTGGGTGCAGAGGTTCATCCAGTCCGCACGGGAAACATGACCCTCTCTGATGCCTGCTCCGAGGCTATTCGTGACTGGTGCTGTCATCCTGCCGACACGTTCTATATCGTGGGTTCTACAATGGGACCACACCCTTATCCCGACCTCGTGGCAAGGATGCAGAGTGTTATCTCCGAGGAGATTAAGTGGCAGTTGCAGGAGAAGATAGGTCGCAACTATCCCGACTACCTTGTCGCCTGCATTGGAGGCGGCTCGAATGCAGCTGGTACCATTTATCATTATATGGATGACGAACGCGTGAAGATAGTGCTTGCTGAGGCTGGCGGACATGGTTGGGAGACTAACCATACGGCTGCCACCATCCACAAGGGAACCACGGGCATCCTGCACGGAGCGAAAATGCTGGTGATGCAGGACGAGGACGGACAGATTGAGGAAGCCTTCACCATCTCGGCTGGTCTCGACTATCCAGGCGTAGGCCCCATGCACTGCAATATGGCAAAGAAGGGGCGCACACAGGTGCTGAGCATCAACGATGACGAGGCCATCTATGGCGGTTACGAGCTGACCCGCATGGAGGGCATCATTCCTGCCATCGAGAGTGCACACGCCATAGCCGCCCTAAAGAAGATGTCGTTCCAGAAGGACGATGTCGTGGTGCTGACCGTCAGTGGTCGTGGCGACAAGGATGTAGAGACCTATCTGAAAAACAAAGCAATGGCAAAGGAATACGGCCGTTTTTAATTGACAATTGATAATTATGAATACCTTTACTTATACAACGACATCGAGAACGATACTTGCAGACCTCTACACACCTGTTGGCGTGTATATGCGACTGCGCGACCTATATCCCCAGAGTGCACTGATGGAGAGTTCGGACTATCACGATTCGAACAACTCTCGTTCGTTTATCGGCATCAACCCCATCGCCAACGTGGCTATCGGACATGGCGTCGCATCCATCGGCTTTCCCGATGGAACC
>JAGCVH010000047.1 GCA_017962495.1 Bacteroidaceae bacterium
GAAAAAATCCCCCTTGCGAATGACTAAAGGCTAAAGTCCAGATTGCATCCACGACCTTTGTCCTTAGTCCTTAGCCATCCACAAGGAGTGATCTCGGTTTTTTTAAAGGATGGACCACTCGAACTCTGCTCGCTTTCGTAGGCAAAGTGTGTGGAAATGCGAATAATATTGCGTGCGAGGCAATAAAAGAGGGGAAGTGTACGTTTTTATTGAGGATTAAAGGAATGAAATGTTGTAAGTACATACTGCTGACACTGGCTATGCTATTTGGCATAGCCCCCTACTCCATTTTCAACTTTCAGGGCTCGTTAGGCGAACTACAGGCACAGGAACGCAAGATACAGCACCGTCCCTTCCTGGACATGCGCAAACTGCACTGGGGCTTCATGTTCGGTCTGCAGATGCAGGACATGGAGTTCAAGAACAAAGGCATCACAGACCCAGAGACAGGCGAGCAGTGGTATGTCGACGTGGATTCGTACAATCCTGGCTTCTCGGTGGGAATACTGGGCGAACTGCGCCTGTCAAAGCACTTTGCACTGAGGGCTACGCCATCGATGTACTTCGGACAGAAACGCATCTGGTTCCACGAACAAAACACTGGACGCGACACCACGCAAGTGCTGAAGAGTGCCTACATCGCACTGCCCATCAATATCAAATTTGCAGCACCCCGATACAACAATTTCAGACCTTATTTCGTGGCTGGAGCAGCACCTGCCATCGACCTTGCCAACCACAAGCACAGGGCCATCCGCACCAACCCCTTCGACTGCTTCATAGAGGTGGGTATGGGATGTGACATGTATCTGCCCTTCTTCAAACTCATTCCCGAACTGAAGTTCTCGTTCGGTTTGCTCGACATCCTGCAGAAGAAGCGCACCGACCTCATCGACAACAGTCTGATGAAGTACACCAACGCCGTCGGCGGTGCACACTCAAAGATGATTACGCTTACGCTGTATTTTGAGTAGGACCCATCTCCCCTGTCCTCCGTCGCGAGCGGGGACTCGCTCCCCTTTGTGGGGCCGTAGTGACATTCAGTCACTACTCTAAAGACCCCAGTCGCCTCTCCTCAAGAGAGGGAACAGTATCTCTTCCCCTTGAGGGGGAAGCCGGAAGGGGGCATATTCTTCCCCCTGAGGGGGAAGCCGGAAGGGGGCTAACTAATTAAAACTCAAACTGCAATAGTCCCACGAACTGACCATTCTTGCCCTGATGGTCGAGAGGAATCTCACGTCCGTCGGCATTAGGCACGTATTTCGTGTACTCGAAATAGCTGTGACTGTGGCCTCCCAGCACCACGTCGATGCCTCGCGTCTGACGGATGACAGCAAGGTCCTGATCGTCGCGATCGCCATAGCCCAGATGCGACAGACAAACGACGAAATCGCATCCCTCCTCATTCCTCAACTTATCGACAACGGCCTGAGCCACCTCCACGGGATGGTGGTACTTGACGCCCTCACAGTTGACGGCTGAGACGAGGCCTTCCAACTGCGGACAGAGGCCAAAGATGCCTACACGCATGCCCGCACGTTCCTTAATGATGTATGGCTTGACGAGTCCCTCGCACACGGTGCCCGTGAAGTCGTAGTTAGAGCAGACAATGGGGAACTGTGCCATGCGGAAGATGCGAGCCATATTGTCCATGCCACAGTCGAATTCGTGGTTGCCAATGGTGCAGGCGTCGTAATGCATGAGATTCATCAACTGCACTTCGGCCTCGCCCTTAAACATACTGTAGTATACACTGCCCTGAGAGAAGTCGCCACAGTCGAGCAGCAGCAAGTCGGGGTGTTCCTGACGCAGTTGCTTGATGAGCGACACACGACGGATGAAACCGCCCTTGTCGGCCTGTTCGGCTTTGATGTCGTTGGGCGAAATGGGTTCGATGCACGAGTGCGTGTCACTGGTGTGAACGAGAGTCAGGCTTTGGGCACTTGCTGTGCTGACAATGAGAAATTGAGAGAATGAGAAAATGAGAAAAAATATCGCGCGTTTCATATCATTCAATTTAAACCTTATAACCTTATAACCTCAAAACCATATAACCTCATTTAACAAGAATGCGGCCTTCAATCTTCGAAGTGATGGGCGAATGCTGCTTGACGTACAGCATCATGCAATCGCGAGAGAAGAGGTCACTGACATCAACTTTCTGGGCCTTCTTGAACGAATAGAGGTGGTCGTTGCCCTCTGCCAGATAGTCGAGTGTGGCTATGCGATACGTGCGATTGGGGTCGATGGACTGTCCACTCACCTTAGCATCTACCAACTTGCCATCCTGCGTGATGACCAACCGGACTTCCCGACTCACACCTTCGCCATGCACTGCGGCCACATCCTGAAACAGCGACAGGAGGTCGGAACCCTTGATGTGGACCAATGCCAGGCGATTGTCGAACGGCGAGATAAGGATGATGTCGCCACGCCTGACAACGCCCTTAGGCATGTTGTTGCGCAGACCTCCAACATTCACCATACCCAAGTCGGCCTTCTTGCCATCCTTAAAGTCGGAATACTCGACCATAACGTCGGCTGCCCAGTTGGAGAGCAGGCTCTCAGGCCGACCGCCACTCATGCCTACCAGACTTTCGCCGAGGACTGGGGCCATCACGCTGTCCACCGATGCCTTGTACTTCGACACGATGCGAAGCGCTTCACTGTCTGGATTCCTATCCAAAACGTTGGTCACTTCTATTCGCTCTGTCGTGATAACACGTTGAGCGTTAATCCAGTTGACAGTTGACAATTGGCAGTTGAAAAAAAGGAACAGGAGCAATGTCTTTTTCATACCATATTATTATATATTACGTCAACAAAGATACAAAAAAGATGATATTCACTCGCCAAAACACGTAAAATAACACGGGAAAAAGAAAAAAATATGAATAATGGATTGTCAATTATGATTTTTTTATTAATTTTGCACCCGCTTTCCGCCCCAGGTCGCTGGCAGGATGCAGAGTTCCCTGTTATGCCTCGGGTTGAGATGTACAACAATTTAAAGACCAAAACAATGGCAGATTTAATTAAAATTGCTGAGGAAGCATTTGCTACCGGTAAGCAGCACCCCAAGTTCAAGGCTGGTGACACCGTTACCGTAGCTTACAAAATCATCGAGGGCAACAAGGAGCGTATCCAGCTCTATCGTGGCGTAGTCATCAAGATTAGCGGCCATGCTGAAAAGAAGCGCTTCACCGTCCGCAAAATGTCGGGAACAGTGGGTGTAGAGCGTATCTTCCCCATCGAAAGCCCCAACATTGACAGCATTACCGTAAACAAGGTAGGTAAAGTACGTCGCGCTAAGCTGTACTACCTGCGTAACCTCACCGGTAAGAAAGCCCGCATCGCCGAGAAGCGCGCAGCAGTCGCTGCCGAATAAGCGAGCGTCTCGAAATGAATTGAAAAGGCATCAAGGGCAAACGCTCATGATGCCTTTTTTCGGCTAAAGGCTAAAGGCAAATTGTAAAATTGTGAAATCGTCAAATTGTGAAATCGTTCTATGTTCAATGAAATAAAACTTGGAAAGATGAACCGCCTGACAGTAGTCAAGAAGGTGGATTTCGGTATGTATCTCGACGGAGGAGACGTGCACGGAGAGATACTACTACCCTCTCGGTATGTGCCTGAAGGAACAAAAGTTGGCGATGAACTGGACGTCTTCATCTATCTCGACCAAGACGAACGCCTCGTGGCAACCACCGAACGTCCTCTGGCTCAGGTGGGCGATTTTGCCTGGCTCGAGGTGGCTTGGGTAAACAATTTCGGTGCTTTCCTCCACTGGGGACCAATGAAGGACCTCTTTGTACCTTTCCGTGAACAGAAGATGAAAATGCAGAAGGGCAACCGATACATCGTGCACGTTCATCTCGACGAAGAAAGTCATCGTATCATGGCTTCGGCCAAGGTGGAAAAGTTCATGAACCACGACATGCCTCCCTATCGCACTGGAGACGCCGTAGACGTGCTCATCTGGCAAAAGACCGATTTGGGATTTAAGGCCATCGTCGATAACCAGTTTGGCGGATTGCTTTACGACCACCAGATATTCCGTGAACTGCATACTGGCGACCGTCTGACTGCCTATGTGCAATACGTGCGTGGTGACGGGAAAATCGACCTCATGCTGCAACCCATTGGTCAGCAGGCGGCAAAGGAGTTTAGCGACGTCCTGCTCGAACACATTCGCAACAATGGGGGGCACACGACACTGGGCGACAAGAGTCCTGCCGAGGAAATCTACAACGTGTTTGGCGTCAGCAAAAAGGTCTTCAAGAAGGCCGTTGGCGACCTATACAAACGTCACCTCATAGCCATTACGGATGAGGGATTGAAGACCCTCCCCTAGCCCCTCCCTTAAAGGGATGGGAACAGATACCCACATAAAGAATCAGATAATGGAAATGCAAAATATTCAAATGGAAAATGTAACCACGCCCCGCCCTACAAGGGAGGGGAAAGGGGGAGGGTCCAATATGATCAAATTAAGGGGCATCACCAAGAGTTTCGGGTCTTTGCAAGTGTTGAAAGGAATCGACCTCGACATCGCACAGGGCGAAATCGTGAGTATTGTCGGACCAAGCGGTGCAGGCAAGACCACCTTGCTGCAAATCATGGGAACACTCGACAAAGCCGACAGTGGAACGGTGGAGATTGACGGGGTGGATGTGAACAAGCTGTCGCAAAACCGACTGGCAAAGTTCAGAAACCAGAAGATAGGTTTCGTGTTTCAGTTCCATCAACTACTTCCCGAGTTCACGGCATTGGAAAACATCATGATTCCCGCCTTCATCGGAGGCGTAAGCAAGAAGGATGCTCGCAAGAAAGCCGAAGAACTGCTGGCTTTCATGGGTTTGACCGACCGTGCCAACCATAAACCCAACGAACTGTCGGGTGGTGAAAAGCAACGTGTGGCTGTTGCCCGTGCTCTGGTCAATAATCCCGCTGTCATTATGGCAGACGAACCATCGGGAAGCCTTGATTCACAAAACAAGCAAGAACTGCACCAACTCTTCTTCGACTTGCGCAAGCAGTATGGTCAGACCTTCGTCATCGTCACACACGACGAACAACTGGCACAACTGACCGATCGCACCATCCACATGCAGGACGGCGTGATTAACAACTAAGACTTCGAGAAAATCTTTCTGAACCAATAACCCTGACGCGTAACGGCACGTCCGTTAGGCGCAAAGACTGATACTGTATCCATCGGTTCGCCCCACTGGTCGGGATAGAGCAACATGACACTGGTGTGACTGAAATAGCGATGGATGAGCAAAGGCAACTTGTCGAATTCCGACTGATACGAGATGAAGTCGGGACGAGCCGTAACAACCACCAACATGCGATCCTTGTCTAATCGGGATGCCAACGAGACGAATTGCGACCAACGAGGCATCTCATAGAACTCACTACGCAGGTTTCCATGCTTCTGACCCATATAGCCACGAATGAAAGGCAAGGTGTCGGGATGGGCGTGGAAGGCAACATGACAATCCAACTGCTCGCCAATACGGCTTACGTGCTCGAGCCATTTGTAGAATCCCACTTCATATTCCGCCTTCTGAGGCACAGCCACCACGAGATATCGCAAAGTGCCTGGTGCCACGATGCACCGAATGGCCATCACTTCACGGTGGCAACTCTCCAACAGGTTATCGATGACGGTTCCTAACGACGAACGAGGCATGTCTGTCGTACGGTCGGCCAAACTTACGATGACCTCACCACACTCGTTCTCAACCATCGTATGAAGGATTCCACTGGCAATGTTGGTGGAAACGCGGTTCAGGGTCACCATGTGCACGTCGGCGGCAGCAGCAATCTGTTGAGCCTCTGACAACATCTCACGTCCGCGATTGTGAGTTTCCGTACCCATCTCTTCTTCGTATGAGACAGTCAGACCTACCATGCTTTCCGGAATGTAAGGATTACGGATGAGCATAGCCATCTGCGTCATTACACCCACATAAGACTCCTGCGAATAGGCCACCAAGCACTTGCCGTGATACGAACCTCGGTTCTCCTCCAATTGTGTCTCACGTAAGGCTGTCTTTCGCGCACCATAGTTGGTGGCAAGCGACGAAATGATGCATGAGAAGAGGATGAGCATGACCGTTCCGTTAAGCACAGAATTGTCCATCAGGCTGACACTGGGGTCAGTGCCTATCATCACAATGGCCAAAGCACCTGCAGCATGGGAGTTGGTCAAGCCAAACATGAGCATACTGCTGTCCCTGTCGCCACGCGATGTAAAGCGCATAGCCTCAGCAGCAATCCACTTGCTCAACGTGGCAGCAACGACCATAACAAAGACTATCCACATCGTGTTGGTGTCGCTCACAAGAATGCCGACGTCGATGATCATGCCCACTCCGATAAGGAAATAAGGAATGAACAACGCATTGCCGACGAACTCGATGCGATTCATCAAAGGCGACGTGCGTGGGATAAGACGATTGACGACTAAACCTGCCAAGAATGCGCCCAACAAGCCTTCGAGGCCTGCCAAATCGGCCAATGCCGCACTGAGGAATACCAATGAGAGCACAAAGATGAACTGCATCACGCTGTCGTCGTATCGACGCAAGAACCATCGTCCGACCTTGGGAAACAGTACGATGACAAAAGAGCCATAAAGCACACACTTCAAGGCGAACCAAAGCCAGAACTGCCAGTCGGATTCGCTCTTCAACCTTCCCACAGTGATGGCTACAACCAACAATGCCAGGAAGATGGCTATTGCCGTTGCCACAACGGAAATGACCACACTTCGATGACGCCCAAGGCCATAACGCCTGACTATCGGATAGGACACCAACGTGTGAGAGGCAAAGATACAACCTAGCATGACCGATGTTCCCATTCCATAGTGCAGGATATAGTGAGCCGAAGCACCACCCACGACAAGCGGAATCAGGAAGGTGAGCAATCCGAATTGCAATCCCCGTCGCCCGTAATGCTCCACACTGCCCATATCCAATTCGAGTGCCGCCAGGAACATGATGTAATAAATACCCACCTGGCCGAATATCTCGAACGAACGGTCGCGCTCTATTACATTAAATCCATAGGGACCTATGAGCACACCAGCCAGCATCAAGCCTATGATATGGGGAATACGCACACGACGCAGTAAAATAGGAGCAAAAAGAATGATCATCAGCACAAGGAAAAATATCCAAGTGGGGTCAGTTATCAGTGCGCCAGTGGTTTTCATGGGGGCAAAGATACGATTAAGCGAGAACAAATGCAAATTTATTTGCACATTCTTGCTCCGTAAACTACGCAAGCGTAGGACTTCGTCCGTCCGATTACTTGCTCCGTAAACTACGCAAGCGTAGGACTTCGTCCGTCCGATTACTTGCTCCGTAAACTACGCAAGCGTCTCCTAATGTCGCCGAGCGGTCGAGCGGAAGTATTTTCGGCGAAGCCAGAGATACAATTACGGCGAGCATGGTGAAAGGCAGTGAGCGACTAATGAAAACAAAGAAATAAGTTTTTCCCTTTGTTATTCAGTTGCTTATTCGTAACTTTGTGCACAAAACCATGCGTAACTCTCTGTCTACACGGCTCACCTATCGCATTATGGCGGTGGTTCTGGTAATGATGGCCATCATTACTAGCGTGGTGTATTTTATAGTCAAAAAATACATGCTCGACGAGGCTGAACAGCGTTATCTAGGCATACTGCTCGAGAATCATCAAGATTTGCGCCGCAGGTTGTCGAGTGTCTCCATAGCCGTGCAGAACAATATACACGAAATAGAGCGTGACATCGACAATCCTGACATAATGTTCGGTCACATGGAACGCATAGCTGGGCAAAACCCCGAAATTGCCTGCTGTTTCATGTTGTTCAAACAGAACTATTATCTCGAAAATGGTCGCGTATTTATACCTTGTGCCCGAAAAGACTCGACCGATAGCGTAAGAGTGACGAGAATCGACAGCACAAATAACAGTAACATTTACGGCGAATGGTTCCAGCAACAGTTGGAGCAGGACGAAGGTTGTTGGACAAAGGCATACGTCGAGAGTGAGTTCTTCGCTGGCGACCAAGAACCACGCATGCTTATCACCTATACTGCCCCCATTCACGACCATGAGGGGCGTCCTGTAGCCTTGCTCTGTGCCGATATGTCGCTTGAGAAATTGAGAGACCACTTGATGGAAGACATCAAGACGATGAACGACAAGTATGAGAAGAATCTGTTGCACCAGACATACTTCTTCATCGTCGACCATGATGGAATCTTTGTCATGCATCCCGACAAGCAACGCATGACGAAGAATCTCGACAGGATGATAGGCAGAATGATGAAGAAACATCGAGGCAGTTGCGTGACGGAGGTCGATGGTGTGAAGTCGTGGCTCCACTATCGTGCAATTAAAGGCACCGACTGGGTATCGGTCATCGTGACACCCGAAGAGGCGATACTCTCTAACGCACGCATGCTGAACATCATCATCCTCCTAACGATGATTGCCGGTCTATTGGCCATCTATTTCCTCTGCCGCAAACAGATTAAAGAGATTGCCAACCCCGTTGCCGCTGAGAAGGCATCGTTCGAACGAGAGTTGAAGATTGCCAACGCCATCCAGATGGCCATGTTGCCCAAGGCCTCCACCCTCAACTCTTCACCATCCGCCTTTGACCTCTATGCCAAGCTGACGCCTGCTCGCGAGGTGGGTGGCGACCTCTACGACTTCTTCATACGTTCGAATCGACTCTTCTTCTGCATCGGCGACGTTAGTGGTAAGGGTGTGCCTGCCGCACTGATGATGATGGTGGTGCGAGCCATGTTTCGTGGAGAGACACGTCGCAATGATAGTGCTGCAGCCATTGTCGAAACGATGAGCCACAACCTCAGTGAGGAAAACGCAGCAGGCTATTTCGTTACAATGTTCGTTGGCATACTCGATCTCACTATAGGACTTCTCGACTATTGCAACGCCGGTCACGAAGCGCCACTCATCAACGGCCACCCACTGGACATTGAACGCAACCTGCCCGTTGCCGCATTACACGGCTGGAGCTATAAGGGACAGCAGGTGCAGTTGAATCCGGGAGATATGCTATTCCTTTATACCGACGGACTTAGCGAAGCCAAGAACACCGAAGGCAAACAGCTGAGCAGGAATCGTGTGTTGCAACTTGCCAACGAACACGCATCTGATACTACGCAACAATTGGTAGAGACGATGGAGTCAGAAGTTCACCATCATGTGGCAGAGGCAGTACAGAGCGACGATATCACGATGCTTGCCATCCGATGGGAACCCTCCTCATACGAAGAAGAAACAGACGGACAGCTTACGATGCGGGCTTCAATGGACGACATCTCACATCTGGAGCCCTTCATTGCAAATGTTGCACGAAAGACAGGGATAGAAGAAAGAGAAGGCAAACGCTTGCGACTGGCCGTAGAAGAGGCTGTTGCCAACATCATCAACTATGGGCAAGCCAACAACATCACCCTTCAGGCAACATCGGAAGACAACCAACTCGTGCTTACCATCGACGACGACGGACAGCCCTTCGACCCCACTATGGATTCCGCTACCGACCTGTCGATTCCTGCCGACCAACGACCTCCTGGCGGACTGGGCATCATCTTCCTCCATAAGATGACCGACGGACTGAACTATCAGCGCATAAACAACCATAACATCTTGACTATAACTAAAAAAAGGCCTATCTCTCGCTCGGCTCAAAGAGACGCTTGCCCGAGCAAGAACTCCCCCCATCGGGAGGATAAAGAATAAATCCTCAAATCCACAAATAACAATGTCTATTACAATTAGTGAACAAGAAGGAAAACTCGTGGTAACCCTCAGTGGCGACCTCGACAATGCGGCCAGCACACAGGCCGAACGCAGCCTCGCACCAGTATTCGAGAATGCAGACTGCGATGTCCTCATCGACTGCACGGAACTGAACTACATCTCCAGTAGCGGACTGCGCATCCTGCTCAACATCTACAAGCACACACGCTGCAACGGCAACAAGGCCATGCTGAAGGGCATGAACGAGGAGGTCAGGGAAGTCTTCCTTATCAGTGGGTTCCTGCAACTCTTCGAAGTAGTTAATTCATAATTATCAGTTCACAGTTATGAGTGCGAAAGAAGAAATCAAGCAACTGCAAGACGAAAACGCATTCCTGAAAGAAGAGGTGGAACGTTTGAAGGACGAAATGGTGCGACTGGTAAGTCGCAACCTCGACCTGTCCGAACGGTTAGAGCATGACGTCGAACTGCAACGCCGTACCAAAGTGGCTCGCGAGATTATGGAAGGCAACTTAGAACGACAACGAAATGCCGACCTACGCGACGACGGTCAACTGATGGCACTCATCGAGATGAAAGTGGAGAAAGACAGACCTCACCTGAGACCAGACTTCAATTCTGTAGCACTGGCCGAGATGCTTGGCGTAAGTCAGACACGTCTGGCTCAACTCTTCCGCCACCAGACCATACACCGCACACCCGACGCCTACATCGACAACCTACGCACGTTAGCTGCCCTTCGTCTCTTGCGCGAGAAACCAAACTACACCATTGCCGTTGTGGCCGAAGAAGCAGGTTTCTCCAATGTCCGCACACTGCAACGCCGCATACAGGAAGCCATCGGCATGTCGCCAGTCGAATATCGACTGATGCTTACCCGCGACTTGTAATCCATCTTATCGGATATTTCTTGAAGTCTATAAGGCGTCGTCGATAAAACATCGTCCTTTTTTGAAATCCCTTAGGCCTGAAGCTTATTGCTGGCGGACTTAAGTACAAGAACCATCGAACCTATATTCGATTGCCATCAAACGCTTGTTCAATGCGCATCGAGCCTAGGTTCAATTACCATCGTAATCGGACGCGAAGCTATGCTTGCGTAGCAGAGTGGAGCAAGTAATCGGACGGACGAAGTCCTACGCTTGCGTAGAGAAACGGAGCAAGTAATCGGACGGACGAAGTCCTACGCTTGCGTAGAGAAACGGAGCAAGTAATCGGACGGACGAAGTCCTACGCTTGCGTAGA
>JAGCVH010000048.1 GCA_017962495.1 Bacteroidaceae bacterium
ACTTTCTGCAACGAGGTTAGCCATTTGACCACATGGTTCCTTCCAAGTGAGGTCGGGGTACTGAAATTCCGAACCACTAATGTGAGCGCCAAGTATAGGAAAAAACATCGGAACAAGGGGTTCGTGCATGTCTTTTGAGGCCTGAGAGAGGAGCAATTAGATGCATTCTGTGCCTTTTCCGAGCTTCGGCATCTTAGGCGCAGAGGGTTTACTGATATCGTATCTCATTGTATTACAGCTTTTTAGATGAAATATTCAATTAATCTTTTGTCCTTTTTGTTCCAGTTCCAGGTGTTCCAGTTTATTATTTTGAATGGTACCATCTTCTCTTAATCATATATAACTATCTATATATTAAGTAGTTATATAGTATATAAAAGAGGGTGTGTACCTCATAATTTTAATTGGAACATTTGGAACTGGAACGCTTTAGCTAAAACTCTTCTTCTACAAGGCCTTTTAGAGCATTGCGAATCTCGTTACACACTGCGATGGCATAAGCGTCCACCGAGAAGCCTGCGCCTATCCGCACGGGTCGGAGGTTGGGATGCAGCGAGCCGTCGTCCCAGCGGGTTACCGTTACATACTCGCCTTCATAGACGCGAGGGTTGCGCTTGCCACTCGGCGTGGGCCTAGTCTCTACGAAGGTGTAGTGAGGGTCACAATAGTGAAACTCCTCCACCTGTGCCTCCGAATCGCGCCTGAGCACACCCTGATAACTCTTGCCAATCTTGGCACACTTGTCGCTACGGAGTAGCGTTTTCACATCCACACAGAAGTCTGTGTTGCGGTTCCAACCTTCATGGTTGGCTGTTCCTGAAAATTTGTTCAAAGCTTCCATTTTCTTATTATTTTTTAGGAAGTGAACATCTGTAGCGTTTCCAGTCCTATGGCCAGATGCTTACCGAGACTGGCGGGAGCCACGCTGGGGCTTTCTTCCCTTGGAATCCAATGCAAAGTTACGGCAATATCATGAGGGTGCAAAGGAAAATAGGGGATATGGTTTTACGGATAAATTCCTCAATTACAGGCGTTTACGCACTATTGTAAAACACTTTTTACGACGGGGAAAGCTCGTGTCACGAATTAAGGTTAAGAGTTTTTACAGAATTAAGCGTGCTTGTAAAAACTTAGTCGGAATATGTTTACGGCAAACGCCAAAAAGCATAAAAAAAGACAGATTATTTTTTATAATCTGTCAAAACTTTTGTGGTAAAACTCAGGCAAAGTCCTACTCTTTGGGTATTCGTTCGGCAAATTTCTGCGCCAACCACCGCTGAGAAACCCCTTCATTATTAAGGAACTTTCTCTCTCGGCAAACAGCCTGCCAGGAGGGGAACAGATAATCGCCTGTGTACTGTTCTTGCAGATAGAGGTAGAACTGTCTCTCGTTGACTTCGTCCAGCACTTCCTTTCCGTCAGGACTCATCCTGCTCACACCGCTCCATTTGAGTAGATTAACCATTTCACGAGCATCGAAAGTACCCTTCTTACCCATCGACTCAGCCTTCTTGCTGTGCTTGTAGGGGATGTTCAGCGTGTCGAGTTTCGGAATCAGGTTGCAGACCTTTTTTCCCCATTCGGGATTATTCTTCCATAAGACAGACGCCTTTTCGTCCAGTCCATACTGCCGGCCTGAAGTAGCCTGATAAATGTAGGCCTCGCGCTTCATCCATTGCCTGTCGTGAGCGTGATAGTCCTTGGCCAGCCTTTCCTTCAAAGGACGCGCATTCCTACGGCGTTCAGCCAATTCCTCATCGGAAATCAACTTCACCTGCCCAAAAGTGTCGAACACGTCGCGAACGGAGCTAAGCACCTCATGACAACTCTTTTCATAGATATACTTCAGCTGCTGGAAGTCTCCCCGAACTTCTTCCTCCTTATGAATCATGTCCTTGCAAACCTTCAGCGTCGCGACAAGATGATAGAAGAAGGACGTCAGCTCGTGGAGTAGCGTCTGCACCGCCTCGTTATAGACCTCAGGGCCAAAGAACTGGCCATGGTACTGCCTGAAGGTAAGTCGCGAGTAATCAAGAACAAAAACAACATTCCCCGTGCCGTCAATCTTGCGATGAACACGAGGACAGAACTTGCGGAATATCTTCATGCTGCCGGTGATGGTGGTACCGATACGGCGGATTAGCTTTTCGGCAACCCGAAAGCACTCGTTGTGGTCGGTGGCATACTGCTCGATGAAGTTCTCCGAGAACTCCACCAGATCCATCGACTCTATGTTGAGCCTATTCTGGTATATGCGGACAAGGTTGAGCGTCTGGTTAACCTTCTTCATGTCAAACTTACAGGTCAGAAGCGCCTCCAGCACGTTTTCCTCTTCAAACTCACGCGCAGCATCATATATCTGGTTAAAACCAGTCTCGTCCCTCTGGACTATCGTTGAGTACAACATAAAATGTCATGTTTTTCATGAAAAATCATTCATCAATTCTCGCTACAACTCCCGTGCCAAAGGAATGTTTCCTAAAAGGAAAAAAGAAAAGTCTGCCAAAAAATTGGAAGTTCGCTCGCTTTGTACTATCTTTGCATCGTATTCTTGCTCCATTGCATTACGCAAGCGCAGTGCGATTGCCGCAGGAATGCAGACATATTTGCTCGATTGCCTTTGAAATCACCACCTCAAACAAAGAGAGCAAACCGAACATGGATTGAGCCAAACGCTTGGGCGTGGGCTTTTCCGTATTATGTTCGGGTTTGTGGTGAACCTCAGAGGCGTATGGCGAAGGTCTGCGCCTCTTTTTGTATACATATACTAACTTAAAAAATACTATTATGAAAAAATTATTTTGCACCTTCATGGCACTTGCAGTGCTGAATTTGTCTATTTTTGCCTCGGCACCACTCACACGCGGCACGGTCGTTTACATCCGCACTATGTCGGAAATGAACAGTAAGACTGGTGGAACGCTTGATGCAGTTGTAGATGGCGATGTGAAAGCAGCAGATGGCTCTGTGCTAATTAAAAAAGGTACGCGCGTGAACGTGAATACAGATTGTCAAAAGGCCAAGGGTGTAGGCAAACCAGGCATCATCATATTGAGTAACCTGTCCACAACCAGCGTCGATGGACAACAAATCAATCTTGCAGGGTCTGTCAGCGAACAGGGCGAAAGCAAACGTGGAAAGGCACTGGGCCTGGGACTTGGCCTCGGGCTGGGTCTGCTGCTTCCCTGCCTTGCGATTCTTGCAAAGAAGGGTGGCGAGGCAGTCATTCCCTCTGGAACTGTCTATAATCAATTCTCTGTGTCTGACGAATATCAGATTGCTTTGTAACATCAGCAAAAATCAAAATCGGGAGACCTCACTGGCCTCCCGATTTTGTGTTTATCTAAGATATCTTTAATTGTATGCTGGGCCTGCCGGCTCTGCGGCATAGAAGAGGCCATTGTCCTGAAACATGCCGTCGAAACCGAGGTCCTCGTCAATCTGAGGCCAGTGGATACCACCATTGGAGAGGTAGAAGTCGCGACGCTGCTCGTCGGTGGCATTGGCCAGGCGAGGCCATTCGCTGAAGGCGTAACTGGCCTGTCTGCCGTCCTTCGTCTCGGCATACACATGGGTGTCGTCAACCCATACCTTTGCTATGATGCGGTCGTCTATTATTTTTAATTTTTAATTTTTAATTCCCAGCTTGCTGGGCTTACCCCTTTTTCACCGGGTCGCAGGTGAGGCCGATGCCGAGTTTGGTGAAGATCTTGTAGTCGACTTCGCTCACCATGACGGTGGAGTGGGCCTGACAGCCGCGCAGTTCGGGCAGCATGGCGAGGGCTCGGCGGCAGTTGACATCGTGCTGGGAGAGGACGCTCAGGGCTACGAGGACTTCGTCGGTGTGGAGGCGTGGGTTCTTGCCTCCGAGGTATTCGGTCTTGGTCTTTTGTATGGGTTCGATGAGGTCCTGCGGAATGAGTTTCAGCCCGTGGTCGATGCCTGCGAGGTATTTTGTGGCGTTGAGGAGCAGGGAGGCGCAGGTGCCGAGGAGTGGGCTGCTGGAGGCGTCGATGAGTGTGCCGTCGTTGAGTTCGATGGCGCTGCAGGGTACGTCGCTCTTCTCCTTGCGCGCCTTGGCGGCTTGGGTGCAACGGCGGTAGTCGGTGGTGATTTTCGACTGCTGCATGAGCAGGGAGATTTTGTTGATTTCGCCTTCGTTGACGGCGCCTTCGGCCAGCTTGTTGAGGGCGGTGTAGTAGCGGCGTATGATTTCCTGCTTCGAGGCTTCGCAGCAGGCTTCGTCGTCGGAGATGCAGAATCCCACCATGTTGACTCCCATGTCGGTGGGCGACTTGTAGGGGCAGTGTCCGTAGATGCCTTCGAAGATGGCGTTGAGGACGGGGAATATCTCGACGTCGCGGTTGTAGTTGATGGCTACCTTGCCGTAGGCTTCCATGTGGAAGGGGTCGATCATGTTCACGTCGTTGAGGTCGGCCGTTGCTGCCTCGTAGGCTATGTTGACGGGGTGTTTCAGGGGTAGGCTCCAGACGGGGAAGGTCTCGAACTTGGCGTATCCGGCTTCTATGCCGCGCTTGTGTTCGTTGTAGAGCTGGCTCAGGCATACTGCCATCTTGCCGCTGCCGGGGCCTGGGGCTGTGACGATGACCAGCGGATGGGTGGTCTCCACGTAGTCGTCCTTGCCGAAGCCTTCGTCGGAGTCGATGAGTGCCACGTTGTTGGGGTAGCCTTCGATGGTGTTGTGGTAATAGACCTTGATGCCCATGTGTTCGAGGCGCTGGCGGTAGAGGTCGGCCGACTTCTGTCCGTTGTAGTGTGTGACAACGACGCTGCTGACGGTGAATCCGCGGTTGATGAACTCGTTGCGCAGTCGCAGCACATCCTCGTCGTAGGTGATGCCGAGGTCCTGTCGCACTTTGTTTTTCTCGATGTCAAGGGCGCTGATGACGATAAGTATCTCGGCGTCGTTGGCCAGTTGCTTCAGCATGCGCAGTTTGCTGTCGGGCTGGAAGCCGGGTAGCACGCGGCTGGCGTGGTGGTCGTCGAAGAGTTTGCCTCCCAATTCCAGGTATAGTTTACCCTTGAACTGGGCTATGCGTTCCTTGATATGTTCGCTCTGTATGCGAATGTACTTGTCGTTGTCGAATCCGTATTTCATCGTGCCATTTACTATTTACCATTTACTATTTACCATTTACCATTTACCATTTGCCATTTGCCATTTGCCATTTATGTACAATTTTTTTATGTACAACGCCTTTCTTCTACTCTTCTCCCCTTCGGGGGAGTCAGAGGGGGCTTTCTTCCCTTCCCTTATTGTAGGGAGGGCTGGGGGAGAGTCATTACTTATTCAGTATGCGGTCCATCACCCAGTTGACGGTGGTGGCGGAGCGACTGTCGCAGGTGCAGACCTCGAGGCCCTGGAGGTGGCGAACCACACTCTGGATGAGGGGCAGTTGCACGTGCTCGGGATTGGGTATCTGGAACTCCTGACGCCCTTCCTCGGTAAACAGCACGATGGGTTCGTACGTGAAGACGGAGAACAGGAGACGACCCTTGTCGCCAGAGATGGCTATGCGGTCCTTGCGAGCCGAATCGTGGGCCATGAAACACCACGAGCCCGAACCTGGCAAGCCGCCGGGGAACTGGAAGCACGCCGACACGGTGTCCTCAGTCTGATAGAGTCCGCCAAGGTTGCAGGAGTAGCCGTGAGCCCGCGTGATGGGACCAAACATCTCCTGCAGCAAGTCGATCTGGTGAGGCGCAAGGTCGTAGAAGTATCCTCCGCCTGCTATGTCGCGCTGGACACGCCAAGGCAGATTGTCGCGATTGTAGTCGAGGTCGCGCGGAGGAACGGCAAAGCGCACCTGCACGTTGAGAGGCTTGCCTATGGCTCCAGACTGCACGAGTTCCTTGACGCGTTGGAAATAGGGGAGCAGGCGGCGGTAATAGGCCACGAAACAGGGAACTCCCGTCTGCTCGGATATGTGATTGATGCGTTGGCAGTCGGTGTACGACGACGCCAGCGGTTTCTCCACATAGCAGGGCTTGCCCGAACGCATCGACATGATGGCATAGGTGGCGTGTGACGAGGGTGGAGTGGCGATGTACACGGCATCGACATCAGGATCGTCGATGAGGGCTTGTGCATCGGTGTACCAACGGGGGATGTGATGGCGTTGGGCATAGGAGCGCACCTTGTCGAGATTGCGACTCATGACGGCTATCACACTTGAGCCTGGTACGAGCGAGAAGGCGGGACCAGACTTCTTCTCTGTGACTTCACCGCATCCTATGAATCCCCATTTTATCTGTTTCATGAATGCAAAGATAACAAAAAATTAAGAATGAAGAATGAAGAATTAAGAATTAATTGACATTAAAACATGCATAATGCACGATGAATTACGAATTTTTACTACCTTTGCGGTATGGAAACTACGGAAATAAAGAAAACTGAGATTGTTAAAGCCCGCTCGGTGTGGGAATGCATGAGTGACGGCTTGAGTGCTTCCTTCGAATATATGGGGGCTTCGCTGAGGGGATTGTGGCCTTTGCTGATAGTCTTCTCGCTGGTGGCTCCAGCCTTATTGATATGGTGGACGAAGCTGTTCTTCGGACAGTTGTTCGACGGCACTCTCGCGGCTCTTACCACAACGCCAACCGTCGGCATCTGCCTGCGGGCATTGGCACCTATGGGCTTGCTCTTGTTGCTGGGACTCATGGACGCAGTCATGCACGGAGGCATCATCTGGCGACAGCGCCAACTGACGGAAATGGGCTTCATTCCCAACACTCCTGCCTGGCGCGAGTGGCGTGGAATCGGACGCATGACGTGGCGCATGATAGTCTTTGCCCTGCTGCTCATCGTCCTCAGTGTCGTGATTGCAGTTATTAATGTCGGAATGACGATGGGCCTGGCCGCTGTCATTCGCCATTGGGGGTTGTCACCTGTCTGGGCCGTAGGGCTGACTATAGTGAACTTCCTACTGTATATGGTGATAGTTTTCTACATGCTGGTCGTACTCCTCCACATGGTCTTGCCTTATGTCTATGATGACACGTCGCTTCTCAAGAGCATAACATCGGCCAAGTGGGGAATCCGTCCTGTTTCCGGAACTTTCTGTGTCGTCTTCGCGGCAGGAGTTTCCTCTATCCTTTTCGCCTTGATATTTGTCTTGCCTACGGGAGTCATCCAGATTGTCGACCTCTTGGCTATGAAGGCCACTGTGATGGGGGATGCGGCTTCCCTTCCTACGAGCATGCCTGTATGGCGCTACATAGCTATGGCACTAATGTTCTTGGGGTCGTTTGTGTGTAACGTAGTATTCCTTTACCCCATCCTTTATCGATGGGGAGCCATGAAGAGCGAAGAGGCAAAGCCTGCTACAGCAGAAATCAATTAAAGAAGTTCCACGACACTCCGAAGTGGAATGTGCGAGGGTCCATGGGGTAGTGAGGCGCCCAGAACATGCGACCCGAACCTGCGTTGACGTGATTCATGGCAACGTAGATGCGGCAGTGTTTGATGTGAAGGTTGGCATAGACGTTCACAATGGGGTAGTTGCCGATTTTCACACGTGGGTACTCAGCATCCTGTATGGCAAACTGCTGGATGGCAGGCGAATAGTCGGGTGCATAGTATCGGGTGAAATAACGCAAGTCGCCACCCAACTGCACATTCAGCACCTTGGCAATGCGGAACTGGAGGTAGAGGTTGCTGTAAAGTGATATCTTCGGGAGTGGCAGAGCCAGAGAGTTGCTGCTGGTCTGATAGGTGACGTCGTTGTCCCAATGGAAGGGACCTGCCTTAATGTTCTGACGCAAGGTGACGGAGAACACCTGTATGTGGCTTGAGGACTGGCGAACGGCAACATCGTGGCTGAACTGCTCGGGTGTGGCAAGTGCTATGTCTTCGCCTCGGAAGGTGTTCTGCATTGCCAGATAGGTGTAGTTCTTGAGGTTCTGGAAACCTACCTCTATCGCTGTGCCTATGCGAGGCAGGGAGATGGTGCCACTGACGCCTGCTCGGAATTCCTTCGACAACTCCTTGTCCCACCAGACGAACTGGCTGTGGTAGTGTTCGAGCAAGGGATTGGGCTGTTTGTCGCTAATGGTGCCGTTGACTTCCACCTGCAGGGTGTCGCGACTCGAGAAGGGTATTGCCGCCTCTATGTCGCCATCGACACTGAAATCGCCAACATCATCGCCAACGACGGCAAACTCTCCACTGACGTTGTAATGCAGGAAGTCGCTCTGCTGGCGGCTTATCTCGCCTCCCACAAACAGGTTCTGTTCGATATATCGCCTCCGTCCCACGCTGTCGGCATCAAGCCAAGGCATGGTGAGAGCGGTGAATTCGTGAGTGGCAAAGGCTGTCATTCCCATCTGAACCCATTTCTTAAAGCCTTCGCGAAGGGCAAGTCCGACGGTGTTCTTAATGCTAAGTCCACGAGTGCGGTCCTTCACGTTCGACAGGTCGCCATAGTAGAGTTGGGTGTAGTAGTTCTCAGGTGTGGCGTGGCTGTAATAGGTGTGTCGCAGGTTGTTGACCCGTATGGTGTGGATGATGCTTGAGACGGGGACGAATTCCGTGATGACAGGCTGTTCGGAGAGCCATTGCAGCTGGAGGCTGTCGAGTACTACGGCTCGCCTTAAAGAGTCGGCAGAGACCACCTGACGCAGGCTATCGGGAAGACGACTGAGAAGTTCCCTTTCGCCTGGCATCTGAGGCTTAAGGCTGTCGGGAATCACTATCTCATCCTCAAATCCCATGTTGAAGCGATGGGTCAGGAAGAAGTCTTGGTTCTCGTTGCGGTTCCACGTCTCGCCAAGCAGGGTGGGGATGTCCTTCGAACTTACGTTCTTGTAGGCTTCAGGCTGGGTGATATAGTGGTCGTTCTCTATGCCTCCGTTTTCCGCCATCTTCAGGTGGTTGAAATTGACGTAGGTGTGCATATTGTAGCGGTCGCCCAGATAATAGCCAAAGAGGTTGCCTCCGAATTGGCTGTTAGCCTGATTGTTGTAGTATCCGCGTCCGTAGATGTAGTCGAACTTCATGCCTATGCCCGCATCCTTGTTGATGTTTGAGGCGAAATAGGCGTGTACTCGCTCTTGTCCGTTGGTGCGATTTCCCACTTTGTGGTAGGCAAGGTTGGTCATGGGCGAGAGGGTGTTGGAGAAACGGAAGTCGCGAAGTCCTCCAATCAGGAAGTCGAAAGGCTGGAGGAAGAGTTGCGGATTGCTGTCATCGCGATGGAGGAAGATGCGACTCAGGCGTGGCGAACCCAGATTGCCGAGGATGTTGTATTCTCCATTATATCCGCTGGTCTCGTTGTACCATTGGAAATTGTGAACCACCGTGTCGTTGTTCTCGGCAGGGATAATGCTTCCCAGACGCTCGTCGACCGTCCATTGCGTCACCCCTATGGGTACTATGAAACCATCGTCGTTGTCCGTAGTGTCTCTGCCCCATGATTCACGACCTGACGATGAACTCCTTCTGCTGCTACCTCCCTGTCCTGAAGTAGAAGTCGATTGGGCATCGGAATTCATACGAAGAGGCATCTGTCCCCTTCCGGAAAGGGAACAAACTACGAGCAGGGCTATGAAGAGCAGACGTCTCATTCAGCTTTTATTTCTTCAATAACTTCGTGACCTTTCTCGAGGGCAGCCTCGTTGAGGGGAATCAGGTCTTGGTGGCGTGGAGGAAGCGTCTTGCGAAGCGCCTTCACTATATTCTCAGACTTCACGACTGGGTTGGCTTCAAGCATACCGCCGAGGACCAGCATGTTGTAGGCTTTCACATTATCCATCTCTGCCACCGTGTCCATAGCGTTGATGCGGAAAATGCGAATGTCCTTACGCTTTGGCGGGTTGCTGATGCCATAAGGGTCGTAGATGAGTATGCCACCAGGTTTCACACTTTGCTCGAACTTGTCGAGTGACGGCTGGTTGAGGATGACGGCTGTGTCGTACTGGCTCAGGATGGGGGAGGAGATGCGTTCGTCGCTGATGATAACAGTAACATTCGCCGTTCCTCCACGCTGTTCTGGACCATACGAAGGCATCCATGTAACCTCCTTGTCCTCGAACAGTGCTGCATACGCCAATATCTTTCCCATGGAAAGCACTCCTTGTCCGCCAAATCCCGCTATAATTATCTCGTGTTTCACTTAACTATTATCTCTAAACTATTAACTATTATCTCTAAACTATTAACTATTATCTATCAACTCTTCACGTCCTTCAGGTCTCCCAGATGATAGTATCCAAACATGCGGTCTTCCATCCACTCGTTGGCCTCCTCGGGCGTCATCTTCCATCCCGAACTGCATGTACTTACAATCTCGACAAGACTGCTGCCCTTGCCTTGCAAGGAATACTCGAAAGCCTTGCGCAGGGCCGCCTTGGTGCGACGGATGTAAGCCACTTTGCTTACGGCCTGCCGAGTGACGAAGCAAGTGCCTTCGAGGGTGGCTGCTATCTCGGTAATCTTCAAGGGGAATCCGTGCAAGTCGGCTTGGCGTCCGTAGGGGCAG